>JAYUUC010000001.1:0-7808 GCA_043755105.1 Myxococcales bacterium
AACTGCCGGTTCAACTCGTTGTCGACGTGAGAGCGGTTCAGGCCTTCGGCATCTTCGCCAAAGAGCGCACCCATCAACACTCGGAAGGTCACTTCGCTCAGCTCGTCCGAAAGGTCGACCTGCTCTTGCGGCGCTTCAGCCAGGAAGGACCGTCGGTGGTCACGAGGCTGTGCCCCATCACTGGCTCCAGCACCTCCATCACCGGCAATTCGGCGGCGTGATACTGTTCCGCGGGAGCCTTGAGTACCTGGCGTGCGTGGTCGGGGTGGTGGACGACGACCGCGTAGCCCGTTCCGCTCCAGATTCTGAAGACGTCTCCGTACTGCGCCGCGGCGCGGTGCAGAAATCCCAGGAGATCGCCCGAAAAAGCTTCGGGCTCGTCACGAGAGGGACCGGGGATCTCGTCGAACGTGTGGGTAAAGCGTTTCGTTGCCTCTGACATCGATCGCTACCTCCTTCGATGCCCAAAAGTACCAGGATGCTGTGATCGAACAGGTATTCTTCGGCGGGCTATGGAACCTCTCCAGCGTGAGCTGAGATCTATTTCCTTTGACCGACCCGATTGCTGAATCTACGACGATTAAGCAGGTCGCCGGTGTTGAATTCGAGGGAATTCGAGTGGTATGGCATCTCACGTCACGTCTTGGCCGTCGTTCGAGTTGCCCCGGGGTCACTGCTCTCCTGTTTCACTCTGGTTTTTCCGTGACCGTGCTCCCTCCCGCACTCCAGGCTGCCGACATTCCCCTGGCGGTCAGCAAGGTACTCGAGCAACTGGTCGCGCAGGGCCACGAGGCGTACCTGGTCGGCGGCTGCGTTCGCGATCTGCTCCGGGGAAAGCACCCCAAGGATTTCGACATCGCCACCAGCGCGCTGCCCGCCCAGGTGCAGCAGGCATTTCCGCGGGTGATTCCCACCGGGCTTCAGCACGGCACCGTCACCGTTCTCTCTGGCCAGGAGTCCGTCGAGGTCACCACCTTTCGAAGTGAAGGCCTTTACCTCGACGGTCGTCGCCCCTCGTCGGTGGCCTTCCACACCGACGTCCGGGAAGATCTCTCTCGCCGCGATTTCACCATCAACGCGATGGCCTTCGACCCGGTGGGCAAGCGGCTGGTGGATCCCTTCGGAGGGCAGGAAGATTTGAGCGCCGGGCTCATCCGCTGCGTCGGCACCGCCCACGATCGGTTCTCGGAGGACGGTCTACGCGCTCTCAGAGCGGTGCGGTTCGCCGCGGTGCTCGGCTTCACGATCGACTCCTCGACCCTCGCGGCGATCGCGCCCACCGTGCCCATTTTTCGCAAGGTCGCGCTCGAGCGGGTCCGGGAGGAGTTCAACAAGATCCTCCTCTCGCCCCGGATGCATTCCGGGCTCGCGCTGCTCGATCAGACCGGGCTGCTCGAGGAGTTTCTTCCCGAAGTCTCCACCACCCCCGCAGGCAAACTCACGTTTGAAGCCGCGGTCGCGGCGGCCGGACACGCGCCTGCCTCTCTCGAAGTCCGGCTCGCGGCGTTGCTCCATCTCGTCCGCCCCGATTCGGCCGACGCCGCTCTGGACCGGCTGCGCTACCCCCGCAAGACGATCGAGCGGGTGGGCCTGCTGATTCGCGAACAGGGCTTCTCTGCGTTGCACTTGGCCCCGGATGCCGAGCTTCGCCACTTCCTCGCACGGGTAGGGGAAGGCGTGCTTGCCGACCTTGCCGCGCTGGTCGAGGCCACGGCTCTCGCGGGTCCGGTCGATTCCACCCTGGCCCTGGCGCAGCTTCACGATCTTCAGATCCGGCTGGCCCAGATTCTTTCGACCCGACCGCCCCTGAACCCCAAGGATCTTTGCCTCAACGGTGGGCAGATCATGAAGGTGCTAGGCGTCGGACCTTCCCCCGTGATAGGTCACGCGACCCGCTTCCTGATGGCCCAGGTTTTCGAAGATCCGGCCCGCAATTCGGTTGACGTTTTGACCCGATTGCTCGAGGCGTGGATGGCTCACCAACGTCCCTGAAAGTTTTCCACAGGTTTTCCCACAGTCCCCCTTTCGGGACAGAGACGGACGTTCGCTCTGACGGCGCGTCCGCTCTCACAGCTTGACCCGCCTACATGTAAACCGTAGCAAGGGCGGCAGCTTGAGAGAGGCGGGGACGATGGCGTCAAAGGTGGGGGGTCGCGGCTTCCTGCGGCAACGGCGACGGCCCGGTGTTGTGGGAAACCTGTGAGGTTGCGCGCGGGGCGCTTTGGTGGCACTTCCCGCCCGGACTGGAATTCGAGGTGAAAACCGATGCGGGTCGTGGTGGCAATGAGCGGGGGTGTGGACTCCTCGGCGGCGGCGGCGCTGCTCAAGGAGCAGGGGCACGAAGTGCTCGGCATCACGCTCCGGGTCTGGTCCTACGAGTCGAGCGCGAAGTGCGGCAGCTGCTGCAGCCCCGAAGACATCGATGACGCCCGTGCGGTCGCCGCCAAGCTCGACATCCCGTTTTACGTCGCCGACGCCGAAGAGCTGTTCAAGGACCGGGTGGTCAACCCGTTTGTCCAATCCTATCTCGGGGGAAAGACGCCGATCCCCTGCGTGGCCTGCAACCGCGACGTGAAGTTCGGTTTCCTGCTCAAGCGCGCGCGTGCGCTGGGAGCCAAGCTGGCCACCGGTCACTACGCGCGGATCGAGCGCGAGGGCGATTCGCTCCGACTGTGTCGCGCCCACGATGAAGAAAAGGACCAGAGCTACTTCCTCTTCACCCTCGGCCAGGCCGAACTCGAAGATGTGATCTTCCCGGTCGGTGAGATGACCAAGGCCCAGGTGCGCGCCGTCGCCGAGCGCCACGGCCTGCTCACCAGCGCCAAGCCCGAGAGCATGGAGATCTGCTTCGTTCCCGACGGCGACTACGCCGGCTTCGTCGAGAAGGTGGCAGGGCCCCAGCTGGGCGGCGAGATCGTCGACCGCGAAGGCAAGGTACTCGGCACCCACGCCGGGGTGCACCGCTTCACCATCGGGCAGCGCAAGGGACTCAAGATCTCGTCGGAGCAGCCGCTCTACGTTCAGCGAATCGATGCTCACACCCGACAGGTGGTGGTGGGGCCAGTGAGCGAAGTGGAACGTTCCACCTTTTCACTGCTGGCCCCGCATTGGGTCGACGGCAGCCCTCCGCTCGACCGTGCGGTGCAGGTGAGAATCCGTCACCGCCACCTCGGCTCGGCGGCGACGGTGTCCCGCGAAGAGCCCACCGGGAAATTGAAGGTTCAGCTCGAGCTCCCCGCGCGCGCGGTCAGCCCGGGTCAAGCGGCCGTCTTCTATGACGGTGGCCGGGTGCTCGGCGGCGGCTGGATCGGCTGATCGGCCTCAGCGTGGTTGTGCTTTGAAAACGATTGGGTATCGTGCGCCGCTCTATGGATCGGCGCGTCGCTTGGGTGCTCGGCATCATCTTCGGAAGTTTGGCCCTCTGCTTTTTCGGAGGCGTGGTGCTGGTCACCGCCGGCTTCAAGGGCGACGGGCGGCGGACCCATGGTTCTGCCGACAAGGTCGGACTGGTAGAAATCACCGGACCGATCGGCGACTCGAAGCGAACGCTGAGAGATCTGCGCGCCTTCCGCGACGATGATCACATCAAGGCGATCGTGGTTCGCATCGATTCTCCCGGCGGCGCGGTCGGCCCCTCGCAGGAGATCTATGACTCGATTCGGCGTCTCCGCGAGAAGAAGAAGGTCGTGGTCTCGATGGGCTCGCTGGCGGCCTCGGGCGGTTTCTACATCGCCTGTGCCGGCGACAAGGTGTTCGCCAACCCGGGCACGTTGACCGGTTCGATCGGCGTGATCATGCAGATGCCCAACGTGAGCGGGCTGATGAAGTGGGCGGGAGTGGAGATGACCACCATCACTGCCGGAAAGATGAAGGACTCGGGAAGTCCTTTTCGCCCGATGACCGACGACGAACACCGCTACTTCGAATCGGTCCTCGCCGACGTTCACCAGCAATTCATCGCCGCGGTGGCCGAGGGCCGGAAGTTGACGCCCGAGCAAGTCCGGCCATTTGCCGATGGACGGGTGTTCAGCGGCCGCCAGGCGCTGGAGTGGAAGCTGGTCGACGCCCTCGGCGGCATCGAGGACGCGGTGGCCGAAGCGGGCAAACTGGGCGGAATTCACGGCGAGCCCGAGGTCGAATATCCGCACCGCGAGAAGAAGTTCCTCAAGGAGCTGATGGGCGGCGAAGACGCCGATGCGCTCTTCGAAGGGACGGCGGCTCGGGTGCTGGATCAGCTGGGCGGAAGCGGGCTGCAGTTCCGCCTTCCGGTCGTTGACGCGCGCTGAGCAGACGGGTGTAAGACGCTGATTCGACCGACGCCTTTGGACCGTCGGTGTCACACTTCACGGGGGAAACGGCAGATGACCAAGAGCCAGCTGATCGAGCGCATCTCCCATCGGGCGCCTCACGTTCCCCGCCGTGAAGTCGAGGCGACCGTCAACTCCATCTTCGACACCATGGTGCAAGCGCTTCGCAAGGAAGAGCGGATCGAAATTCGCGGGTTCGGCAGCTTCGCCGTCAAGGTTCGGGAGCCGCGCGAAGGCCGAAATCCGAAGACGGGTCAGAAGGTGGAAGTCCCTCGGCGCCGCACGCCTTACTACACGGTGGGCAAGGAGCTTCGCGACCGCCTCAATCGGCCCTCGGCCGAACCTGCCTCGATCTTCAGCAATGCCCCCCAGCGCGAAGCGGTCGAGGTCGAAGCGCCGACTCCGCACTACACCGTCGGCTAAAGCAGACCCCGGGGCAAAGCTCGGCGCGCCGCTGCCGGTGGCTGGCGGGGGGGACCTTGCAAGGGGTAGAAGGCCTCCTTCCGCGATGCCGATGGAACCCGCCACGCTGGTGACTGCTTTCGGGGGCCTCGCCCTCGGAGCGCTCCTCGCCCTTCTCGCCGCGCTGTCGCGAAAGGGCCGCACTGAAGATGAGGCCCGGGCCTATCTCGCCGGGTTCACGTACGTGCTCTCCGACGACCCCGATGCGGCGATCGCCGAGCTCTCGCGGGCCGCCCAGCTCAACCGCCAGACGCTGGAAACCTACTTCGCGCTGGGAGCCTTGTTTCGCCGCAAGGGTGAGCTCGACCGGGCCATCCGACTGCACCGCAACATCCTCCTCCGGCCAGGGTTGAGCACCGAGGTTCGCCGCCGGGCGCAGCTCGCGCTCGCGCTCGATTACAAGCACTCGGCGCTGCGCGATCAGGCCGCGGAGACGTTCGAGAAGCTGCTCCTCGACGACCCCGATCACAAGGAGGCGATTGTCCACTACCGCCAGGTGCTCGAAGAGCTGAACGATTGGGGCAAGGCGATTTCCCTCCAGGTGCGACTGGTGGCGCTGGGGGCAGGGGAAGACGACATCCTCGCCCACTTGCTTGCCCAGGCCAGTCGAGTCGCTCCTCTCGCGGATTCCGAGGAACTGTCGGCAAAGGCGGTGGCCCTTCGTCCGGAGTGCGCCGATGCCCAGCTCGCGTGGGCCCAGGCACTGCTGGGGGTGGGGCGAGGACGGGAAGCGGCGGTCCCGCTGGCACGGGCGATCGAGCTCGAACCCGAGCTGGCGCCCCGGACCTTGCCCCTCTTGCAGCAAGCGTTCACCGCGCCCGACGAGGTGCGCCGACTGCTGAAAAATCAGACAGCGCAAGGCGGGGACCGCTCGGTGGCCTGTGCCTTCGCCTTGGCGCTGCACCACAAGTCGCAGGGGGAGACCGACGACGCAGTGGCGGCGCTGCGCTTGCTGGTGGAACGCAATCCGGATTTCTGGGAAGCCCGCAAGGAACTCGGCGTGCTCTTGCTCCAGGGCGATCGTTCGGAAGAATTGAAGGTTGATTACGAGCAGATTCTCGGCACCCTTGGCCAGCCGACCCTGGGCTTCATCTGCGAGCAGTGCCGGCAGAAGTTGCCTGAGCATCTGTTCCGCTGCCCCTCCTGCCAGGTGTGGGACACCGTCCGCCGGGAAGTGCGGCCGCAGCGAATTTGACCACCGATCCGACGGCGCATACCGTCGATTTACACCCCGCTACAGGCCGCAAGATGCCCGTCGGCCTCGACACGCAGGGCACCAGGATTTCCATGCGCGACGCCCACCGGATGAAGGAGAAACTCGACCTCTCGCTCGACAATCGACAGATTGTTGGCCTGCTGCTCGGAGGCCTGGTGGTCCTGGGCGCGGTGTTCGTGATCGGCGTGGTGGTGGGGAAGAAGCTCTCTGCCGGTGATGCCGCCGGCAACGCTCCCGACCTGCTCACCGCGCTCGACGAAAGGGCCGCCGCTTTGCACGCGGCCCAGAAGGACCCGGCGCTGACTTTTCAGGACGAGCTGACCCGCAAGTCGACCGAGCCGATTAGACGTGACCCGCCTCCGCCGCCCGCGCCCAAGCCCGCAGTCGACGCCCCGGTGGCCCACGCCGCGGTCAAGGCCCCGCTCGAGCCGGTGGACGAAACCGAAGACGAGTTGACCGCTCCGGCCGCATCGCCGGCCACTACCAGCCCCGGGCCCCACGTTCACCCCTCGCCCGATCCGGCAATGGCCGAAGCGGTGAAGACCAAGCCGGATGCGGTGGTGGCGGTGCGCACCGCCTCGTCCGCGGGCGAAGGCATGAAAGAGGCGATCGCGCGCGCCCAGAAGCCCACCGAAGTGGCGGCCAATGGGGCGTTCACCCTTCAACTCGCGGCAAGCCAGGATCGCGCCGAGGCCGATCGCTTCATCGCCCGGTTGCGCGAGCAGGGCTACGCGCCCTACAGGGTCGAAGCGAAGGTGACGGGCCGGGGCACCTGGTACCGGGTGCGAATGGGAAGCTTCCCGACCAAGGACGCCGCAGGGAGATACCTGCAGGACTTCAAACGAGAGACGCGCCTGGAAGCCTTCGTGACCGGCGCCAGCGACGACAGCCAGCACCAGGAGATGAAGACGCGATGACCACGGTGAAGCGGGTGGAAAAGCCCTGGGGCCACGAGCTGATCTGGGCCCATACCGAGCGCTACGTGGGCAAGCTGCTCCACGTGAAGCAGGGCCACAAGCTCTCGCTCCAGTTTCACAACAAGAAGGACGAGACGATTCACGTCCAGTCCGGGCGGCTGCTGTTCGTGGTCGACGAGGGGCAGGGGCTGATCGAGAAAGAGCTCGCGCCGGGCGAGAGCTATCACATCAAGCCGCTCACCAAGCACCGGATGGTGGCGATCACCGATTGCGACATCCTCGAGGTCAGTACCCCCGAGCTCGACGATGTGGTGCGCCTTGAAGACAGCTACGGTCGACAGGGCACCAGCAAGGCCTGAAGTCGCTCTCTCTCTACGGACGATCACGAGTCTCGAACGGACGCCGCATCCGTTCGTCCCGAGGGTTGCGTCCGCGGAGTCGAGGCAATCGCCAGCGCGGCCCCCTCGACTCCGGGCCGTCGGCCCTTCGCTGGGGGTGACCGGGGGAGGCCGCCGGTGGTCGAGATTTACGAACCCTGGTTTCGGCCGATGAGCGGGTTCGCCCGCCCACGTCGAAGCGTTCAGCGCTCGGAGTTGGGGTTCTTGGTCCAGCGATCGACGTTGCCATCGCCGTCGAGGTCTTCACCGACACGGTCCACCTGGTCGCCTTCCCAGTACTCCCAGTAGTCGACCTTGCCGTCGCCGTTGGTGTCCCGTTCCTTGCGGGCGATCTTCCCCTTTTCGAAGAAGATCCAGAGGTCGGGTTTGCCGTTGTAGTCGAGGTCCCGTTCCTTGCGGACGATCACGCCCTTCTCGTAGAAGTTGGTCTGATCGACCTTCCCGTCGAAGTCGAGGTCGAGCGATTCCTTCTCGATCTGCTCCTTCTCATCGTAGGTGCGGCTGATGT
>JAYUUC010000002.1:0-2636 GCA_043755105.1 Myxococcales bacterium
GAGCTGCACGTTGCCCGCAAATTTGTAGCTGGTCGCGGAGGTGTCCGTGGAATTGGAATCGCTGGTCACCGTCCCGTCCCATACCGTTCCATCCGAGCGCACCATCAGCAGCGCGTCGGTGCTGGCCCTGTGGGTCGTCGAGGTCGCATTGCTGCTTTGACTGGCGTCGGCGTCGACGATGTCGTTGCGAACGGAGGCGGCAGAGGCGGCGGCTCCGACTCCGCTGTTGAGGCGAAGAAGCGTGTGGTCCCCGGTGAGCAACCAGGTGCTGCCAATCGCAGCCGGCGCGCCGATGCCTGCCACCTGCTGGGGCTGAGGAGGGAAAGTGTAATTGACCCAGTTCCAAACGGTTCCGTCCGCCTTCACCGCCATCAGCGGGGCAATCTGGACGACGTTGTTGAGTGCAGTGACTTGCACCGGGGGGACGAACCCCGGCTGGCCCACGTTGAAGTGGTCCTCGTCCCCCGACTGCCAGGCCCACACCTGCCCGTTCGAGCTCAAGGCGATCGCGCCGCCCTGACCGGCGGCGACCTGGACGATGTTCTTCAAGCCCGGTACCAGCACCGGCGCGTTCTCGGGTCGGAAGGTATTCCACGCCATCACCTGACCATCGACCTGCACCGCGTATGCGGGGCCGTAGCCTTTCAGATCCTGTGCAAGCGAGCGGATGCCCTGCAGCCCTTCGACTCTCTCTGCCTTCTGCGTGGGGTTGGCGCTCTCGGGGACGGCGGGCCAGCCCCAGACGGTTCCGTCCGACTTCACCCCCAGCATCGTGAGGCCCCCAAACAGCGTTCGCTGCCTCAGGGCATTGCGATCGAGAGTGGGTCTGACGACGTTGACTTCGACTTCGCCCGTGTCCCCTTTCGGAGATTGAACCTTGACCCGGATCGGGCCCGCTGGGGCATCGGGACTCACCGTCACCACCAGGCCACCGACCAATCCATGCGGCGCGAGCACCGCCGTTTCGGTGGCGGAAATGCCCGGTGGCTGGGCCACCGTCAAGCCGGTTTCCGACGTTGCGCCGGCCACGGTGAAGGCAACCCGGGCAGAGGTTCCGGGGACCATAGAGAGAGACTCGGGAAAGAAGTGCACCCCGCTCTGGGTGGCGTCGGGAAGCAGGCTGTGCTCGCTGCTGCCGTAGAGTTCGTGGACGTAGGCGAGCTGGTTTTCGGCGAAGGGTGCCCCGGTGATGCTGAACTCCAGCACCAGCCCGTCACTGCGGACGGCGATCTGGTTGAAGAGGTTGCTCAGGGCGGTGACGGTTTTCCACTTCGTCGCTCCGGGCTCGAGCTTGAGCAGGTACTTGGTGGTGGGCCCCTCATCGATCGCAGTCGAGTAGTAGGTCCCCTTGGCGTCCTGGAAGCCTTCACTCTCGAACTGCCGGTAATCGCTGTCGGGGGCCGCCACCTGGGTGCGCGTTCCATCCGCCGCGACCTGGAACAGCCTGCCCTGGCGGAAGTAGAAGGTGTTGCCAGAGCCGTCGTACCCGATCGGCAAGGCTTCGCCTCCGTAGACGGTGGCGTGCGTGCTTCCGGCGGCAATCTTGAACATGCCGGCATTCGCCTTGACGAAGAGGGTGTCTCCGGAGCGGCTGGCTCGAACGTCGGACGCCCCGACGATGCCCTCCACCGGCTCCCAACCGTTGGTCCCGGCGCGCTGGAGATACAGGGTGCTGTCCGCCACGTTGACCGCATAGAGGTTACCGGAGGCGTCGACCGCCGGAGGCACCGAGGTGTGACCGGGCGTCTGCGCGACGCTCGGCAGATTGGCCATTCGCTTCCACAGGCTGCTGCCGGCGGGCAGGACGTAACCGGGCGCGTAGACATTGCCCGCCTTGTCGGCACTGAGGTCGTACACCGGCACGTTGGTGCCCACGGCCTCCCAGCTGCCGCCCTCCTGTTTCCAGCGGCGAAGGACCCCGTCCTTGATCATCGAGAGGTGGCCTTCCTGATCGAAGTGGAGGGCGACCATTCCGTCCATGTCCAGCTGCCCCGGACCCAGCGGCTGCCAGGAGTTCACGGCGGGCTTCGGATTCACCTCGCTGAGGCCCCCCCCACACCCGCTCGCGGCCATGGCCCAACCGGCCAGTGACAACAGAAGGAACGGCAGAGAAAGCCAGGAGAAACCGGAGCGGTCGATCAGGACCGCGCGACGACAGGGGACCATGGCGCTCACGTCAGGCGAAAGGGAGGAACCGACCCTGGGAAACAAGACGCGAAGCACATCGCTTTGTGTTTCCGAGCGCGATGTAATTCTTGGCGGACCTCCGCCCTACATTGGACTCCTCGGGGCTACAGCTTGGCGGCGAGGAACGAGACCCCCGGTATCGCCCAGCGCTTGCCGCCCAGCGCCTTGACGATCGCGACGACGTGCACCGCGAGGAGAAGCGGCCAGAGCACGCAGCTGAGCTGACCGATCCAGGGCAGCTGCGCATAGAGGGTGAGCGCGATCGTGCCCCCGACGCCGAGCACCAGGCCCTGCGTCGCATGCCAGCGGACGAACGGAGAGTCCTTCACCGCCAACAAGGGAATGAAGGCCAGCAGTCCCAGATAGCAAAGCACCAGCATCGGCTTGTCCTGCTCGCGGACCGGTTCTTCTTCCGTTTCAGTTTCAGAGGGTTGCACCTTGATCTCCGA
>JAYUUC010000003.1:0-2626 GCA_043755105.1 Myxococcales bacterium
AGACCGACAACGCCAGTCCGCTCGGCTCGACGCTCTGGGGCCTGCTCTTTTTCGGAGGGCTGGCGCTCTATCTGCTCTTCGGGGCACTGCGGGGCCAGAGCGGCGCTGAGGCGACCGCTCCCAAGTAGCCGGAAGAGCGGTTCAGCGAGACAGCCGCGCCAGGGCCTGCTGGATATCAGCAGGAACCGGCGCCTCGAACCGCATCGGTTTCCCGGTGCGGGGGTGGGGAAAAGAGAGCTTCCAGGCATGAAGCGCCTGGCGTCCGACCGCCTCGATCGCTTCCCGGACCTCGGCCTTTCCTCGCCGGGCGCCGCCGTAAAGCGCGTCGCCGAGCAGTGGGAAGCCAGCCTCGGCGAGGTGAACGCGGATCTGGTGGGTGCGCCCAGTCTCGATCGTCACTTCCAGCTCGGCAGCAGCCTCGAAGGCACGCAGCCGTCGATAGTGGGTGACGGCCCGGCGCCCTTCCTTCACCTTGCCGGTGAAGCGCTGGCGATGGTGCGGGTCGCGCCCATGAAGGCTTTCGATCGTCGCCGCCGCCGGCGGTCGGCCGTGCACCAGGGCCAGGTAGACCTTCTCGACGTCGCGCTGCTTGAAGGACCGCTGGAGTGCGGTCAGCGCCGCCTCATTCTTGGCCACCACGATGCAGCCCGAGGTGTCCTTGTCGAGCCGATGCACCAGCCCCGGCCGCTGTTCGCCGCCGATTCCGGCGAGGTCTTTCACCCGGAACAGCAGGGCGTTGATCATCGTCCGGTCCCGATTGCCCGCAGCGGGGTGGACCACCATCCCAGCGGCCTTGTCGAGGACCACCAGATCGCGGTCTTCGAAGAGGATCTGCAGCGGCAGATCCTGGGCTTCCGGGATGGCAGGGGTGGGGGCAGGAATGTCGACCTGCAGCTGCTCGCCGCCCTTGAGCCTCAGCGCCGGCTTCACCGCCAGACCGCCGAGCGTGACGTGTCCTGCGTCGATCAGCGCCTTCAACCGCGAGCGGGTGAGCTCGGGGAGCGCTTGATGAAGGTGAGTGTCGAGCCGCTCGCCGCGAGCCGAAGGCGGCACCAGCAGCCGGTGTTGCGCCGAAGGGGTCACCGCTACCAGATCTTCGACTTCACATGCCCCTTGGGGCGAATCACGATGTCGACGATGGCGCGGTCGAAGAAATTGGTGGTCTTGTAGATTTCGCTGCTGACCCGGCTCTTGTAGTGCTCGCGCCCTTCTTCGATCTCATCCTTGAGCGCGTCGAAGAGGTTGTCCTGTTCGATGCCCTTGATGATTTTTTGCTCGTTGAAGACCGAGATGTCCGAGGCGATCACACGGGCAATTCGCATCGCCTTCGTCTTCTCTTCGTCGGTCATCGTTCCGTATTTCTAAGGTCGGCGTCGAACGCAGTCAACTTCCACAAGGGTCGCCTACTTGCCCTTACCCGGTATCCGACCCAGATAGCGGGTTGCCACCCGGGCGCCATTGAGCCCCAGCTCTCGCGCGAGCTGGTGGAGCATCCCCCGCAAGTAGACCGTGGGGGGAAGCGCATCGAACTGGTCCGCCTCGATGTTCTCGAGGTGCCTCTGGCTGATCCGGGTGTGATCGGAAACCTGGGCCACCGACAAGCCCCGGCTCTTTCTCACTTGCCGGAGCAGGTCACCGCTGAACTCGGCGTCCGGGTGAATGTGAAAGGGAGGCGACTTCACTTCGGTCGATCGCACCTCGTTCGCCCGGGCAGAGGCGCGCGCCATGCCCGACTCGGCAATGCCGATCGCCGCTTCCTGGGCCATCTCGGCGGCGACCGCCAGTTGCCGCTTTGGCCGATCCGCCCCGGACGAAGCCGACGCTCGGTCAAAGGCCAGCGCTGGAACAAGGTGGGGACGGCGCAATCCTGCCTTCTCTGCTTTGGCCGAAGAGACGGGCGACGCCCCGGCCACCGCGACGGCTGCCGTCGTTTCAGAGAAATTCCGAAGGGATGTTTCTGACCCTTCGTCTCGCTCCCTCAGCCGAGCGGAGGGCGCTCCGGCGAACGTCCCCGGCGGCAAGAACTCCGGACGAGCGAACCGGCGCGACCCACTGCGATCGGCATCCGCCACCACCTCGCCCATCGACAGCTGGGTCGGGCCGTCGGCTCGGGCGCCTGCGGTTCCCTCCCCTTGGGCACCCGCTTCGAGCTTCAAGCTGCGGTCGTACTCGACCCGAAGGTCGGGTTCGGTGAGCATCTCCATCGCTTCGAGCTGGCGGGCCCGAAGCGCAGCGTCGAGCGGTGGGTTCGAGGCCACCGCGCGGTACGCTTCGCGAATCTGGGCGTCAGAGGCCGCGGGGGTCAACCCGAGGACCTCGTAATAGTTCTGTGGGTCCGGCCGATTCATGCGGCTCACGACTTCGAAGTTCACCCACGCCGACAGATTGCTTCGGCCCGGGTGAAGGTCTCTTTGGACGACCCTAGAAGATGCTCACGTTGCAGGTGCAGCTTCCCGTGCCGGTGCAGGGGTTGGACTGACCGTCGAGACACGCCAGGCCGGAGCAGCACGCGGCGCCGCCCGAGCACGGCTGACCGCTGCTCGCGCAAACGCTGGCCTGGCAGGTGCCAGGAGCGGTGCTCGATGTTCCCACACAGGAGTTTCCGCTGCAGCAGTCCGCCGAAGTG
>JAYUUC010000004.1:0-2621 GCA_043755105.1 Myxococcales bacterium
GGGTGAGAACTGTGAGCACGCGCGCGAGATCGCGCTTGTGGGTGGTGCGCTCGGACGGGTTGTCAAGGGCGCCCGTCTTCAGCTTCAGCTGATCCTGGAACAGGTTGGTGCGCAGCTCCTGAGCGCGCCGGTTCAGGTCGTCGACGGTCAAATCCTTCAGCTCTTTCGCGGTTGCCATGTTCGTTCGTCCTTAGATGAGCTTCTGATCCGCGCGGAAGACGATGCGCGTCATCACGGGCAGCTTGGCCTGGGCGAGCTTCATCGCCTGAATCGCCAGCTCCTTGGTCATGCCGTCCATCTCGAAGAGGATGCGGCCCGGCTTGACGACGGCGACGTAGTACTCGACGTTGCCCTTGCCGGTGCCCATGCGGGTCTCGGCCGCCTTCTTGGTGATCGGCTTGTCCGGGAAGATTCGGATCCAGATCTTGCCGCCGCGCTTGATCTTGCGGCTGATGGCAATACGGCCGGCCTCAATCTGGCGCGACGTGATCCAACCTGGATCCAGGGTCATGAGGCCGAACTCTCCGAACGAGAGATCGCTGCCGCGGTACGCCCTACCGGGCATCCGGCCTTTCTGCATCTTGCGGTATTTGGTTCGAGCGGGCTGGAGCATGGTAGTTGTCCTTCGATTCTCTTAGCGCTGGAACTCGCGAGGCGTCTGCGACTTGCCCGGCAGAACTTCTCCGCGGCAGATCCACACCTTGCAGCCAATCTTTCCGTAGGTGGTCTTCGCTTCGGCAAAGCCGTAGTCGATGTCGGCGCGCAGCGTGTGGAGCGGAACGCGACCTTCGCGGTACCACTCGTAGCGGGCCATTTCTGCGCCGCCGAGCCGGCCGGAGCAGGCAACGCGGATGCCCTTCGCGCCGAACTTCATCGCGGTCTGAATCGCCTTCTTCATCGCGCGGCGGAATGCGATCCGGCGCTCGAGTTGGGTCGTGATGTTCTCAGCGACGAGTTGTGCGTCGATCTCGGCCTTGCGGACCTCGACGATGTTCAGGAAGACCTCGTTCTTCGTGTACTTCTGGAGGTCCTTCTTCACCGTCTCGATGCCAGCGCCACGCTTGCCGATCACGATCCCCGGGCGGGCGGTGTGAACGTTGACCTTCACCTTGTTCGCGGCGCGCTCAATCTCGACCTTCGAGACGCCGGCGTGGTTCAGGCTCTTCTTGACGAAGTTGCGGATCTTGATGTCTTCGTGGAGCCACTGCGCGTAGTTCTTTTCGTCGAACCACTTGCTGTCCCAGGTGCGGATGACGCCGAGACGGAAGCCAATCGGATGTACTTTCTGACCCATGTGTCTCCTTACGCCTTCGGCTTCTTGTCGTCGGTGAGGACGACGTGAACGTGGCTGGTCTTCTTGTTGATTCGGCTCGCACGGCCCATCGCGCGAGGCATGAAGCGCCGCGAGGTGGGGCCCTGATCGACCGAGATGGTCTTGACGTAGAGCTTGTCGATGTCGACCTGGCCCTTGCTGAGGTCGGTCGCGTTGGCGATGGCGCTCTCGAGCAGCTTCTTCACCGGGCGAGCCGCAGCGCGCTTGGTGAAGGTGAGGACGCTGATCGCCGCGCCAACAGGCAGGCCGCGGACCAGGGCAACGACCACCGAAAGCTTCCGGGGTGCCATGGTGAGGTGACGAAGGTGTGCAGTGGCTTCCATGGTCGCTCCTTACTTCTTGCCGCCGGCGGCGGGAGCCACCTTCTTCTCGGCCGAGTGGCCGACGAAGGTGCGGGTAGGGGCGAACTCGCCCAGCTTGTGACCGACCATGTTCTCCGTCACGAACACGGGGATGAACTTGCGCCCGTTGTGAACAGCAAACGTGTGGCCGACGAACTCGGGGAGAATCGTCGAGCGCCGCGACCAGGTCTTGATGACCGACTTCTTGCTCGCCTTGACCATGTCCTGAACCTTCTTGGTCAGGTGGAGGTCGACGAACGGGCCTTTGTAGATTGAACGAGCCATTGTCTTTCCTTACCCCTACTGGCTACGGACGCCCTGGCGGCGACCCGAAACGATGAACTTGTCAGTGCGCTTGTTGGCGCGGGTGGTGAGGCCCTTGGTCTTCTTGCCCCACGGCGAAACCGGGTGGGGATTTCCCTGGCCGGACTTACCTTCGCCACCACCGTGCGGGTGATCGACGGGGTTCATCGCGAGGCCACGGACGGTGGGGCGGATGCCGAGCCAGCGGCTCTTACCCGCCTTACCGATGCGGATGATTTCGTGGTCGATGTTGCCGAGCTGGCCGATGGTCGCACGGCAGGTGATCAACACCTTGCGAACCGCACCCGAGGGCAAGCGGATCTGGGCGTAGTCGCCTTCCTTCGCCATCAACTGGCCCCAGCTGCCGGCCGACCGGATGAACTGCGAGCCGCGGCCCGGCTTGATCTCGACGTTGTGGATCACGGTGCCGACCGGGATGTTCTGGAGCGGCAGCGCATTGCCGGGCCGGATGTCCGCGGTTGGGCCGGTGTGAAGAAGGTCGCCGACCTGGAGGCCCGTCGGAGCGAGGATGTAGCGCTTCTCGCCGTCGAGGTAGTGGAGCAGCGCGATGTTCGCGGTGCGGTTCGGGTCGTACTCGACCGAGAACACCTGGGCGGGCACGCCGTCTTTGTCGAGGCGCTTGA
>JAYUUC010000005.1:0-2617 GCA_043755105.1 Myxococcales bacterium
CCGGGCCGTGGGGATGCCGGCGGCTTCCATCACTTCCTTGGCGAAGGCCTTCGACCCTTCCAGCACCGCCGCGGCGCGCACTGGACCGAAGGCGAGAATTCCGGCGGCAGTCAGCGCATCGACCACCCCCGCCACCAGGGGCGCTTCCGGTCCCACCACCACCAGATCCACCTGACGGGCGCGGGCCAACGCGACCACCGCCGCGGGGTCTTCGGCTTGCACCGCGACGTTCTCGCCCAGCGCCGCGGTCCCGGGATTTCCGGGCGCGCAGAGAAGCCCGGTGAGCTGCGGGCTCTGGGACAGCTTCCACGCCAGGGCATGTTCCCGGCCGCCCGACCCGAGCAGAAGAACCTTCACGCCGTCCTCACTTGTCCAGCAGATAGAGCCCGCGCTTGCCGCCGGGGTAGGTGGGGTCGATCCCCACCACGGTGGTGAACTGCGCCCGCGCCTGGGGAATCTGGTTGGCCCGAAGCTCGAGCATTCCCAGCTGTACCCGGGGGCCGAGCAGCCCAGGCGTGGCGCTCAATGCCGATTGGAGTGCGCGGCGTGCCTCGTCTTCCTTCTGCAGCGAGGCGAGCGCCAGGCCAAGGGCATATTCGGCGACGCCGATCGGCCGCCCCGAGCCGGTCGCCAGCGCTCCGCTCTTCAGCCCTTCGGCCTTGTCGCCCCGGCGCAGCGCGATCAACGCGCGGAAGGCCAGCGCCGGGCCATTGGCGACATCGGCCGCGAGCACTTTCTGGAACTGGCGATCTGCCCCGGCAAGATCGCCGAAGTGGAAGGCCACCAGGCCTTCACAGAGGTGGGGGTTGGGGTCCTCCGGAGAGGTGGCGAGGCCGAGATACCGACCCTGGGCCGCCGAGAGCAGCTCGCCGGGGCGAAGGTAGAGCTCACCCAACACAGGCCGCGGGCCGCTGGTCTCGGGGTCGGCCTTGAGTCCTCTCTGCAGGGCATAGCCGTAGGCACGCGCGGGCAACTTTGCCTCCGAGGCGACCGCTCCTGCCAGCAGCAGGGCGTCGGTGCGGCGGGTATCGGCCTGGACCGCCTGGTCGAAGGCTTCGAGCGCTTCGAGCGGCTTCTTCTCCAGCGAGAGCAACCGCCCTTCCAACGTCTTCTCGAGCCCCGCATCGCCCAGCTTGCCCGAGAGCGCAGAGAACCGGGTTCGCGCCTCGATCGGATCGCTGCGCTGCAGCGCGAGCAAGAGCAGCTGCAGCGTGGCTCCGGCGTCCGTGGCATCGATGGCGAGGGCGGCAAGGGCCTCCCGCGAAGCGGCGTCGGCCTGGCCTGCGAGGCGCAGCGCGGTGGCAAGATGGACCCGTGCGGCGAGCTGCTCTTGCTCGGAGAGACGCTCTTTCTTCCGGACCAGACCGGCCAGCGCCTCGATCGCCACGTCGCCCTTTCCTTCCTGTTGGTAGGCGAGCATCGCCAGCCGCAGCGTTGGCCAGGGGCTGGCCATCGCGATTCGCTGAGCGGCCTGGAGCACCCGCTTTGCCTTGTCCAGCTCACCCACCTCGACGAAGAGTTGCGCGAGCGCGTCGCTTGCTTCCCACTGATCGGCGTCGAGCTCGAGCCGATGGTTGAGCCTGGAAATCGCTCCGCGGTAGTCCCCGATCTCCGCCAGGGCCTTGCCAAGAAGAAGGTGGGCGCGCTTCGAGCTGGGGTCGAGTTCGAGCGCCTTCTCGAAGCTCTTCGCCGCCCAGTTGCCGTTGGTGTCGAGGTAGGTCATCCCCAAGGCCAGCTCGGCTTCCGCCCGCTGCTTCGCGTCCGCCCGCGACAGCGCATGCTCGGCGAGAGCGCGGGCATCGTTGGCCGAGCCCCGATGGCGAAGGATGAGCAACGCGTGCGCAGTCAGAAGCCCCGCATTCCCTTCGGAACGCTTCTCGGCCGGTTCGAGCAGTGCCAACGCCTTCTCGTAGGTGGCCTGGTCGAGTGGAGCACCGCCCAGGGCAACGGCCTTGACCCAACCGGCGATCGCCCGCGGTCGCCTGGGGTCCATCGCCAGCGCCTTCTCGAACTCCTGCATCGCGCGGGCGTAGGCGCGCGGGGTGTCGAGAGCCAGGTGCTCCGCGGCCACAGTCTCGTATTCCTCTGAAGAGCCCTCGGGCAGCTCGACCGGCGCATCGAGCGACGCCGCCAACGAGGCCTGAGCGGCCGCGGCCGCGAGCTTGGCGGCGCGGGCCGCACGCACCTTCCAGAAAGTGACCCCGGCGGCAACCCACAGCACCGCGACGGGAATCAAGAACAGGGCTTTGGAATGGCCGATTCTTCCCGAACGCGGAACCCGGTCTGCGGTCGACCGACGCGGACGGGGTGGCGTCAGTGCCGGCCGCTCCAGCGCCGAGGACACTTCCTGGCTTTCGGCCGCCTCCACGTCCTCGAGCCCCTCGATCGCTCCGCTGAAGAGGGAATCCGAGTCGAGCCCGGGGTCATTTTCCGGGTTTCGCGCCAGCGCTTCCCCGGGGCCTGCTTCCCGCGATACCGATGCGGTCGAGGGTCGGGATTTCCCGAGGCCACCGGCGGACACCGCCCGGCAGGTCTCGCAACTCTGCAGCGCCACGTCAGAGCTGTCTTCCAGCACCTTGCCGCAGCTTTGACAGGTCGGCTCCTCGGAGGAACCCAG
>JAYUUC010000006.1:0-2617 GCA_043755105.1 Myxococcales bacterium
AGCCGCGGCGACGGCCTCCGGTGCCATGGCAGGCATCGGGCCGCGATTGATTCCCTGGACCGAATGGAACTCGGTCTCCACCAGGCCGGGAAGGCAGACCTGAGCTTTCACTCCCGTCCCGTCGAGTTCCCCCGCGAGCGTCTGGGTAAAGGCGACCATGAAGGCCTTGGCCCCGGAGTAGACTGCCCGATAGGGAAGCGGCTTGGCGGGAAGCGTTCCGCTGAGTGCCAGCAGGGACGCGACGTTGATCAGCCCTCCCCTCTGTCGGCGAATCATACCGGGCAGCGCCGCACGACAGAGCCGGGTGACCGCGGTGACGTGGATGCCAAGAAGTTGGTCGAGGTCGCCGCTGGGGAGTTCGGCGAAGGGTCGGTAGGCGCCGATGCCCGCGTTGTTGATGAGCAGCTCCAGCAAGTCTTCCTCCGCCACTCGCGCCTCGACGGCGGCCAGCTGCTGGGGCTCGGTCAGGTCCGCCACCATCACCTCGGCGCGAATGCCGTGTTCGCGTTGCAGCGTCACCGCCAGGGCCTCGAGTCGGTCCTTCCGGCGGGCCACCAGGATCAGGTCGTGGCCCCGGGCAGCCAGCAACTTTGCGTAACAGGAGCCGATCCCCGCTGAGGCGCCTGTGATCAAGACAGTGGACCGTAACGGCTGCGCGGTATCCGACATCGAAGATCCTCCGTACTGTGCTGGCCAGCGACACGCCGGTGATGTCCCAACTTGCAGGTGGGAGCAAGCCCATCGCGCCGCGCGCATCCCTTGCGCCCCGGTCGTCGCGGGCGTACGAAATGCGCGTTCTTCTGCTCGCTCTTGCTCGGCCGACTCTCTTGACGACCGGTCCAGGGTTTGCAGAAAGGAGATGGATGAAGCGACAGACCCTGAGACCCGCGGGATCCTCGGCGGGAGCAGCGATGCTCGGGGTCCTCCTGTTGGTTCTCAGCCTTCCTTCCCCGGCCCAGGCGTGTTCCGCCTGCAGCTGTGGGGACCCGACCCTGACGGTGATGGGCAGCGAACAACCCTTCGCGGGCCGTCTCCGGTTGTCGACCGAGTTACGCTATCGAACCGATCAGGTGGGCGAACCGGGCGTCGACGCCCTCGCGTTGCAGGAGCTGCGTTTGGACCTGGGCGCCTCGTACGCGCCGCGCGATTGGTGGGTGCTCTCGGCCACCGCGCCCGTGGTCTTCCGCGATCTCACCTTTGCCAACCTGAGCAACGAGCGCGCTGCCGGCCTCGGGGACGTCGAGCTTCGGGGCAAGGCGATAGTCTTTCAGCGCGAATCGTTTCGCACCCGGCATCTGTTCGGGGTGATGGTGGGGGCGAAGTTGCCCACCGCCCCCCTGCTGCGCGACAGCAAAGGCCGAACGCTCAGCGCCGATGCGCAGGCAGGCACCGGTTCACTAGATGCTCAGCTCGGGTTGTCCTACGCTTACTTCGCGCGCCCGTGGTCGCTTTACGCAAGCGTGACGGGTCTGGCCCCGGTGCTGGCGAGGAAAGAGCTGGTCACCGGGCCGTCGTTGCGGACCACGGTGGCGGTGCAGCGGCACCTCGACGACGCCTTCGCGGTTCAGCTCGGGGTCGATACACGGCACGATCGGCCCACTCTGATAGACGGGACGCCCGATGCCGACTCGGGTGGGTCGATCGCTTTTCTGTCGCCTGAGCTGCTGTTCAGCCCCCGAACGGACCTGCTGCTCATCGCCACGGTGAGAATTCCGGTGCTGAACCGCTTGCAAGGCTTTCACCGCGAGGGGTACTTCTTCTCGGTTGGTGCGATCTTCGACCTCTAGTCGGTTCTCGATGTTCCTGGTCCTGTTCCTTCTCGCTGGCTGCGGGGGGGGCACCCCCACCGCTACCCAGGTCAGCGTGGTCCTGCCGACCGTCTCCACGGCGATGCGGGTCAATGACCGCGGCTACGAGATTCAGCTCCAGAAAGCTTACCTCACAGTGGTTGACGTTCAGCTCGAGGCTTGTCCCAGGCCCGCCTGGCGCCAGCCTACCTGGCTCTCGCCGATCTCCTCCGCCTACGCACACAGCACTGGCGCGGCCACCAAATTGAAGGACCCCACGGTGATCGACCTGCTCGCGCCCACGGCCTCGCCGCTGCTGCAGTTCAGCCCTGCGGCGAACGCCTATTGCGCATGGTCGGTGCACCTCGGAGCCGCCGACGCCGATGCGGTCAACGTCGACACCACGGGGATGCTGGGAAAGGTGATTCACCTCGAGGGCACCCGGAAAGGTCCCCACGATGCCAGCCCGGTGGCCTTTCAGATCGACAGCAGCGCCGGACTGGAATCCGAGGTGTCGTTTCAAGATGAGACGGGGGCTCCGGCGAGGATGGTGTTGGATGGAAAAAAACCGAAGGCCACCTTGCGGTTGTCTTTGAGCCCAACCTGGCTCGACGGCGTCGACTTCGCCATCGCGGACGGTGCCGCGCGGGCAGAGAAAGTGATGGCCAACGTCCAGGCCGGATTGAGGGCCCAGGTGACGACCCCCTAATCCAGGGCTCGTCAATCTCGATCACCGGCGGCCTCCCCCGGTCACCCCAAGCGTAGGGCCGACGGCCCGGAGTCGAGGGGGCGCACTGGCGATTCCCTCGACTCCGCTGACACTACGCTCG
>JAYUUC010000007.1:0-2615 GCA_043755105.1 Myxococcales bacterium
GCCCAAGCCGCTGCGCGAGTTCATCTACGACACCTTCAACGCCTTTGCCCGGCTGCACCCCTGGGTCGACACCGAGAACATCCGGCCCAAGAGCGTCGCCCGCGAGATGCTCGAGACGTACCTGTCCTTCCACGACTACGTGCGCGACTACCAGCTGCAGCGCAGCGAGGGCGTGCTGCTGCGCTACGTCTCCGAGGTCTACAAGACCCTGGCGCAGAACATCCCCGAGGCCTCGCGCACCGAGGACATGACCGACCAGTTGGTCACGCTGCGGACCATGCTCAAGCAGGTGGACTCCAGCCTCATCGACGAGTGGGAGGCCATGCGCAACCCGGGCGCCGCCAAGGCCCTCGCGGGCGTCACCGCCGTGGTCGTGCCCACCGCGGGCGAGGCGCTCATCGCCGACCCGCGCGCCTTCGCCGCGCGCGTGCGGAGCGAGCTGGGGCGGGTGGTCAAGTCGCTCTCGCGCATGGACTACGAGTCGGCCTTTGCCGCCTTCCGTCCGGGCGCCGTCGAGGTCACCGAGAAGACCATCGTGGAGCAGATGGCGCCCTTCTGGGCCGAGCACCACACCATCAACACCACGCCCATCGCGCGGCGGCCGGTGCACACCACCATCAAGCTGGAGGAGCCGCGGCTCTGGACCGTGACCCAGCGGATGCTCGACAACGACCACGACGATGACTGGATGATCGAGGCCCGCGTCGACCTCCGCGATCACCTCCCGGATGACGGGCCGATGATCGAGTACGTGCGGATTGGGGTGTAGGGCGGCGCGCCCTCACCCGGCGCTGCGCGCCACCCTCTCCCACAAAAGGCGTGGGAGAGGGTCCTGGACCTCACGGGCTCTTCACGATTCGATCGGTGAGAATCCGTTGAATCACGGTGAGCACCTGTCGCAGCTCCGCAGACAGAGGCGCAGGACTATCCAGCTCATTGCGAAGCCGGGGGTCGCCTGGATTCTGTGGGTCGGATTCGAGCTGCTGCCGCTCCGCTGCAGTGAGAGTCGCTTGTCCGCCCAGCATCGCCCTGATGGTCAGCTCCGGCTCAAGGATGAAGGCGCGAGCCCAGGGCGCTGGGATGAGCTTCATGCCCAGCGCTGCGTGCAGGTTGTGGGAATTCATCGCATGTTCCAGTAGCGAATCGGTCAACGGGAAATGCGGGTGGAGCAGCGCCTTATCCCTGTACAGGTCACCGCGATAGATGCGCTCGAGCAGCTCGGGCGGACAGTCCGGGTGGTCCACAGCCAATCGTCGCCCTGGCGAGCCCAGCGCCAGGAGTTGCTCGATTTCTGCCGCCTTCACGGTGTCGCGGGTCGACCCTCGGTCCAGAAACGACAGCTCATCCGCTGAGAGAAAGTCAGAAAGAGAGGAGCGTTTCTCGGGCCACCCGTAACTACCGGTAGTTCGCAAGAACGCGGCCCGGCGAACGGCGAGTGGCATGGCTTGATTCGTCGCCAGGAAGCCGCAGATCCTCCGCCCTTTTCTCCGTTGCAATGCCCAGGTCGCGAAGCTGGGTGGGCAATGTGGTGACTGGGCTACCTCCCCCAGCCCCTTCGGGAGCTCTTCCCAGAAGTCCGGATGCTCCAGCAGAATCAGCGGAAGACCGGGGTTC
Source organism: Myxococcales bacterium (assembly GCA_043755105.1). Taxonomy (GTDB): domain Bacteria; phylum Myxococcota; class Myxococcia; order Myxococcales; family Myxococcaceae; genus JAYUUC01. The sequence goes on from JAYUUC010000007.1 coordinate 1,615, forward strand.
TGGAGGACCAGGTCCGAGTGAGCTTCCATCAACTCCGCAAGGCGCTCGACGGGTGTGTTCGGGTCCAGCGCCTCGGCTCGCTCTCGCGCTTCGTCGGTCATGTCGGGGTTTCGGAGCGGAAATGCGGGAAAGCGGAGCCAAAATCCCAGAAGCGGAGCCGAAGTCGCACAAAGCGGAGGCAAAACCGGAGAAAGCGGAGCCGGAGCGACGCAGAGCGGAGGCAAAACCGGAGAAAGCGGAGCGAAAGTGACACTTTCGCTCCGCTTTCTGTCGTTTCCGGTCCGCTTTCCCGCAGTTTGGCTCCGAAAGGCGCGGGCTACTTGGTCGGGGCCGGGGTGGGCGGCTTGGCCGGGGTGGGCGGCAGGGGGTTGCGCCTGCCGCCGGGCGCGAGCGGCGCGAAGCCAAACTGGGTGAGCTCCGGCGACTTGGGCCCGAGCTTGCCGCGGAGGAGCAGCCCGAAGCTGCTCATGTGCTGGTGCAGCTCGGCCGAGGTGGCGTCGGCCCGCTCGACGGCCACGTGGTACGCGGCAGCCTTGGCGTCGCGGTCCTCCACCTCGGCCAGCAGGGCGAGCGCGTCGGCGACCATGCCGCGCACGTCGTCGAGCGTGATGTGGATCTCACCGACGCTCTTGATCAGGTGGTCCGACTTGCCGCTGGCATCGAGGAGGACGGTCGCGGTGCCTTTGATGAAGGCATAGGCGCCCTCGAGCTGCTCCTTGGTCTTCTTGTCGGTGACGCGCCTGATGATTTCAGGCGACAGCGTGCCGAGGAGCTCGGCGAGGGTCGGGGTCGGGTTGTTGGGCATCCGGCGACGCTACTGAAATGCGAGAGGGGAATCAAAGGGGGAGGCCTTACCGCGGCACCCGCTCGCGGATCTCCGCGGGCAGGTCCGGGTGGCGGAGCAGGGTGCGGCGGACGGACTTCGCAGGGTCGGCGGCGAGGTCGGCCATGAGCGCGTCGGGCAGCGCGCGGTTGCGCGCCAGGTTCTCGCGGACGCCCAC
>JAYUUC010000008.1:0-2610 GCA_043755105.1 Myxococcales bacterium
CCTGCGGGCGAAGGCGCGGCGGCTGAAGCAGAAGGACGACTCGCTCGGGCTGCTGGTGATCGACTACCTGCAGCTGATGCATCAGAAAGGCAAGGTCGAGAGTCGGCAGCTCGAGGTCTCGGAGATCAGCCGCGCGCTCAAGGCGCTTTCAAAAGAGCTGAGCGTGCCGATCATCGCCCTGAGCCAGCTCAACCGTAAGGTCGAGGAACGCAAGGGCGGCAAGCCGATGCTCTCCGACCTCCGCGAGTCGGGAGCGATCGAGCAGGACGCCGACGTGGTGATGTTCATCCACCGCGACGACAACAATGAGGAAGGGGACGACGGCGGCGGCGGAGAGCAGAAGCGCGGAGCGATCCCGGTGGAGCTGATCGTCGCCAAGCAACGAAACGGTCCGATCGGCTCGGTGGATCTGATCTTCCTCTCCGAGTTCACCCGCTTCGAGAGCCGAGCCCGGGGAGAGTGGCAGTGAGACAGACCCCCTCCGGACCGGAGCGGTCGATCCTGGTGGTCGACGACGACGAGCACACCCGGCACTTGCTCCGGGACCTCTGCGAGGCTTCCGGCTTTCAGGTGAAGATGGCGGAGGATGGGATCGAGGCGCTGGAGCGGCTCAGTGAGGCGCGACCTGACCTGCTGCTGCTCGACCTGATGCTCCCGCGCAAAGATGGCTTCGCGGTGCTGAAGCAGCTGCGCGAAGACGAGGCCTGGTCGGACCTGCCGGTGATCATCCTCACCGCGATGGGAGACATGGACGGCAAGATTCGCGGCATGGAGCTGGGCGCCGACGACTACGTCACCAAGCCGTTCAAGCTGATGGAGCTGCAGACCCGCATCAACTCTGCCTTGATGGTGCGCGACTACCGCAAGCGGCTTACCCCGGCGAGCGACGAGCCCAATCATCTGGGGACGCTGGACCCGGTGACAGGGGCGGGAACCTATTCCCAGCTCAAGTCCAGCCTCGATGCCGAGCTCGCCCGCTCCCGTCGCTACGGACGGCCGGTGGGAGCGCTGCTGTTCGGCTTCGACGACTATCCGGCGCTGCGCTATCAGCTCGGCCGCGACCGCTGCGACGCCTTCGTGGGGAAGATGGCCGCGCAGATCCGCGCCTCGCTGCGCGGGGCCGATCGGCTGTTTCGAATGGACGCGGACGAGTTCGTGATCGTCTTGCCGGAGACCGACTTGCCCGGAGCGAGGATCGCCGCCGATCGGCTCGGGCAGATCGTTCACCACCTCACCGCGGAAGGGAGAGACGGAAAGCTCGAGGTGCGGGTGCGCATCGGCGGAGCGGTCTTCCCCGACGAGAAGGTGCGCTCGAGCGAGGAGCTGCTCCGCGAAGCCAATCGCGTCTACCGCTCGTTGCGGGACCCCGGCCAGGAGAAGCTGGTCTTCGACGTTGAGACTGCCGCTCTGGCCCCAAGGAAAGAACCTTCGTGAACAAATCAAAGTTGGCGGCACTCCTCCTCGGAGGCCTGGCCCTGCTCTGGGCCGCAGCGCTGTTCCTCGGTTTCCCGCTCATCTACGGCAAGCGGGTGGAAGGGCTGGTGGGCCACCCGCTCGCCACCGTCCGCCAGCAGCTCGGTCCGCCCACCCGGGAATGGGACACGGCGAACTTTGCCTGCGACCCCGGCTTTCCCTGCACGCTGGCAAAAAAGGGCGATGGGCCGGTGTGGCTGTATTCAGACGGGAACCAAGCCTGGTACCTGTACTTCGACGCCGGAAAGCTGGCCCAGCTCGAGGCAGTGAGGCCGGGCGCGGAGGATGCGGGGCCTCCGGAGAAGTTGCCGCTGCAGTAGTGTTCTCTTCGCGGAACCCAATTGCCGAAATGGCAGCCGGGGTGGCGAATGACGAATCGAAGCGTGGGACGAGGATTGCTTTGGATGGCCGTCCTGGCTTCGGGAACAGTCGGAGTTTATCTCTTCCTCCGTCGCCCTGAGGCTGGGCCCCAGAACAATCGCTCGGCTCCGAGGCTTCGCCCTCTATCCGACCCTTATTCAGGATTTCCCCTTGAGGTGTCAATGACCGCTGTTGGCCGAGCTCGATTGCCGGTCGACGGACCTTCGGAACGTGTCAATGCGTTTGAGACAGGGATGAACTGAATTCTATGTAGCGAGCACCTCGTTCGCTTGGAGTATCAGGAACAGAGCAAGTTTGTTCGGGCAGAAATGACACCCATCGACGCACGAATCCATGTGCAAGTGCGATGCGGCGACGCCCCCTGCCCCATCGGGACCCGTGTCGCAGGTCCGGATTCTGAATCGGAAGTCGACACTACCGGAGCAGCGAGCCTCTCCACTCGCAGAGGCAGGCAAACCCTCAAAGCCTCGGCGGAGAAGTACTCAGCTAACCAGTGGCGAGGCGAGGTCACAGTGGATGCAACCCCCGCAGAGCCGACGTCAGCTGTCATCAACTGTGTATTTACCGGAGGGCCTGGCTGGATTCGCGGGACACTCGAAGACTCATTCGGCCGGCGTTGCCCGGAACAGACGGTTTGGGTCGACTGCGACGCCCATGAGTGTGGCGAGGCGCGCTGGTTGATGGATTGACGGTCCTGCTGATTGATGGGCATCACCGAGCGCGAGCGTGAGCGAGCGCGCTCGATGATGGGGAGCT
>JAYUUC010000009.1:0-7720 GCA_043755105.1 Myxococcales bacterium
GGGTATGGCCTCATCCGGGAGTCCTGCTTCAGGTCGAGAAAAATCCTCCCGCGCTGCGCCCGATCTTTCTCGACGAGAAGGCGCCGGCGGCGTACCGGGAGCTCAAGCTGCCGGTGGAGCTGGTGTCGCTCGAAGCGGTGGCCATCTACACGCCGCAACAACAGGTGGTGCTGGTGGGAAGGAACGCCGAGGGTCGGGTAATGCTTGTTCCGTTCACCAACCAAGAGCCTCCACCGTACGTCCTCCTTCCAGAAGGGGCGACCTACCGGGGGATGCGGCCCAACCCCGACACTCATTTGGGAGGCTTCCTCGTCGAATACACGCTCCCCGCGGACCCTGTCGAACTCTCAGCCTATCGCCAGGTGGGGCTGATCCGCACCCGGCCGATGCCGACCTTGCCCCCGGGTTGACTCCCATCGGCCGCCCGACATTTCGCTCGTGCCCAGGGGCCACTTCGGAAGCGTTCCGAGGCGGACCCGGCTAGAGACAGTTGGGCCCATGGACCTCTTCGACCACGCCGCCGACAAGGAAGCGCAGACCCAGGCCCCTCTCGCCGACCGGATGCGGCCGCGCTCGCTGGAAGAATTCGTCGGCCAGGAACACCTCACCGGCCCGGGCCGCTTTCTTCGCCGGGCGATTGAAACCGACCAGGTGCCGTCGCTGATTCTCTGGGGGCCTCCAGGGACGGGAAAGACGACATTGGGACGGGTGGTCGCAAACGCCACCGGGGCGGCGTTCGCTTCGCTCTCGGCGGTGCTGGCCGGGGTGAAGGACATTCGCGAGGTGGTCGCCCAGGCGCAGGACCGCTGGAAGATGAACCGGCAGCGCACCTTGCTGTTCATCGACGAGATTCATCGCTTCAACAAGTCACAGCAGGACGCGCTCTTGCCCCATGTGGAGAAGGGCACGGTGACGTTGATCGGCGCCACCACCGAAAACCCGTCATTCGAGGTCAACTCCGCCCTGCTCTCTCGCACCCGGGTGGTGACGCTGCGCGGGCTCGAAGAGGAAGAGCTGGTGACGGTGATGCGCCGGGCCCTGGTCGACCCGCGGGGCCTGGCAGGGAAAGTGGAATTCGATGAGGACGCGCTCGGCTTCATCGCCCAGGTCGCCGGCGGAGACGCGCGCAAGGCGCTCACCGCGCTGGAGGTCGCATCGCAGCAAGCGAGCGGAAGGATCGACAAGCGCGCGGCGGAAGAGGCGCTCCAGCAGAAGACGCTGCTCTACGACAAGGGCGGTGAGGAGCACTACAACGTCATCTCTGCGTTCATCAAATCGATGCGCGGGTCCGATCCGGACGCGGCGCTGTACTGGATGACCCGCATGCTGGAGGCGGGGGAGGACCCGATCTTCATCATCCGGCGAATGGTGATCTTCGCCTCCGAGGACATCGGCAACGCAGACCCTCAGGCCCTGGGAGTGGCCATCGCCGCGCTCCAGGCGTTTCAGCTGATGGGGTTGCCCGAGGGAACGCTGCCGCTGACCCAGGCGGTGACCTACCTGGCGATGGCGCCGAAATCGAATGCGGTGATCACCTCCTACGCCAACGTCCGCGCGGCGGTGACCGATGAAGGCGCGCTGCCGGTCCCGCTGCATCTGCGCAACGCGCCGACGGGGTTGATGAAGAAGCTCGGCTACGGGGGCGGCTACAAGTACCCCCACAACTTCGAGGGCAACTACGTGCCGGAGGCCTATCTGCCCGATGCGTTGAAGGCCCGGCGGTTTTACCACCCGTCCAAGAACGGGTTCGAGGGCGAGCTCTCGAAGCGGCTGGAGGCGATTCATCAGCAGCTGGCGGACAAAGACAAACCTTGAGGGTGAACCGCGACGGGTGGCCTGACTGTCGAAGCAGGCCGGTCGCGTTACTCCACCATCAATAACCCCAGCCGCTTGTTGCTGCGCTTGGGGATGGCGTGCTTGTCGAACAGGTTCACCACGTCGAACTGCACCGTGGTGGAGACCACGGTCCCCGAAGGGAGATGCTCGAAGCTCCACACGCTCGCCAGCTGGGTACGGTTGCGCACCGCTTCCGGAGGAGGCGTGGGCAGGCTCTCGGAGGCTCGTTGAAAGTCGGCGAGGGCTTCGTAGTCCAGCTCGTCATCGCCAGAGCGTTGGAGGATGCGGACATCGATGATCCGTCCGGTCTTGTCCTGCACCATCCGGAACACGGTGCGGGTGAAACCCACCGATGCCCCTTTCTGCTTCCGACGGTTCACCAACCGGTCGACGTCCCAGGCGATCGAGAGCAGATTCCTCACCTCGATGAAGTAGGTGGGGAAGTTTCCATCCTGCATTCGCCGCAAGCCGACGGTCTGCGCCACCGTCGAGCTCACCAACTCGCTGGCATCGCGGGGTGCGTCGGGAGCATGCAAACCGCGCGGACCCGGAGGCGGAGGTGTCATCTTTCCCAGCAGGCTCAGATCGTTGGGCTTCAAAGCAGACACTGGAATTCCCGAGCGCTGGCCCTCTCTCTCCAGTGCCAGGTCCGAAGCGAGGCGCGGCGCATCGGAGGCCAGGGGGGAAGACACATCGGCGGTCGACTTCCTCGCCTCGGCAGCAGTCTCTACTGCGTGCGCCAACCGCTTCCGCTTCGGCATGGGCGTGACGGTCGCGGAAGCCGCGCTGGGCTTGGACGGCGGTCCCTTGTCGACTGCTTTCGACTTTGCCTCCACTTCCATCCACTGCAGCTCGACGGGAGCGGGCACAGCCGGGGGAAGTGTTGCCGGGCTTCTGCTCAGCCACCCCAGCGCGAGCAGGTGCAGCAAGACACTCGCCCCGAAGAAGAGCAGGGTCTGACGCGTTGCCGGTTGACGTCCCACGGGCAAGGCCTAGTCGTTTCGCTCCGTCCGAGGCAAGGGCTGCTCGAACAGGCAGACCTTGTTCCGGCCTCCCCGCTTGGCCTCCTCGAGCGCCTCGGTGGCCGTTCGCAGCAGGTGGTCCGGCGTCGCCACCGCACGATGGGGAAAACCCGAGACCCCGAGGGAGGCGGTCAGCCTCGCCCGCTCGCCCCTGGCCCCGTCCGGCCTGCCGATCGACTGCCAGAGCCGCTCCGCGACCGTCAGGGACCCGGCCAGCGGGGTATGGGGCAGCAGGACGGCGAACTCTTCCCCCCGGCAGCGGGCGACCAGATCGGTGTCGCGCAGGCAAGAGCGCATTCGCTGCACCATCTCTTTCAGCGCTGCACCGGCGTCCTCGGGGCCGAGGCGTTGAGCCACCTCGTTGAAGAGATCGACCTCGACGAGGATCAGCGCCAGCGGGCCTTGATAGCGCTGCGCTCGTCGGAACTCGTCGTGCAGCCGCTCGTGAAAGTGGTTCAGGTTCGACGCCCGGGTCAGCGGGTCCACCTTCGAGAGCTGGTCCAGCCGCGAGTTGTCCTCGAGGAGCGTGTCCACCCGTTCTCGCACTTCGAGCGAGCGCGCCACCCGGGCGAGCAGCTCTTCGCGGTCCAGCGGCCGGGTGAGCACGTCGTCGGCCCCCAGTTTCAGTGCTGCAATCCGGAGCGCGCGGTCATTGCCGGTGCCGATCATCACCACCGGAAGAAAGCGACGCCGGGGCAGCACCCGCAGCCGCTGCAGCACTTCCAGGCCGGGCCCGTCCGAGAGCTCGGCATTGAGCACCACCAGGTCGATCGATCGATCTCCGACGCGCTCCAGTGCTGCCCGGCCGTCCACCGCCCGCTCGACCTGGTACCCGTCTGCTTCGAGCAGCTCGGCGCTGGAATCGCTGCCCGGATAAGGCTGGCCCACCACCAGGATCGAAGCGCGGTTTCCGGGCATGGGCTTCAGCCTACCACCGTGCCCTTCCCATTCCTCTCGCCTTCCCTCACGTTGCGCGGGGCGGGGAGACTCTGGTACCTCGGCGGACGGGGCCGATTGGCCTCTCCTGGAGGCACCTTGGGCAAGCCCAGCATCAGCATCTTCTTTCCAGCCTGGAACGAAGAGGACTACGTCGAGCGTGCGGTCTCACGGGCGCTCTCGGTGCTCCCCCAGCTGTCCGACGACTTCGAGATCATCATCGTCAACGACGCCTCGACCGATCGCACCCAGCAGATCTGCGAGGAGCTGGCAGCCCGCCATTCCCAGGTCAAGGTGATCACCCACCCGGTCAACCTCAAGCTGGGCGGAGCGATGAAGTCCGGCCTCACCGCCAGCACCAAGGACATCATCGTCTATTCAGACATCGACCTGCCCTTCGACCTGCGCGAGCTGGAGCGGGCCCTTCATCTGATGACCTATCTCGAAGCAGACATGATCTGCGCCTTCCGCTTCGACCGCACCAGCGAGGGCCCGAAGCGAATCGCCTATTCCTTCATCTATAACCTGCTGATTCGCAACCTCTTCAACATCCAGATCAAGGACGTCAACTTCAGCTTCAAGGTGATGCACCGGCGAGTCCTCGAGTCGCTCGAGCTGAAGAGCGAAGGTTCGTTCATCGATGCCGAGCTGGTGGCCAAGGCGATTCGCCGCGGCTTCCGGGTGTTTCAGATGGGGGTCGATTACTTCCCCCGCACCCGCGGAATTTCCACGCTCGCCTCGCCTTCGGTGATCGTGAAGATGGTGAAGGAGCTGGCTCGGCTCTACCCCGAGACCCGTCACCCCGGCGAGCCGCGGACCCCGGTGCGGAAGCCCCCGGCGTTGAAGCCGGTGGCGCGGTCGCGCCGAGCTGGGTGAGAGACCTGTGCGGGAGAGGGAACGGATCCAGCTGATCGTCAACGCCGACGACCTCGGCCTTCACCCCCGCATCGACAGCGGCATCCTCGAGGCCCATCGCCGCGGCATCGTCACCAGCGCCACCTTGCTGGTGATGGGAAGCAACGCCGAAGCAGCGGTCGCGGCGGCTCGGACCCAGAAGCTCCCGCTCGGGGTTCACCTTTGCTTGTCGACGCACTTGCCTCCGGCAGCGAAGCCGAGTGCGGTTCCGCACCTCGCTCCCGGCGGCCGGATGCGGGGAAGCTGGCTGGGCACCGCCACGGCCTGGCTGCGAGGAGCGATTCCGGCCGAGGAAATCGAGCGAGAGCTGAGGGCCCAGCTGGAGCGGGCGATCGCGCTGGGCGCCCAGCCCGACCATCTCGACGGACACCAGCATTTGCACCTCCTCCCCGGATTGGCCCCGAGGGTGGCCCGACTGGCGAGAGAAGCGCGGTTGCCACTGCGATGGCCGGCGGAACGCCCAAGGTGGGGTTGGTTGCGCAGGCCGGGGCCCTGCGCCAAGTCGATGCTGCTCTCCGCGCTGGCCCGGGTTTCCGCGCAAGACGACATCCGTCGGGTACCGGCGGTGGGATTGTTCGAGGCGGGGGCGCTCACTGAAGCCCGGTTGCTGGCGTTGATCGAAGGTCTTGGCGAAGGGGTGACTGAAATCGGGTGCCACCCCGGCGCGGAGGACGTGCGCGTCCCCGAAGACCCGACGTGGCGCTACCCCTGGCGAATCGAGCTCGAAGCCCTCTGCAGTCCGAAGGTCCGGAAGGCGGTGGTGCGCCGCGGCATCGCGCTCGTCAGCTACCGCGACCTCGGCTGAGCGGCAATTGGCCCCTCGACTTCAGCCTTCGGCCACGCTCGGGGTGAACGGAAAGGTGGGGAACCAACGAAAGGCCGGCTCAGCCTTCGGCCACCCGGCGCGGGGGCTTCGGAAAGGGTTTCGCCTCTCCGAAGCTCGCCGCCTTTTTCAATTGATCGTCGGGGTGCAGCTGCAGCTGGGGACATCGCAGGTCATGCCGGTGGCGCAGCCTCCGCAATTGGCCGGGCAGACGCACTTGGCATTGGCCGCATCGCAGATCATCGGATCGCTGCAGATGTTGTTGCACGGGTCGCCATTGGGGTTGGGGCTGCCGTCCTTCCAGAACTTGTAGGACACCGCGACCTTCTTCCCCGCCGCGATCGGGCGGCAGTCCCCGTAGAACACCACCTTGCGGCTGGCGGAGTCGTAGTCGAACCCACTGCTGCGGTCCCTGGGAACGTCAGCGACGTTGCAGGCGCCCACCGTGCCACCCTGCTCGATCGCGATCTTGATCGTCGCCGAGATCGGCGGCCGGGCCAGGGAATGTCCCGTCCCGGAGATCGCGGCGGTGAGGATCGCGTCCAGCGTGCTCGCCAGCTGCGGGCTTCCGGACTGGGCGATGTTGATGTCTCCGAGCACTCCGCCCGAAGCGCTGATCGCGTCGAGGTTTCGCCGGGGGGTCGCCTGGGTCTCGCTACATGTGGCGCCCGCAGGACAGACGATGCCGTGCACCACCGCCTTCGCACCGGCGCTGTCGTAGTTGGCGAAGAAGCCATTCAAGACGGAGATGGGCGTCGACGACTGGTCGTCGGCGTCCCCGAGGAGGATCAGCTGCAGGGAGGCGTCGGTGCGAAGCTTGTTCTGCGTCGCGTCGGTCGTCTTCGGCAGTAGCACGTTGGCGATGTAATCCCGCGCCGACTGCAGAGAGTCCTCGACGCTGTTGCCGCTGGTGCCGAACCAGGTGGCGCTGTTCGCGGTGAACCAGGTCTGCATCGTCGCCGGCACCGTGGTGAAGGGCCGATAATCGCCGGCGGACGTGGTGGCGTAGTAGCTGGTGGTCACTGCCCCCACCCGCCAATCGAGCCCGGCGCTGCCCAGCTTCTGGGCGAACAGGCTGCCGGTGTTGGCGATCGCCGTCTGATACCCCTTCATCGAGCCGGAGTTGTCGACCACCCAGAGGAAGTCCACCTTGGCGACCGCGTCCGAAGCGAACACCTCGCACTGGGCGCCCGTGAAGTCTCCGTACTGAGCCAATGCGCTGCCGCCCGCGACGTCGTCGAGCCGGAACAGCTGGCCTCCGGTGAAGGTCGCAGCCGGAGCGATCGCCATCAGCACCACGTTGCGATTGTTGGTGCGGCGCACGAGCTCGAGCTGAATCTTGAACGGTCCGGCAACGCTGGTACCGCTGAGCAGACCAGCGGTGCCCGCGCCGAGGAAGGATTGGGCGATTTCATTGGCCCGGGCCTTGAGGTCGACGGTCCCCGCCATGTCGTAGCTGGCGCGGAGCGACTGGGTGAAGCCGTCCCAGGTGGTGAAGGACTGGGTGATTGCTCCGGAGATGGTCCCCAGCGCATGGAGCTTGGCACGTGCCACGGTCTCCTCCTCGACCACGGTGGCCCCCGTGGGAGCGAGGGTGAAGGCAAGCCCGACGACCTGATTGGCGGGATCATAGAAGGCGACCCCCTTGTCTGCGCCGCCCTGGGTCAGGGTCGAGACCTCGGAGAAGGAAGGCACCAGCGCGACCTGAACGTCGGCGGTTCCGTTCTTGAGGAAGTTGATCGGCCGCAGGTTGGCGGTCGAGCAGGCCTGCTGTGCCGGTCCCTGGGCGTCTGCGGGGTTGAGCGGATCCAGCTCACCGGGGTCGACCCGGCCATTCTGGTTGATGTCCTCGGCGCCGTCCTGCACCCCGTCTCCGTCGCTGTCGGCCGAGCAGGCGTTGGTCTTGGTGGTGGGGTCGGCATCGAAGGTACCTGCGGGGTAGTTGCACGCAGGGTCCGCTCCGGGAGCGACCGCCCCGGCCTCGACGCCATCGGGCAGCCCGTCACCGTCGGTGTCGGCCTTCATCGGATCGCTGACGCAACCCAGGGTGCCGTTGAGCTCGTCGCCATCCGAAATGCCATCGCAGTCGGAGTCCTTCTTCAGCGGATTGGACTCGCCGGGGTCAATCGACCCGTTGTGGTTCTTGTCCTCGGCCCCGTCTGAGACCCCGTCGCCGTCGGTGTCGGCC
>JAYUUC010000010.1:0-7715 GCA_043755105.1 Myxococcales bacterium
CTACGTGCCAAGGGATTCGGGTGCACTGACACGGCGCTCTGGCGCGGACTCACCCGGGGAGATAAAACGCCAGGCACCTGAACATGCCCTTTCGACAGCAATGGACCCTTCGCGGACTGGGCGCTAAATACCAGGTGGTTCGCCCGCACCAACTGCCCACCGGAAAAGCCGGACGCCACGCCAATGCGGTCGTCCTCGTGCAGGCACTGCGGTCTCTTCGAGCGGATGACCCTTTCGACCGCGAGCTGATGCGGGGCCTGTTCTCCGCCGCGCACGGCGCATCGGGGCCCTTCGGTTTGCCAATCAGCTGGGACGAGATGTCGAAGGCGGTGCAGCGGTCATTCGAGGCAGGCCGGTTGGTGGCATTGGAAAGGATGCCCCTTGCGTTTGCAGTTAAACTTCCCAGTGTTCCTTCTGTCATTTCTCGACCGGAACCTGCCTCAGAGCAGGAGAAGAACACTGTCTCGATCTCCCTGGAGGCGAACCACTTCGCACCCGAGGTGGAGACCGTGGACGTGCGCTACCAGATCTCCGGTCCCCTCGATCAGGTCACCTCGCTCGTCCTCACGGTCGAGCGGCTCGCCGCCCCGGGGAAAGTGATCTTCCAGCAGAAGCTCCCAACAGATCAGGCGGGTGGAAAGTTCACCTGGAAAGGAAACGTTCCCGGATTTGCGGGAGGGTTTCTCACGGTGAGAGGTTCCCCCTACGAGCTCAAGTTGTCGATGGACACCCGCCTGGGCAAGGTGGAGAGCAACAAGGCGAAACTCTCCGTCGCCGTGCTCGAGCTGAAGGTGCAGGTGGACGATGGTCCGGCGGCCAAGGTCGCCCCGGCGCACCAGGACGCGATCGCTCAGCTGAAGAAGGACGTGAACGCGGGCAAGACCGGTCAGCTTTTCTTGAAGAGTTCGATCTTCAAAACGAAATCCGCGGAGATGAACGACGGCTCGTCCTTTCGCCAGTACAAGAAAGCGTGGAACCGTGGCATCCCCGTTTCGCTGCTCGCCTGCGTGACCCTGAGGGGTAAGAGCGGGACCGGCAAGTCATCGCTGAAGGCGCTCCACGGGGCCAAGCTGCTCTGGGACGTCTCACTGGGCGACGATGCGGCCTACACCGCAGAGCTGGACAACCGCGGAGTCCATTCCAAAGCGAAGGAGTTCATCAACAAGGTCTCCGCCTACCAAAAGGAAGACAGTGAGCCGGTCGGCCGAGCCTGTCACCAACACTTCGGTGGCGAACGCGCCAAGACCGCGGACAAGGGCTCGGACAAGTACTGGGAGGTCCTGCAGGGCACCTGGGAGCTGACGGAGGGCGCCAAGCGGAAGTGGGCGGCGTCCAGTGCGCTGGGCGTGGTGGGCGAAACGTCATCTGATTCCGGCATAAAGTTCTGGGGCGGTCGCATGGCCGGAGACACCTTCAGCATCCGCGCGTATCTCGATGTGGATGGCACCCTGGATGAAGCAGGCGACATCAAGCTGGACGCACTGCCTGAAACAAAGAAGTCAAAGATAATCACCTGGACGAACTGGCGGCTGGTGGAAGTAGCGAAGATGTACAAGATTGGCGAGGCGACCCCTGAGATTTCGCTCCCCCAGCTCAATGGCGCCTACATGGAAGCGGCGGTGAAGATCTCGGCCAAGCCAGGGCTGAAGACGGAACAGATCCAGGACGCATGGAAGAAGGAATACCAGACGGTCCTGGCAAGCATGGCCTCCGACGACACGTTTCTGCAGAACGCGGCCCTCGCGGATCCGGGCCTCCATCCCGTCGCCTTCCGCGACTTCGCTGACTACGTGAAGCAAACCGAGAACAGCGGGGGGCTCCTGTCGCAGCTGAATACGCGGGTGAACCATCTCTTCAACGAACCCGACGAGGACGCCTATCGCGAGAAATGCTCGACGCGTGCCTATCTCATCTACATGAAAATCGTGCAGAGGTTTGATGTCGGTGCGGACGGGCTCACGTTGTACAACTTCGGCGGCTATGGCGAACACAACCAACCGCAGAAATCAGGGGTGACCGTCGGAATAGCCCCGGACGTCGATGGCAAGTCGGGCCGGAATGCGGCGGTGTTTTTGCTCTTTGCGCAGGGTCAGTCCGGCAACACGTTGATCCACGAGATTGGACACCACCTCTTCCTCGCCCACGGTCCTGGCCACTTCAACGAAGGCATGCAGCCTCCCGGTTATCAGCCGAAGGCACACGACCCGTCGGAGTTCTGCGCGATGTCCTACCACTCCTCGGAACCGACTATCTTTTGTGGGCTCTGTCAGCTGAAGCTTCGTGGGTGGGACTACACCAAGGTGGGCAACGATGGGTCGATTCATTGAGCTCGGTCTGCTCACTGCTTGTGTTGCATTCGGGGGCGTTTGCAAGATGAGTTCTCCACCGCAAGGAAAGGCTTCCACCTCGCCCCTCCACCACCGATCCGTGACGGCCTTGTTCCCCGGCCATTCCGAATTCTACGTGGGGTATGTGGATGCCAGTCGCAACGAGCTGTCGCTTCGAGAATTTTACGAGAACCGCCCAGACCTGGGTGAAATCAGGTTCCTGAAAGAGGTGGGATGGGAAGAGCCCCTCCCCAAGGACGCCGAGCTCTTTCTCCCCACCAGCGGTCTGGGAAGAGACGTGCTCCAGGCCTTCTGGCTAGGTTGGAAACAGGGCCCGAAACTGTCGCTGCTGTCGATCTTCCAGGACAAGCCGCTGGAGCTGACGCTGGGGGAGAAGGACCTCTTCGTCGAGCCCGCCTTGATGATGCCCAGCAAGCAGCTTCACCTTTACGCGCTGCATGGACTGCAGTGGCAAAGGCACGAGTTTCATGGGGATGCTCACGCCCCGGCTCGAGTGAACACGGTGTCCCTGTCAGCGTTGAAGTCCCTCGTGCTGTTGCCGGCTGCGGGCTCGATTCCGGAGTCGAAGAAAGACGAAGCGGTGCTGGCCTGGGTCGAAACGGATGGCGCCGGTGTTCGGGTCGTCATTGCCTGGGTCGAAGGGACGGCGATGAAGCAGAAAAGCTCCCAGGTTTTGGAAGGCTACCGAATACTGGAACGGCAGCGGGTTGCCCTTTTCGTGGATGCAGCGGGAAGTGTGTCCTATCGCTTCTGGGGAGAAGGACTGAAAGACAAGACATACGCGACACTGCAGGTCAGCTGCCGGCAAAGCGAAGAGGTCTGCGCGCTCACCGCAACCCCGGTGGAAGGTCTTGAGCCAGGGATAATGGAGTCCGCGGCATCCTTCTTTTACAAGGGCCCCCTGATCACAGGGGACTTCGCGCGCAAGCGGGAAGCAGGATCGTTCGGAGTCGTACTCGCCAAGGGAGGAGTGCTCTTCAGGGAAGCGGAGGGAGTCGCGAACGAGATCCGACGCGACGTGCCCTCCACGTATGACTTCCCGATCGTCACCGGAGAGGGCGCCGCCTACGAACCGAAGTGGGAGAAGGGAAAGCCGAACCTCGTCCCGTTTCCCTAAACCCGCCTACAAGCTGAGGCTGCCTCCACTCGATCCAGCCGCAAGGTCCGAAGCTCGCGGGTCTGAGCGTCTCGACACTTGAGCAGGGTCCGGGTCCGCTCCATCAGCACGCCTTCGATGTACAGCGTCCTCGAGGTCACTTCGCCCTCCGCATTCCGGTAGCGAACGTCGAGCGGGCTCTGCGAAAACCAGGCTTCTTCGATCGACCGCCGAATAGCAGCGGGTGCGCCGAGCGCCGGGACCCCGACGAACTCCAGCTGTTCGAGCAGAGGCAAGAGCTCGCGCTGCGCAGACAGGCTCAAGGCCCCTCTCACCTTGTCGAGCGCTCCCTGGAGGGTATCGGTGAACGGCAACAGCCGGGTCCTGACCGCGAACGAGGCCACCACCGAGAGGAGAGCGGCCTCCCGAGCGTTGAGGTTGATGGGAGGCAGGGAGTAGTGACGGTCGAGTGCGAAGCCTCCTCCCCTGCCCTGCTCGGCATGGAGCGGAAGGTCAGCGAGGCGGAGCGCGTCGAGGTCGCGATAGACGGTGCGGACGGTGACGCCGAACCGCTCTGCCAGCATGCCCGCAGTCACTCCGGTCTTCCGCGCCCGGAGATACTCGGTGATCGCAAAGAGGCGGGCCTGGCGTCGCATCGAAAGAAACCTGACATTACCCTGTCACAAGGAAGGCGGATTCTCCACTCACCCCAGGCATTCCGCCTCGGAGGAATGAAGGACTTCCCGATGAAAGACGCCCTCAACTGGTTCGAACTCCACACCCTGGATCTGCCGCGCGCCACCCGTTTCTACGAGGCAGTCTTCGGCTGGAAGCTGAAGGTGGAGGACTTTCAGGGGGCACCCCTGGTGGTCTTCCCCTCGGACGAAGCCGGGGTGGGTGGGGCGCTGGTTCAGGATCCTGAGCGTCGGCCTTCCACGGAAGGCACCCGCGTGTACCTGAATGCCCAACCCTCGCTCGATGCCTGCCTGGCGCGGGTGGAAGGAGCGGGAGGAAAGGTGCTGGTGCCGAAGACCGGGCTGGGGCCGATGGGCTTCCTCGCCGTCGTGCTCGACACAGAGGGCAACCGGGTCGGATTGCACGTGGCGGCACAATGAAGGCGTGGATCGGAGTGGTTTCTCTGGAGCATGTCCGCCGCGGGGTCAAAGGCGGCTTCGCGCAGCTCTGCCACGGGCGAGAGGGCCCCCTGAAGAAGATGGCGGGAGGCGATTGGCTGATCTACTACTCGCCGCGCCTGCAGTTCGATGGGGACCAGCCCTGTCAGGCGTTCTCCGCCATCGGGAAGGTGGGAGAAGGTCTACCCTCCCCTCACCCCATGGCTGAAGGCTTCGTGCCCTGGCGGAGAGACGTGTCCTACCTGGCTTCACAGCTCGCACCGATTGCGCCCTTGAAGCCCCAGCTCCGGTTCATCCGCGAGAACCGGAACTGGGGAATGCTGCTCCGGCGAGGTCACTTCGAGATTGCCCTGGAGGATCTGGAAGTCATCGCCGGGGCAATGCGGGTTCGACTGTCGGGGTGATTCGGCGGGCGTTATCCGACGAGGTCGAACCGGTCGAGGTTCATCACCTTGGTCCAGGCGGCGACGAAGTCGCGCACGAATTTTTCCTTGGCGCCGGCCGAGGCGTAGACCTCGGAGATAGCCCGAAGCTGGGAGTGAGAGCCGAAGACGAGGTCGACAGCGGTCGCTGTCCACCTCACCTTGCCCTTCGCATCGCGACCTTCGCAGACGCCGTCCGCTGAAGGCGCTTGCCACTCGACGCCCATGTCGAGCAGGTTGACGAAGAAGTCGTTGGTGAGCACGCCGGGCCGCTCCGTGAAGACTCCGTGCTTGGTTCCCTTGAAGTTCGTTCCAAGCGCTCGCATTCCGCCCACCAGCACCGCCATCTCTGGAGCGGTCAACGAGAGCATCGTCGCACGGTCCAGCAGCAGCGTTTCCGGCGAGAGCGTCTGCTGACCGTGGATGTAGTTGCGGAACCCATCGGCGCGCGGCTCGAGCACAGCGAAGGAGTGCACGTCGGTCTGCTCGATGGAAGCGTCGGTGCGGCCGGGAGCAAAGGGCACCATGACCTCGACGCCGCCGTCCTTGGCGGCCTTCTCGATCGCCGCGGAACCGGCGAGAACGATGAGGTCGGCGAGCGAGATCTTCTTCCCGCCCGTCTGGCCCTGATTGAACTCGGCCTGGATTTTCTCCAGCACCGGAAGCACCTTCGCCAGCTCGACAGGCTCGTTGACCTCCCAGTTCTTCTGGGGCTCGAGCCGGATCCGCGCGCCGTTCGCGCCGCCGCGCTTGTCGGTGGAGCGGAAGGAAGCAGCGGACCGCCACCCGACCCACGCGAGCTGCGACACCGACAGACCCGACGCGAGGACCTTCTGCTTCAGCGACGCGACGTCCCGGTCGTCCACGAGCTTGTGGTCCACCTTCGGGACGGGGTCTTGCCAGAGCTGCTCCGGCGCGACCCAGGGGCCGAGATAACGCGAGATGGGGCCCATGTCACGGTGAAGCAACTTGTACCAAGCCTTGGCGAACGCGAGGGCGAACTCCTCGGGATGGTCGAGGAAGCGACGAGAGATCTTCTCGTAAGCAGGATCGAAGCGCAGCGCGAGGTCGGTCGTCAGCATGCTCGGAGCGATCTTCTTGTGCGGGTCATGAGCATCGGGCACCGTGCCAGCCCCGGCGTTGCCCTTCGGCTTCCATTGCTTGGCCCCTGCAGGGCTGGTGGTGAGCTCCCACTCGTAGTTGAAGAGGTGCTTGAAGTAGTCGTTGCTCCACTGGGTGGGAGTGGTCGTCCAGGTCACCTCGAGGCCGCTGGTGATGGTGTCCTGGCCCTTGCCGCTGCCGTGGGTGCTCTTCCAGCCCAGGCCCTGGCTGAAGAACGGGCAACCCTCAGGCTCGGGCCCGATCTTCTTCGCATCGCCAGCGCCGTGGGTCTTGCCGAAGGTGTGTCCGCCGGCGATCAGCGCCACCGTCTCCTCGTCGTTCATCGCCATGCGGGCGAAGGTCTCGCGGATGTCGCGCGCGGAGAGCTTGGGGTCGGGGTTGCCGTTCGGCCCCTCGGGGTTGACGTAGATGAGACCCATCTGCACCGCGCCGAGCGCCGTCGCGAGCTCGCGCTCACCGCTGTAGCGCTCGTCGCCGAGCCACGTGTCCTCGGGGCCCCAGAACACTTCGGGCGGCTCCCAGACATCAGGGCGCCCGAAGCCGAAGCCGAAGGGCTTCAAACCCATCGATTCCAGAGCGCAGTTGCCCGCGAACACCAGCAGGTCGGACCAGGAGACCTTGGCGCCGTATTTCTGCTTGACGGGCCACAAGAGACGGCGCGCCTTGTCGAGATTCGCATTGTCCGGCCAGCTGTTCAGGGGCGCAAACCGCTGGGCGCCCTCTCCCCCGCCGCCGCGACCGTCCGCGATGCGGTAGGTGCCGGCCGCGTGCCAGCTGAGGCGAATGAAGAGCGGACCGTAGTGCCCGAAGTCCGCGGGCCACCACGGCTGCGAGGTGGTCATCACCTGGTAGACGTCCTGCTTGAGCGCTTCGACATCCAGCGAAGCAAGTTCCTTGGTGTATTCGAACCCCGGCCCCATCGGGCTCGCGCTCTGCGATGTGGAGTGGAGGACCGAGAGGTCAAGCTGATTGGGCCACCAGTCCCGGATCGTTCGCGGGCGAGTGGTCTTCGGCTTCGGAGACGGGATAACGGGGCTTTCGCTTTCGCTTCGGCTCATGGTTCTCTCCAGTTCGGGGGAAGATCTGGGAGGACGATGCGCAGGCCGGACATTTTTATCCAACACATCTTTTCAATCGTGGCGATAGCCTGAAGCTATCGCCTGCCGGACAACGAGCGGGTAGAGAGGGTACGAGTGGTCGCCTGAAGGCTGGCCTGGCCTGCGTGCTGCGGCGGTCCTTCAGCTCAGCTCGTTCCCCAGTTGCTCAAGAAGTCGCAACGCCCATTTCGCCCGTCAGCTGGGAGTTCAGCAATACCGCCTGACCCTTATCACTGGCAGCGTTCAACGAAGGCTGAGCAGCGCTTCGGTTTGGCCGCTCGAGCGAGGAGGATGAATTCAACCGCAGCGCCTTGTACATGGAGCGCAGAATCTGCTGTCCCAGGATGTGGCGCGCGGCCTGTTCCAGGGCGCGGCGAATCACTGCAGGAGAAACCTGGAATTTTCTCTCTGGCCCTTCCACATTTTGGGCGCGTAAAAACCGAACCGGGGACGACACTCCGAGGGACCAGCTTTCCCTCACTTCGGGACCGCCTTCT
>JAYUUC010000011.1:0-7695 GCA_043755105.1 Myxococcales bacterium
GTCGTAGTCGAACACCGGACGGACCGAGGCGCGGGCTTCGGTGCGTCGCTCCTCGGTCATCGCCTCATTGCCCACCTCGTAGTCGCGGCCCGCCTTGAAGCCCGAAGGAGAGGGGGACCGGAACGGCTTGCCGAGGTCCGTCGCGCTCAGCTCAGGGATGTGCTGGCTGTAAAGGCCCGGAGAGACCAGGAACGCCGAGGAGATGGAGACTGCCAGCAGCAGCAACCCGTGCGTCGCCCAGGGGCCGGAGCTGCGCAACCTGACAAGCCGGGACCTCCAGCTTTCAGCAGGGATTTCCACAGGGGTCGCGGGGGAGCCCGTTCCTTCAGGGTCGGCCATCCGTGGACCCTACGGCGCATGGCCACTGCGTTCAACCGGGCGAATTCAGGGAGATTGGATGGTTACAACAGAGCCACTGTGAGGCGGGGGCCTGGATGCTGATCCCGCCATGTGTCGTTTTTTTCGCTTTGCGCCGCCGCTAGAGAGCGCGTCATGAAAACCGCTCAACGCCACCGCATCACGAAGTTCTCCTCAGGCCCTTTGATCTTGTGTGCCTGCCTTGCCGCCAGCTTGCTCATGTCCGGCTGTAGCAAGTTGATTCCGTACGAACCGCAAGCTGTCGGAGGCAGCGACCCCAGGGCGGAGATCGACGGCATCATCGCAGCCAACCCCGACTACCACGCCAATAAAGTGGAGTTCAAAGACCTATATTTCACAATCACATCAATGTCGGCCGTCAATATTTATCAACAGACGGTCACCTATGCCGAGCTAAAGAAGGCAGAGATCAATCAATCTGGCGGAGAGTTTAGAATTTTTGTCTACAACAACGACGATCACAGAGTTCTTTTCTGGGAAGTCAGTTCCCTCAAGACTGCCCAAAGGCTGGTCGACTGCATTTATGATTTGGCGCGAGCTCGTACTCCGTCCGCAGATGCGCGCAATACCAAGCTATAGGTCTACTCCAGCGCTGGCAGCACGCGTTGGCGAGACCAAGCTCTAAAAATTGTGCCGGGTTCGGGGTTCTCTGTATACGCTGCTGCCCTCGACCATGAAGACCCTTCGACTCGTCTGTCTTGCCACAACCCTGACCCTGTTCGCCTGCGGGGCCCCGGAGTCGAAGTCGAAGGCCTGCACAAAGACCAGCTGTCCGGCGACGCAGACCTGCAACCCGAACACCGGCCGCTGCGATGGCGCAGGCACCGACGGGGGCCCTGTCTCTGACGGCGGAGCGGGCGTCCACTGCACCGCGACCACTGGCTGCGGTGGAAACACGCCTTACTGCGACATCGCGGCAATGGGCGGAAACGGGACCTGCGTCACCTGCACCGGGTCGCAAGGCTGCTCCGCGCCGACCCCGTACTGCCTCACCGGAGCGCCCGGCGCCTGCGTCCAATGTCGCACCACCGACGACTGCGTGAGCCCGGGGATGATCTGCGACGGCGCCACCCGTACCTGCATCGTGCCTCCTGCCGACGGAGGAACCGATGGGGAAGACGCGGGCTTCACTTGCACCTCGACCTCGGGCTGCAGTGGTCCCACGCCGACCTGCGACACGTCTGCGATGGGTGGAAGGGGCTCCTGCGTCACCTGCACCGCGACGCAGGGCTGCACGTCGCCGACCCCCTATTGCCTCACCGGAGCGCCCGGCGGCGCTTGCGTTCAGTGCCGCAACACCAGCGACTGTGCCGCCTCGGGGATGATTTGCGACGGCGCCACCCGTACCTGCATCGTGCCGGCTTTTGACGGGGGGACCGATGGTGGCGGAGGCGGCGGAACAAGCGCCGATGCGGGCTTCCCCTTCTGCGTGCCACGGGACGGCGGCGCGCCGCCCTGCTCCACCGAGTGTTCCAACGGCTTTCACTGCGTCAATGGTAGCTGCCAGCTCAACGGCGCCAACGGCCCGGTGCAGGTCACTCTGCGGTGGAACACACAGGAGGATCTCGACCTGCACCTCGACGAGCCGACCGATGGCGGTGCGTGTGAGATCTACTTCGGCGATCCGAACCGCAACCTCGGCGCCGGGGGTTCACCCAGCAGTTGCGGCGCGCAGGGGAGCCTCGACCTCGACTCCGAAGCCTCCTGCCCCTTCACCCCGGACTACGTCGAAGTGGAGAACATCATCTACCCACCAGGGCTCGCCGCGCCCTCGGGCACCTACGTTATCCGCGTTGCCCATTTCATGAACTGCAACATCGCGTTGGCCGCAGTGCCCTTCCAGGTCGAAGTGCGAAACAATGGCGTGGTCAGCGGCTACTGCGGCGTCTTCGTTCCCACCGATCTCGATTGGAACTCAAGCGCGAGTACCGGGGGTGGCCGCCGGGTAATGACTTTCGTTGTCCCCTGACGGCGGCTCTCCTCTGCGTAAAGCTGCTGCGGTCAGCTGCTGGACCGACTGGCCCGTGTTACGGACCTGCGAACCAGCTGGGGCGCAGGCCCAGAGGCCGGCAGCCAGAATCAACGGCGCCAGGCGAAATCCCGATCTCCCGATGCCGTTTGGTCTTACTTCGCTGAAGTCAGCTTCTCGCCCTCAACCCTCGGCTTTCGGCGCCGGGGGTGCGGCCGCCGTCTCATAGGCCCGAATCACTTCCTGCACCAGAGGGTGCCGGACGACGTCGAACTCGCTGAACTCGCAGAACGAAATACCTTCAATTCCCTTCAAAATGCCCCGGGCGTGGTGCAGGCCTGACGCCTTCCCGATGGGCAGGTCGACCTGGGTGACGTCGCCGGTGATCACCGCCTTGCTGTTGTAGCCAAGCCGGGTGAGAAACATCTTCATCTGCTCGACGGTGGTATTTTGGGCCTCGTCGAGAATGGCGAAGGCGTCGTTCAAGGTTCTTCCGCGCATGAAGGCCAGGGGTGCCACCTCCACCACTCCGGTTTCGATCAACTGCGCCGCCCGCTCCGAATCCATCATGTCGTTGAGCGCGTCATACAGAGGACGCAGGTAGGGGTTCACCTTCTCGGCGAGATCTCCGGGCAAAAATCCGAGCTTCTCCCCTGCTTCCACCGCGGGGCGGGCGAGGATGATTCGCTTCACCTTCTTCTCTTGCAGGGCGGCGACTGCCATCGCCATCGCCAGGTAGGTCTTTCCGGTTCCTGCCGGGCCGATGCCGAAGACAATGTCGTTGGCGCGAATGGCGTCCACGTAATGCTTCTGATTGACGCTCTTCGGGCTGACCGCCCTGCCGCCGCTTCGGGTGACGACTGGCCCGAGAAAGACTTCCTTGAACTCCTCGGCACCGTGCCCCATCACCTTGATCGCTTGCTCCACGTCCTCGCGGTAGACCGTTCGCCCAGCGCGGAGCACTCCTGCCAGCTGTTCGAGGAGCTTGGAACCGAAGGCCACGGGCTCGGGCGGACCGGACAGCAGCAGCTCGGTGCCCCGCTGTCCGATGCGAATGCCGAGCCGGCGCTCGATCAACTTCAGATTCTCGCCCTGGGTTCCTGCCAGGGAACGGGCCACCTCGTTGTCCACCAGGTCCACCTTCGCCTGGATGGAGGAAGAGGCAGCAGCGGCGGGGACGGGGGACGGAGGTGGGTTTCGCAAGGGTATCTATGGGTTAACCCACCGTCTGGGGGCCGGCAAGTGACACCCGGTCAGGCGTATTCAGGAGTGAATGGTCAGCGCGGGAGCGCCTCGAGCTACCGCAAGGGGGGCAGGAGGACAAACTGCAGCGGAGCAGTGCGACGGTAGTGGTAGGCGTCGCGCCAGGGGTGATGAAGGTCCTCGTCGTTCAACAGCCCTTCGTCGACCAGGCTCACCAGCCGTTCAGGCACCTCGCCATGGTCGAGGCGGTAGACGTCGATCGCGCTTGAAATCCGGGACATCTGCTGCCGAGAGAGAAATCGCTGCGCCGCGGGGTCTGCGTAGGTGGATGCCGGTGAGCCGACCAGGCTGAAGGCGCCGAGCTGTACCTGGCTGCCGAGCAACGCCAGCGCGGCGAGCACCAGCATCGTCCCCAGCACCCGGCCGGCGGCCTCCACCACCCGGATCCCCAGATGTCTAGACTGGGAGTCGATCGCTTCGGTCTTCCCCTTCGGCGCTAGGGGTCGCAGGTATTCGAGGTTGACCAGGTTGCACAGCGCCTTGCAGGTTTCGAACTCGCCGAGGCCGCTGAGATCGATCAGCTTGCGCACGTCGCGATCCGGGCCAACGGAGAGGAATACTTTCCTTTCCACTTCGCCCACCGACTTGAACTCGCCCTTGTTCTCCGCCTTCTTCTCTTCAGCGAAGGCGTTGTCGAAGTCGACGTCGTCCTCTGGCTCGCGCTGGGGAACCGCCGGAGGCAGTTCCTTGAGTCGCAGGAAGGTCAGCTGGTAGGTGCTGATCTTCTTCTTGATCATCGGCCATTCGTCGACCCGGCGGAACCCTTCCATCAACACCGTTTCGATCCTCAACGGAGTGGCCGGTTCCCCCTCGAGGTCGAGTGCTTTCTGCTCGAACCGGTAGGTCCCGGTCTTCCACGAGAACAGCCCGTAGAGGGTCTCAGTGGTCTGCAGTTGCACCATCTGCTGGAAGCGTTCCTCGCTGACCGCGCCGGCGGCGACCAGCAGATCTCCGAGGCGGCCGAGGCTGCGCTTCTGAATGTCGAGCGCGCTCTGCAGCTGGGCGTCGGTGATCACCTCGGCGCGGACCAGGCGTGCGCCGATCAGGTCCTTCTTCTTCCGCGTCGTGGTGCTCGCAGAGACGATCGCCCCCTCGAGAAAGTTGACCTCGATCTGGTGTTCAAGTGAGCGAAGGTGGAGCACCCCGGTCTTTTGCTGCTGGCCGATCAGCTGGAGAATGTCGGCGATTCCGAAGTCCTTCAGGGTTCCTTGCAGGGCCATGGGCTCGCCTACCCCGCCTGGCGCTTGTACAAGCCGCGAAGAGAGCTGAGATAGATGACCCCCAACAACAGGCCCGCCGGAGCCAGCCGCAACAGCAGGGGCAACTCTCCAAAGGGGAGCTTCAACAGTCCGTCTCTAAAGAACATCCAGGTGAGCGCAAGGAGAAACGCGTAGGCGTGGAGCGCACCCCGAACGGGCAGCCCAGCAAAGAGATGGCCCGCGCCCGCACAGACCGCCCCCAGACCGTACGCCACCTTGTCCATCCGCCGCTGGTGACGGGCGACCTCGTACTGCTTGCGGACCTTCTCGGAGGGCGAGACGACGCCCTTGCGCGCAAAGACATTGACGCATTGGTGGCACATCACGCTTCCGCGTCCGACTTCCGGGTCACAGCGTGAGCAGACCGGACGCCCGCACTTGTTGCAGGCCTTGGTGGCGCGGAGGCGAAAGGCGGAGCGCGATAGCCACACCACCGCCACAGACAACAGCACCGGGTAGACCGCTCCCACCCACGGTTCCGCGGTGCCCACCAGCTGCAGCCCCAGTTGCGATTGCAAGCTGGCCGCCAGGGCACCCGGGTTCGCAGCGGAAAGGAGGTCGGCGCGGGTCAACGGAGGCGTCACCAGCTGCGGCACCAGCGGGGCATCGGACTTGAAGGCGCGGCCTTCGAGGGAACGATCGATGGAGACGGCGATGCCCAGGGTGTTGATCGCCTGGTCCCGCTCCATCGAAGCGGCTTCCACGGGCAGCTTTTGCGCCAGCTGCACCTGGAGCCTGGCAAGGTTGTAGGACGGCGCGGCCAGGGTGCGATCAGCGGCAGCCGCGGTCTCGTAGATGGTCTTCGCTCCTTCCAGGTCTCCCTGTGCAAAGAGCGCGTTGCCAAGGTTGGTCATCGCGCGGGCATCGGCGTTGCGCAGGCCCAGCGCGGCCTTGAGGTGCTCGACCGCGCTTTCGAGCTGTTCTCGCTCAAGCTGATACCGTCCGAGCGCGGCCAGCTCTGGAAAGCCGGCCTCGCCGCTGCCCGCGCGCTCTTCCAACCGGCTGACCGCGAGGCCCTGGTCGTACCCCCCTTGCTCCAGCTTCTGAACATCTTCGGCCACCGTCCCGGCGAACGAGCCCTGCGCCGCGATCTGGCGGCCCAGCACTGGAATCAGGCCAAGCGCAGATATCAGCACCGCCAGCACCCACCGCTCACGCCCGTTGAGATAGAGGCCCACCGCCGCGAATAGCCCGAGCAGCGCGGGGACCAACCCGAGATGAAATACCAGCGGCAAGGTGAGCAGCAACGAAGCCGCCGCGGTCGACTGCCAGCGGGCGATCAGCCGCGGGAGCAGGTGATGAAAGTCGTGAAAAAAGTAGCGTGCCCGGCGCAGAAACAGCACCGCGGTCACCACCATCGCGGTGACCACCAGCGCGGCGAGCACGGCCAGAGCGAGGTCGCCCAGCAGGGGTCGCAGGTACCGCGGGTCAGCGACAAAGCCACGCATTCCCTTCCAGAGCTCGCCCAGGGAACGTCCGACATTGCCAGCATCGGCGAGATGAGAAACCTTCGCCAACCCCAGATGCGCGAACGGAAGGCCCGGGGAAAGCTCGACGGCGGCGCGCGACAGCAGCAGTGCTTCCGAAGTGTCGCCGGCTTCCGCCCGCTGCCCTGCGTGCCGGGTCAACGCCATGCTGTATGCGTCTAGCCGGTCGAGGGCCAGCACATGATCGAGGCGGACCACCTCGGCGAGGGCCGCGGCCACGCCTTCCTTGTTCTTGTGGGCGAAGGCGAACCGCCAGTGTTTCCACGCGGCAGCGAGCTCTGTTTCAGCGGCCGCGCGTCCAGCGGATGTCGGGGTTGGCTGAATCTTGGTTGAAGCCTCCAGCGTCATCGCAACATCGTCCGAGCGCGGTCCCGCCGTCGGCTTGCTGGGCGCTCCCCCGGAATCGGTGGAAGCCTGCGAGGACGCGTCCCCAGTCTTTCGGGGTTCCAGATCGGGAGAAGGACTGGCGGTCCGCACCGATTCAGTTGCCGCAGGAGCAACTCTTGTTTCAGCGCTGCCCGGGCGGGCGGAAGCCTCTTCCGAGGGGGCGACTTCCTCGAGAGGGCTGATTCCCTGCGCTCGGGCGGGGCTCGCCTGCAGCATCAGCAGGCCCGCTCCGAGACAGAGTGTGCAGAGAAAGCGGTTCGCAGCGGGCATCGGGAGCAGGGAATGATAGGCGAGCGGACCTGCAACCGGAAGGAAGCGCTCGCGGTCGTCGCGGGCCCTTCGCTTGCCGACCCGAAGGAGACGCACGTGACCCCTCGCCCTACCCCCACTTCTGCAGGCCCGTCGCTCGAACGCCTGGCCGGCATCATGACCCGCCTGCGCGCCGAAGGGGGTTGTCCCTGGGACCGCGAGCAGGACCTTCGCTCGCTTCGACCCTACCTGGTGGAAGAAACCTACGAGGTCCTCGACGAGATGGACCGGGTAGGCAATGGAGGGCCATGGAGGCCTCTGTGCGAGGAGCTGGGAGACCTGCTGTTCCAGATCGTCTTCCACTCCCAGCTCGCCACCGAGCTCGGGGAGTTCAGTCTCGCCGACGTCTGCTCCGCGATCTCTGACAAGCTCGAGAGCCGCCACCCGCACGTCTTCGGCGACGCCCACGTCACCACCGCCGAGCAGGTGCTCGACAACTGGGCCGAGCTGAAGGCCGCGGAGAAGAAGCGGAAGACGGGCAGCGAAGGGTCGGTGCTCGACGGGGTTCCCAGCGCCGCCCCAGCGCTGCTCCGCGCCGAGCGTCTGACCGAGAAGGCCTCTCGGATCGGCTTCGATTGGCCTGACCTGGCCGGGGTCCGCGGGAAGCTGGACGAAGAATTGCGCGAGCTCGACGATGCCATCG
>JAYUUC010000012.1:0-7682 GCA_043755105.1 Myxococcales bacterium
CGACTCAAAGAGCTGGCTGCAGTCCAGGTCGAGGAACTCGACGATGCAGGCAAAGCGGCGCATGCAGCAAAAGTGAAGAAGCACGTCGACGCGCTGCGCCTCTGTGCCGAGAGCGAGAGGACCAATGTCGTGCTCACTCATCCCGGCGCCGGATTGATGAAGTTTCCGAATGGCGGCGCTGCTCCTGGTCAACGAATCACGGTGTCGGCCGCGGGGGTGAAGGAGCGCTTGATTGTCGGGGTACTGGTCGATGCGTCTTCCAATGACTTCGGCAAGCTGGAACCCATCGTGGCTCGCACCAAAGAGTCGCTCGGAAAGGCGGGTATCTCGCTCGACCGAAGCATCCAGATGGCGCTGGATGCGGGCTACTTTTCCGAGACCGATTTGACCTTCGCTGCCAACGCCCGCCCGGGCCTCGACACGCTCATCCCCGAGCCACGAAAATACGATGGGCGAGGACCATCGAAGGGTCTGTTTCCTCATTCGGCTTTTCAATTCGACAAAGACGGACGGGGCGCGGTGTGCCCTGCCGGCACTCCCATGGTCGGTCCCACAAAAGACGGCCACGGTGGGGACCTGAGGTGGCTGGGGCAAGGATGCGCCGAGTGTCCTCTGCGCCCCCAGTGCACCCGAGCTGCCCGCAGAAGCCTCACCCTCAATCCTGCCTTCGAATTCGGTCGCGCTGCGATGAAGGAACGGATGCGGCAGCCGGGAGCCGCACTCCGTTACAGCCAACGTATTGCCACCGTGGAGCCGGTATTCTCTGAGCTCCAGAGCGCAATGGGGTTTCGGCGCGGAACCACCCAGCACGCTGCGAATGCCGTGTCCGAAATTCTCTTGAAGGTCCTCGCCTACAACCTGAAGCGACTGGCCACCGCGGCTCGGAAGCTTTGTTGCGTCTATCTTCTGGTTACGCCAGGAGATGAGGGACGTGCCTAGCCGACTCCAAAAGGAATTCTGGTCGACCCTCTCGGTATGAACGGGATTTCATTTAAAGTGAATTTGGAGGCCGGTCACCCCGAGCTTGTCGAGGGGGCCTACCTCGACTCTGCCCTGCGGCGACGCTCGGTACGAACGGTGTTTCATTCAAATTGAATGAGTATCCGTGAAGGGTTTACGGCGACGGGCCCGGAAGATAAGGGAGGTGGCCCGTGATCCTCGCTCTCGACAGTTCGACCCTCACCTTGAGTCTTGCGCTGGTCGACCGGGTAGGCGCCGGAGCGCGCGCGGTGGAAGCGGTGACTTTTGGACCTCCCCGCAAGCAAAGCGAGCTGCTCCCTGGGGTGATCGGCGAGCTGCTCGCTCGGCACCAGCTCGCGCTCTCTGCACTGGAAGGCATCGTGGTCGGCCTCGGCCCCGGTTCTTTCACCGGGCTGCGGCTCGGTCTGGCCACGGCCAAGGCCCTGGCGTACGCGGCGAAGCTGCCGCTCGCGGGTGCTTCGTCCCTCGCCGCACTCGCTTTGGCGATGCCTCCCGAAGAGTCCCCCCGGGTGGTGGCCGCTTCCGCCGTGGTCCGCCAGGGAGAGCTCTACCTCGGCCTCTACCGCCGCGACGCAGCAGGGGTCGAAGCGCTCGAACCGGAAACCGCGGTCACCCCGGCCGAGCTGGCGGAGCTGCTCCGTGCCCATCCCGGGCACGTTGCGCTGGGCCCGTCGATCGCTCCCTACCGCGCGCAACTTCTTGCCCTCGGTGCCCCCGAGGCGCAGCTGCGCGACGAGCCGTCGTATCCGCTCGCGGTGCACCTGGCTCAGCTGGCCACGCTGGTAGCTTTTGACCCTGCAGCGCTGTTCGCGCTCGAGCCACACTACGTCCGCGGCTCGGGCGCGGAACGGAACCCGAAATTTCCCCCGCTCCCCGGCCCCGAGCCGACGGCGCGCCTACGCGAGGACTGATTCACCTTGGACCCCAAGCTGCAGATAGCGGTTGTTGGTGGAAGCGGCGTGGTTGGCCGCGAGATGCTGGCCGCGCTTCAGGAACAGAGCCACCCTGCGGACAAGATCACCGTGCTCGGCACCGAGCGCTCCGCAGGAACCGAGCTCGACTACCTCGACGAGACGCTGGAAATCGAAGCGCTCACCCCGGAGAGTTTCCGCGGAATCGGGCTGGTGCTGCTCGCCGCACCCGGGGCGGTGGCCGAAGGTTTGGCAAAATCGGCCCAGGCCGCGGGCGCCTGGGTGGTCGACGTCAGCCCCCTTCATCGGTTGCGTTCCCAGGTGCCGCTGGTGGTCTCGGGGGTGAACGAGGCGGTGCTCGAGTCTCCGTTCCCGGGGCGCGTCGTCGCTGCGCCAGGACCGGTCACCTTTGCACTGGTCACTGCGCTCGAGCCCCTGCGGAAGAAGTTCGGGCTGAAGCGGGTGCAGCTCACCGCGCTGATGGGCGCCTCGACTCGGGGGCTTGCCGGGGTGGTCGAGCTCGAACAGCAGACCGCGGCGCTGCTGTCCGGCCGTGAGCCCGAGGTGGTGCTTTTCCCCCATCGGCTCGGTTTCAACGTGGTCCCCCAGGTGGGCGAATTCGACGGGGCGTGGACTGCAGAGGAGCAGCAATGGCAGCCCGAAGCCCACAAGGTCTGGGGCGGGGGAGAGCTGCCGCCGATCGAAGGCACCGCGGTGCAAGTGCCGACCTTCTATGGATGCTCGCTGGCGGTGACCGTGCAACTGTCTCAATCGGTCAACGCGGAAGGGGTGGTCGAAGCGCTGCGGGGACACTCCGGGTTGAAGCTGCTCGATGAACCGGCAGAGAAGATCTACCCGATGCCCTTGCTGGTGACCGCCGACCCGGCAGTGCATGTCGGCCGGGTGCGCGTGCTTCCCAGCGCCGCAGATTGGGTGACCTTCTTCGTCTCGGTGGACAACGCCGGGCGCGGCTCCGGGTTGAATGCGGTGGAGATCGGCGAGCGGCTCACCTCCTGGAAGGCGTGACATTTTGGCAAGGGCTGGAAGCAATCGGTGTCCAATTGGCGCAAGGTGGGCGAGCAGGCATCCTCGCAACCGCTCGTGAACAGGGGGCGTTCGCCCTGGCCCCGCGCTTGCTAAAAGCTCGAACCACGATGCTCCGGTCCACTCTCTTCCTGCTGCTGCTGTCCCCGGCCGTGGCACTTGCCCAGGTCACCACGAGTGTCAGTGGCCTCAGCCTCACGGTCCCCGAAACCGACAAGGTTTTTCGAGACTGCAGCCACTCGGTCACCGTCACCTGGGCGGCCAATGTGCAGGGACTCGCCTGTTCCGATCTGCTGCTCTGGTCGACCACCGCGACGACCTGTGGGGACAAGCCTGCCAACGGCGATATTCCCTATCGGTCCATTCCCCAGGCGGAACTGACGTCGCGCCGGACCAATACCTTTCCGGTCGCGGTGAGCGGGCTGCCCGGGTTCAATGCCACCGACGGAGGCAGCTGCGGGGTGCAGGGCGTCGAGCTTCAGTTTCGGCTTTGCGGTGCCTACACCCACTCCACCCTCAACTGCGATACAAACTCGCCGGTGGTGCACGTCGCGGACGCGCCGGTGTTGACCTACGACACCCTTCCCCCTCCGGTCCCCGAAATCGCTCAGGTCAACGCGCTTGACCGCGCCTTGAGCGTCTCGGTCAACTCCACGGGAGCGTCCGTGATTCACATCGAGGTTCGCCGGGCGCCGGCCGCGGAGCCCACTCCCGATGCGGGCGGGACCGCAGGCCCTGACGATGGAGGCTCCAGCCTTGACGCAGGAAACCCCAGCGATGCCGGCGCGCTCGCCGATGCGGGTGACCCCGGTGACGGCGGTACGCTGCTTGATGCCGGCCTTCTTCTCGATGCGGGCGACCCCAGCGACGCCGGCCAAATCGCTGATGCGGGCAACGTGACCGACGCTGGCAGCCTTGCCGACGCGGGTGCCGCCCCCGTCGATTCCGGAGAGGAGTTCAAGGAAAGAGTCTCGTTCACCCCGGAGGTCTCCTTTGGCCGGGTGACCGATCTGGAGAACGGGGTCACCTACGAGATCCGGGCGATCGCCGAGGATGGCGCCGGCAACCGGAGCGCCCCCTCCGCCTCGGTGTTCGCGGCACCCGTTCAGACCGATGGGTTCTTCAGCATTTACCGTAAGGCCGGCGGCGGCGAGCAAGGCGGTTGCTCAGCGATCCCCGGCAGCACCTTCACCTTGCTCGCTCTCTGGGCCGCGAGCAGGGTCGCCCGAAAGAGAACGCGATGACCCGCACTTCCCTGCTTCTCACCTTCGCCTCCGTGGTGGCCTTCTCTGGAATTGCTTCGGCTGAGGCCTTGTCGCGACAAGAGACACCAAAGACGGCCGCCTTCGAGTTCAAACTCGGCGGCTACAAGCCCCTGATGGATGATGCGCCGGGTCTGACCGACCCCAAGCCCTACCAGACAACCTTTGGGGCGGGCGCAATGTTGCTGCTCGAGCTCGAGACCGACTACCAGCTGTGGCAGAAGATTGGCTCCCTCGGCGTCGGATTTTCCATCGGCTACGCAGAGAAATACGGCGCAGCGCTGGTCACCAAGACCGGCCAGCCGGCGGGAGAACGGACCTCGCTCAAGGTGCTGCCTCTCCACCTGATGGGAGTGTACCGGTTCGACTACGCGGCGCTGAACTACATCTTGCCGCTGGTACCCTACGTGAAGGCCGGCCTCGTCTACACCCCGTGGTGGATGGAGAAGGGTGGCCATGTGGAGTACTTCGAGGGTGTTCGCGCGGTAGGAGGACGCTGGGGCTACTCCGGCACCCTCGGGTTGTCGTTGATGCTCGACTTCCTCGAACCCCGCCTCGCCCGGGATTTCGATTCAGACATGGGCGTCAACCACAGCTACTTCTTCGCCGAGTACGTCCACGAGAATGTGAACAATTTCGGACTGGGCGGCTCGAGCGCCACCGGTTCGACGGGGCTCGACCTTTCGAGCCGGCGCTGGATGTTCGGGCTCACTCTGGAGTACTGACCCGAAGGGTGCGCCTTCACGCTCCCCTCGTTGCTCTCGTTGTCCTGGGTCTGTTCGGCTGTCATGGGGCTCAGACCCGTTCCGTCCGCGAACCGGAGGAGGTCGAAGCCGGCACCGTTCTGACTTTCGGTTCGCCCGCTGCAACCCTGCTCACCTGGGACTTCGGAGATGGTTCGCCGAAATTGAGCGGGGCGGAGGTTCACCATGCCTTCTCCCGCCGCGGGCGCTACTCCGTGGTCGGCTCGGACGGCCAACACCCGGTGCAGCAGCAGGCGTTCACCGTGGTGCCGCGCCGGGTGCTGCGGGCGATTCCGCTCCATGCGAGCTCGGCGGTGGTGTTGCCGAAGATGGCGGGACACCTCGAGCCGATGGTCGATTTTCTCGACCAGCTCTTCGGGCCCGATGCAGCCCAGGGCTTCCTCGAGCAGACGGTCCTGCCGGGGCTGGCGATCGATCTCTCGGCATCCAATCCCCAGGCGGTGGAGGGAGAAGAAGGACTCGGGTTGTTCACCCTGCCGCAGTTCGACGGGATGGTGGGGCTTCTCGGCGTGGCCGATGGTCCGCGGGCGCTGGCAGGCTTGGGGGTGCTGCTGGAGCGAAAAGGCGGCATCGGTCGCAGCTTCCCCGACGGCTCGCTGCGAATGGTGCTCCCCGACCAGCGCCCGGTGCTCGCGGTGGTGGACCGCGGCTACCTCTACCTTGCGATCGCCGAGAAGCTCGCCGAAGGGGAACCTGACCGCCCCGCTCGCGACCCTGCGGTCGTGCTCGAGGAAATTACCCGGGCCGCTCCTCCAGGTCTGGAGGCAGTGGAAGGGCTGACCGTGGCCCAGGCCCGCCTCGCCCCCGGCGATCTCTATCTTTTCCTCGGGCGCCCCCCCGCGGAAGGGTCGCAGCGGTTCGGAGTGTTCGCGTCGGTGGAACTGGCGAAGTTGGGGCTGAAGGTCGATGGCATCGTCCACTCGCCGTCACCGCTGTGGCTTCCCGGCGAAGCAGTGGCGCCCCCCCTGTTCAAGGCGGCAGCGGCAAACCCGGTGTTCGCTGCCTATGGCTCGGTCCCGCCGCACCTGTTCGCAGAGGCAGCGGTCGGGCCTCCTGGCTCGGACCGCCACCGCGCCGCGGCAACCCGGATAGGCCTTGACGACCGAGGGCTGGAAACCCTCATCTCCAGCCTTCAGGGCGACTTCAGCGCGCTGCTCTACTTCGACGCCGAGGCGTTTCTTCGCAACCTCATTTCCGGGACCGGGAAGCCCGATGCCAAGGGCGGACTCGAGGCAGAACTCGGTCTGAGTCGCCTTGCCCCCTTTCAACAATGGCTGGCGGCGCAGCTCGGCAACGGAACCAAACCGCTCAAGGCTGGACCCGGGGGCGGGGTCCGCTATCGCTGGCAGATACGAGATGTCCCGGTCGAGCTGCAAGTCGGGGAAGGCCGAGCGCTGCTTTCGGGAGGAACGGGAGTCTCGCAACGGCCCCGCGGCGACCTCGGACAGTCGCTGAGAGCGCGCTTTGGCGGCGCAGCCTTCAGCCCCGGCCATCTCAGTGTGATGCTCGACCTCGCCCAGTTGCGCCGCGAGCTCGAGAAGCCGCGTGCGCTTCCGGGGGTCGATTCCGAGCGGGTGGTGTCCCTGCAGGGGTTCGCCAGCCAGTTCCTCAAACAGCTCACCCCGGTGGAGGAGCTGTTCTTGGACCTCGGGCCCGACCCGCTCGGCGGGCGAATCCAGGGGCGGCTGACGATGAGGCCGCGAACGCCATGAGCGCAGTGGAAAGAAGCTCAGGGCCCGTGGCGGTCACGGTGCTGTACTTCGCCGCGGCGAGGGAAAAAGCGGGCCTTCCCCGCGAATCACTCGTCCTCGAGGAGGCGGCGCCCACGGTGGCGAGCCTGCTGGCGCGGTTGGTGGAACGTCACCCTGCGCTGGGGCCGTTGCTGCCGTACCTGCGGGTGGCGGTCGACCAGCGCTTCGCCGAGGCTTCCGAGCCGCTGGCCGCCGGGGCCGAGGTGGCGCTGATCCCCCCGGTCGCGGGAGGCAGCGGAGGGCTGTTCCGACTCCTCGACGAACCGCTCCAGCTCGAGCAGGTGGTGGCCGCCGTGGGAGGGCACTCCCGCGGCGGGCTGGTCACTTTCACCGGAGTGGTGCGGGACCAGACCCGAGGGCGTCGAGTGCTCGGGCTCACCTACGAGGCCTACGCGCCGATGGCGGAGAAGAAGCTGGCGGAGATAGCTGCGGAGGCTCGGGAAAAGTGGCCCGGGGTGGCGCTCGCCATCCTCCACCGGCAGGGAGCGCTTCTCCCCGGAGAGGCGGCAGTGATGATCGCCGCGTCGGCACCGCACCGGAAAGAGGCCTTCCGCGCCTGCGAGTACGCGATCGACCGGCTCAAGGAGGACGTGCCGATCTGGAAGAAGGAGCTTTTCGAGGACGGCGAGGTCTGGGTGGGACTCGGGCCCTGATTTGTGTAGTGTGCGCGCCCTATTCACGCGTTCTCCAGGCCGGAGCGGTTTTCACTCCCGCGGCGCAGCGCAACAGAAGAAAGGTTCGAACACACATGTCCTCCTCCGTCACCTTGAGGCTCAGCGGCCTCGTCGCTGTGCTCTGCGCGTCCCTCCTCGGTTGTCCCCGGAGCAACCCGGTCCCAGACGCCGGTCCGGTGGTGGAGGTCGACGCCGGCCCGGAGGACGCGGGAATCGACGCGGGTCCGGTCGACGCCGGCTTCAAGTGTCGGCTCGACGACGATTGTGCGGCTCTCAACCAAGGCATGCGCTGCAA
>JAYUUC010000013.1:0-2579 GCA_043755105.1 Myxococcales bacterium
GGTCAGCTGCGCCTGCGGATCGGCCGAGGATTTGTCGGCGTCCCCGAGCCTGCCGGCGAGCGGCCCGTCGGCGTGCGGGGTGCGATAGCCCGGATAAAGCAGTGCCAGGTAGCAGGCGGCGGCGGTGACCGCGGCGGCAAGCAGGGCCCGGTAGAATCCCTGGCCGGACGCAGGTTGAAGCGGGAGCAGTCGGAAAGCGACTGCATTGAAGGCGAGCACCAGCGCGAAGGTGGCGAGGCAGGTGAGGCAGACCGCCCCTGCCTTCAGGCTCCCCACCGCGAAGGTGATGCAGGAGAAGAGGCCGATCGCCGCGACCACCTGCAGCGCTCCGACGACGACTTCGGCCGGTCGTGCGGAGAGCAGCCGGTGCACCAGTGCGACGGTGAGCAGCAAACCGGTGAGCCCCCAGACCAGCCCGAGGCCCGCGACCGGCATGCCGAGCCAGCTGTGAATGCGCGCAGCGAACGGGGAGTTCCAGACCGTGGCGCAGTTGACCGTGGCGTTGAGTGAGCAGACAGCGGTGCCGCCCGAGCGAACCCAGAGCAGCTCCATCCACTGATAGAGGGCGAGCAAGCTCTCGGCGGCGCTGACCACGAGCAGCAGCACGGGACCGAGGGGCGAGAGCGACAGCGGCTTGGAGGGCGAAGGGTTCATGGGCGGGCAGGAGGGGGCGTCATCATCACCAGCAGACGGGCGCGGTGGGGTCCGGGGTTGACCACGCCGTGTTCGGAGCCGGCGGGACAGAAGACCGCGGCGCCGGTCTCGTGCTCGGCCGTGTCGTCGTCGACGGTGAAGCGGCAACGGCCCTCGAGGACGAGGTAGACCTTGTCGGCCTCGGCGTGGGCGTGCGGCTTCTGCGACTGCTGCGGTTCGAGGCAGTAGACGTCGAGGAAGAAGCGCTCGGTCTGAAAGAGGGTGTGCTTGGCCAGCTTCGCCTCGGAGAAGGCGCTGGCGGAGGAGAGCTGTTTGACCTGCATGGTCCTCTTCCTGTCGACCTGCTTTGCCCGCGGTCGCGAGGCCCTTATATACGAGGATGATGGAACCCCTGACCCTGCATTCGTTGCATCAGACGCTCGGCGCCCGATTCGTCGAGGTCTCCGGCCGGGAAGTGGTCGAGGGTTATGGCCGCGATTCGAGCGACTACCAGGCGGCCCGTCATGGAGCGGCGCTGTTCGACCTCTCCGCACGCGAGTTCCTCCAGCTGACCGGAGCAGACCGGGTCAGCTTTCTCCACGGGATGGTGACCCAGGACGTGAAGGGGTTGCCCGAGCAGGGCGTGGGCTATGCGGCGCTGCTCACCTCGAAGGGAGCGATGGTCACCGACGCGCGGCTCTGGCGCCGCTCCGAGGACCTGGTGATCGAGACCGAGCCCGGACTGTCGGCGAAGGCGGCGGAGTTTCTCAACCGCTACCTCATTTCCGAGGACGCTGAGCTTCACCCCGCCACCGATTCGCTGGCCCTACTCTCGGTGATGGGGCCCCGGGCGCTGGAGGTGCTCGCGGCTTCGGTGGGTGGCCCGATGGCGGTGAGCGGAAAGAGGTTCGAGGTTCTGCGTATCGGCGAGACCGAGGTGCTGGCCACGGCCCCACAGCAACTCGCGGCGCCGGGGGTGGACCTGCTGCTGCCCCGAACCGGACTGGAGACGGTGTACCGGAAGCTGCTCGAGGTCGGCGCGCCCCTGGGTTTGGTGTCGGCGGGCTTCTCCACCTTCGAAGTGCTGCGGGTGGAAGCCGGGCTGCCGCGCTTCGGACAGGACATGGGGGAAACCACGATTCCGCTCGAGGCCAATCTGGAGCGGGCGATCAGCTACAACAAGGGTTGCTACATCGGACAGGAGGTGGTGGCCCGCGCCACCTTTCGGGGACAGATGGGTCGCAAGCTGACCGGCCTGCTGCTGGACGTCGACGCCGTCGCCGGGGCCGAGCTGTTTCGCGAGGGCAAGAAGGTCGGCTGGGTGACCTCGGTGGTCCACTCTCCGGCGCGGGGTCAGACGGTAGCGCTGGGGTATGTGCACCGAACTGCGCTCGACCCGGGAACGGTATTGACGCTGGAGAGCCCGGCCGGCAAGGCAACGGTGACGCCGCTTCCCTTTGTTTGAAGAGCCCACGGGGCCGATCGCAACTTCCGGCTTCGCCTTCCGATAATGCCCGCATGAGCCAGCTTCGGCCCGCCTACCGGTCGCCTTCGCGGGGCCGCTTTTCTCCGGTTTCCCGATTCGAGTCGCGGCCTGTTCCCGTGAGCTTCGACGGACGCAGCGTTCAGGCACTGAAGCCGTTGCTCGTATTCGAGCCCCAGCGCCAGATTGGAGACGAGCCTGAGGAAAAGCCCAAGGGCCCACAGCGCGAAAACCCCGGTGTCTCCTTGCTCGCCGCGTTTCGCCACCTCGCTGAAGCTCTCTGCCGAAGCGAGGCGAGCGGGGTCTATGGCCTCTCGATCGGAAACGTGAAGATGGACCTCGGCGTCGGCTGAAGTACCCGATTCCCGCCGAAAGGTTTCCGCGGGCGCAAAAAAACCCGCTGAAGCCAGAGGGGCTCTCTTCCGAGCTGCCTCTGACCTCAGCGGGCCACACTTTTGCGAAC
>JAYUUC010000014.1:0-7632 GCA_043755105.1 Myxococcales bacterium
GTCGGGCTGCTTCCCTGGATCTGGTTCTCGAACTCGCTCGGAGCCGGGGCGAGCGCAATCAGCGACCGCCGAGATTTGCTCAC
This sequence comes from Myxococcales bacterium, assembly GCA_043755105.1. GTDB lineage: Bacteria > Myxococcota > Myxococcia > Myxococcales > Myxococcaceae > JAYUUC01. The sequence goes on from JAYUUC010000014.1 coordinate 84, forward strand.
CAAGGTGCGCTTTCCCGCCCAGGTGCTGCCCGCGGTGGTGGTGGCGAACAACCTGATCAACTTCCTGCTTTCGATTCCCCTGGTGGTGGCGCTCGGCGCCTTCTACGGCGTGTGGCCCAGCTGGCAGGTGATCGCGCTCCCGGCGGTGCTGCTGATCCAGCTCACCTTCACCTTGGCGCTCTGCTACGTCGTCTCGGCGTTGAACGTGAAGTTCCGAGACCTCCAGCACGTGGTGGCCAATCTGCTCACCTTCTGGTTCTTCGTCACCCCGGTGGTCTACCCCGAAACCAACGTGCCCGAGCGGCTGCGCGACCTGGTCCGGCTGGTCAATCCGATGGCCGCACTGGTTGGCGCGTACCGTGAGATTTTAATCAACCACCGATTGCCGACCGCCGCACCGCTGGCCTGGGTGGCGGCGATCTCGGTGGTGTTGCTGTGGCTGGGCGCCTGGCTCTTCGAGACCCGCCGCGAGGAGTTTGCCGAGGTCGTCTAGCCTCGAATGCCCGCCATGAACGCGATCGTCCTCGACAACGTCACCAAGCACTTCAAGAAGAGCGCTACCCGACGCGAGTACACCACCTTCAAGTCCGAGCTGGTGCAGTGGCTGCGAGGGGGACGCCGAGCGGAAGCGAAGACGCGGATCGAGGCGCTGAGAGGCGTCGACCTGGTCATCCCCCAGGGGAAGACGGTCGGCATCATCGGGCGCAACGGCTCGGGCAAGAGCACGCTGCTGAAGTTGATCACCGGCATCTACACCCCGTCGACGGGAACGATCGAGGTGAAGGGCCGGATCTCGGCGCTGCTCGACCTCGGCGCCGGGTTTCATCCCGACTTTTCGGGCCGGGAGAACATCCTCATCAATGGGGTGATTCTGGGAATGTCGCGCGCCGAGGTGCAGGCCCGCACGCCGGCGATCATCGAGTTCAGCGAGCTCGGCGACTTCATCGACGAGCCGGTGCGCACCTACTCCAGCGGCATGTACATGCGGCTGGCGTTCGCGGTGGCGACCCACGTCGATCCGGAGATTCTGATCATCGACGAGATCCTCGCCGTGGGAGACGAGCACTTCTCCCGCAAGAGCCAGGCGAAGATGAACGAGTTCAAGGCGTCGGGAAAGACGATCGTCCTCGTCACCCACGACCTCAACACCCTGCAGAAGTGGTGCGATGTGGCAGCGTGGATCGACGGCGGAAGAATCCGTCTGGTCGGAGAGCCTCACCACGTGGTGGCGCAGTACCGCGAGGCGGTTGCGCTGGCGGAGGCGAGCGGTGAGGCGATGACGCCTTCGGCGCTCTCGCCCGGTGGAGGCTCGCTGCCCTCGCTGTCGGCTCCCGAGCTTCCAGCGGCGGGCCCGCAGGTTTCGCCCGAGAAGCGATGGGGGAATTTCAAGCTCGAGATTGCACAGGTACGCCTGCTCGACGCAGAAGGAAAGTCTCCCGGGGTGTTTGGCCCCGATGATGCGGTGGAGATCTGCGTCGACTTCGTCTGCAAGGAGCCGCTGGTTGACGTCGGCTTCAGCGTGGTGCTGGTTCGCTCCGACGGGCTGGTGGTGTACGGGACCAACACTTTCAGCGAGAAGGTGGCGTTGCCGAACCCGCTCCCCTCCTCGGGCACGGTCAGGTTCTCGATCGACCGCCTGGGGCTGAACGAGGGGATCTTCACCCTCGACGTCGCCGCGCACACCGCGAGCCACGAGCCCTATGACTATCAAAAGGGGCTGGTGACCTTCAGCGTGCGCTCCTCCACGGCGCAGCAGGGCGTGGTGCAGCTGCCCCATCGGTGGAGCGTGGTGGCAGGTTCTGAGCAGGCGGCGCGAAAGCTTGGCTCGCAGGGTGTGATGAAATGAGGTTTGGACACGAGAGGGCGGGTTTCCGCTCTCTCGTCGGGTGTCGTCGATTTTTCCCGCCGTTGGGCGGCCTACGCGCCCGGCTATGCGGGCGTTAGCTTCGCCATTCGCATCAGGTTGTATGCGGCGCCGACCAAGTAAGCAGCGAGTTCGGTTCGTTGGCGGCCCTTGAAACGTGTTTTTCGGAATCCGCCGACCGTCTTCATCCAGCCCCAAATTTCCTCGATGCGTTTGCGCACCCGTTGACTGACGGCATAGCCACCCCAGGTGGTCGTCCGTCCGTCAATGGCAGAGCGCCTCCTTGAGTCGCTCGGACGTCTCAGCGGGCTTTCGACCCTAACTAGACTTCTTCAACACCCTGCTAGTACTACTTGATCACATGCGCGACGGTCCTCTCGGGGGCGTCGACGGGCTGAAGAGCCTGCGACAGAGTGGGCAAACGCCGAGCCAGCGCAGCAAGACTTGTTGAAGTTGGCGACGGACTTCAGGCAGCGACCATCTGGTCCGGGGGGGAAAGCGCTCTTCTGAGCGCGAGGAAGGCGTGGGCGACGGCAACGAGTGTGACGTGGTGGTGAAAGCCTCTCCAGGTGCGGCCCTCGAAATGATCGAGGCCGACCTCACCTTTCATGTCTTGGTAGTCGCGCTCGACGCGCCAGCGCAGCTTGGCCAGTCTGACGAGCGTCTTGAGTGGAGTGCCATCGGGCAACGAGGAGAACCAGAAGCGTTGCGGGCTCGTTTCATTGCTGGGCCACTCGCAAAGAAACCAGAGACACGGTCCCGGTTGAGCACCTGCTCCGTGCTTGTGTGCGGTGTGTACGCGGACCGCAGCGAATCGGGATGACTGAGCCCCGCGAGTGCCTTCTCGCCAGCTCACCTTTCGAAACCGAAGTCGCTCAGCTAGTTTTGTCAGAGAGATCGGCGGATGCTCATCGTCGCGCAGCCGAGTAGGCGGTCGTCCGCTCTTCGAGGCGGACGGAAGCGTCAACTCGGCTTCGGGTGGCCAGACAACTGCGGTCGATGTCACTCCGACAACGAAGGACAGCCCTCGACTGCTGAGCGCGCTTCGGAAGTCACCGCTGTCACCGTATCCAGCGTCGGCGAGCACGACGTGCTTGGGGAGACCGGCCTCGAGGGCCGCGTCGAGTTGGGCGATCGCCGCGCGCCACTTTTGCTGAAACATCACCTCTGCGGGAACTCCTGCCTTCCTTCTCCGAGGACCATCGTCTGCCCACGTCTCCGGGAGGTACAGGTTCATCCCGATACAGACGCTGCCCCGTTCGCCTGCCAGGTGCGTACTCGTTGCCACCTGGCAGTTGTCGATCCGCCCGAGGGTCCCTGAGTATTGTCGCTGCACACCGACAGAGTGGTTGCCCTTCTTCGGGAAGCCCGTGTCGTCGATGACGTATGCTTCAATGCCGGGAAGGCTCTTCGAGACGTGCCGCGCGAGCCGCTTCCAGACCTCGCGCTCCGCCCAATCGCTGACCGCGACGCACTCCTGCAAGCGCTGGCGCATCGCCTGGATCTCACCCTCGTCGTCCACCAGCCGAGCAGCCATCGGAACGATGCTCTTCCTCTCGCCGTCGAGGAGCAGCCCGCTCACGTAAGCACGCATCGCCTCGCACCGCTCGCGCCGCCCCAATCCCTCGAACATCTCGTTGAGGAACGCAGCGAGCTCGGCGTCCAACCGCTTCAGGCTCTTCCGGTTCATCGACAATGAAGATCATACCTCGAAGAACTGAGCAAGTAGTACTAGCTAGAGCTGTCACTCCGGCTTCGATCGATTCGATGTCGCCAGCAAGGAAGTTATCTAGCCGACCCACTCCTGCTTCGTCAGGCAAACACGAACGCCAGTTCCATCTTCGGCGACGCAGCGCGGATTGGAGCCATCCGGACAGCCACAGATCATTCCGGCAAAGCAGTCGGCTTCAGATTGGCAAACTTGGTAACAGGCCAGCGGTTCCTGGCTGCCAAAACGGCTCGCGCTGACGCACGTCTCATTGGCCCCACACACGTTGCTAGCCTTGCAGGCTTTTCGTCCGCAACCCGCTAGGGTCAATAGTGAAATGACAGCAATTATGGCATTATTCATGAGGCAGACTTATTGCATATGCAGGCCAAATTAAAGTGTGTCACTTCTCTCGAATTAATTGATTGCTCTTTCACTCGAGCGCAGGGGACGACCGGCGACCTGGCCGAACTGTCTGTCTGATGTGAGGGTTACCAGTGCGATCGTGTGTTTCTCAGCCCCGGAGCGCGAGCAGTCTCTTCAGCAACGGCTGCAGCCCGGGCAACCGCTTCAGCGCTGCGTTGAGACCGTCGACTGCGCGATACCGCAGGGGCACCGCTTCCTGCACTCCATTCGGCGCATCGTCGAGGCGCGAAGCTTCCGCGAGCAACATCCGAAGGGGGATGTCGGCCTCGGTCGCCAGCGCCGGGTGCTTTTCAATCAAGCTCGCGAGCAGCCGGTACCGATGAGAGGCCACAACCGTTCGCATCAGCGAGTCGGGGCGGACGCGGTAGTGGAAGAGGAATTCGGGCACCACCGCGCCCCGGGCTCCCCGCTCGACCAGGCTGCAGAACAGGTCCCAGTCCTCGTACGCCGTCATCCATTCGTCGTAGCCGCCCGCCTCCTCGACCTTGGAGCGGAGCATCAACGCGGTGCAGGTCGAGGCCACGTTGATCACCGCCATCGCGTTGCGGGCGGCGCCCCAGGGCACCCAGCCCCCGATCGGGACTGAAGGATCATCGACGAAGAACGAGGAGAGCGAGGTCGCGTAGGTCAGGGACGAATCGCGTTCGAACGCCTCCACCATTGTCTTCAAGAATTCGGGAGCGATGAGGTCGTCGGGGTCGAGGGGAAGCACCCACTTGCCGCGGGCCTGCGCCAGCCCTCGGTTTCTCGCCGCCGATACCCCGGCGTGCCGCTGGCGAAGCACGGTGACGCCTCGGCGCTCCTCCTGCTCGAGCACGTCGAGACTGAGCGCGTCGGTGGAGCCGTCGTCGATGACCAGAACCTCGTGCGAGGTGAAACTCTGCCGCCGGATCGACTCCAGGGCCTCGGGTAGATAGCGGCCCATGTTGAAATGGGGCACAAGGAAGCTCACTGCTGGGCCCTTCTTGGCCGCTCTGCGCCGGATCCTGGGCGCAGCGAGGGGTGCATCGAGCAAGGCCTCCAGCTCCTCGACCAGGGTGGCAGGATCACAGAGCTCTCGGACGCGATCCGGTGCGCGAGCTCCCAGCTGCTGTCGAAGGGAAGGCGAACCGAGCAGCCGCTCGAGGCCGCGGGCAAGGGCTTGCGAATCGCCGCTGCGGAAGAGCAGCCCGTTGACCCCGTCGGCGATGATCTCCGCCATGCCTCCTGCATCGCTGCCGAGCACGGGGGCTCCGGCGGACATCGCCTCGAGGCAGACGTAGGGGAAATTTTCCCACAGAGACGGGAAGCAGCAGACCGTGGCCTGGGCGAGCAGCGACGGCAATTCGGCCCGAGGCAGGGCGTCGTCGAAGTGAAAGAACGGCCGGTCTCGCGCTTCCAGCTTCGAGGCCAGATACGACTTCATCGAACGGCCGAAGGGCCCGGTGTCGGTGTCTCCGCCGATGAAGCGGAAGTGCACCTCGACCCCGCGACGGAGCAGCGCCTGTCCGGCCTCGACCAGCAGGTGGACGCCCTTGCGGTGCTCGAGCCGGCCGAGGAAGAGCACCTCATTGCTTCGACGCGTCGGCGTCTCGGTGGGCGCGGCCATCCAATCCGGCGAAAGGGGGTGCCGGTGCACCTGACTGCGCCTCAGCGGGCCGAGTCGACTCTCGATGCGGTCGAGCAAGGCACGCGTCGGTGAGAGCACCAGGTCGGCGGCGCGAATCGACGCTTCTTCCTGATGGTCGAGGTAGGCGGCCTCGGCGTCCAGCCACCCCACCCGGTTCAACTCCCGTACGTCGCGATGCGGGGTGTGCAGCCGCACCGCGAGGACAGCCTCTGCGTACTTCCCCTGCGTTCGCTTGGCCTGGAGGGCGAAGTGGCCCTCGCCCCAGAAATCAGGAAACTCGATCAGGTCAAAGCGGTGCTCACGGTGCAGCGGTTCCAGTGAGCCATGAACGCCCATCGCGTGACGCATCTGCGGATAGGGATAGGCTTCGCGCGAAGCCGGGCCGCGCTCGAGATCGACGGTATGGAAGCGCACCCCCGGCGCGAGCTCTGCGGCCCTCGATAGACCCGGATGCGGCAGGGTGAGCACGTGGACCTCGTGCCCGGACTGCAGCAGCGCTCGACCCATCAGCGCCGCGTAGGTACCGATGCCGCCCCCGAAGAAGGGGGCGTACTCCCGGGTGACGAGACAGACGCGCATCAGCCGTCCCAGCCGTCGGTCACCCCGAGCAATGACTGATTCACCTGGGGGTTACCCTCGAAGCGGGGAGCGACCGTGGTCGGAACACACGAGAGGTCGAGGGCTCGCGAAGGTTGGGCGAGAAACTGGAAGAGAACCTGCTCAGCGCAGTCGGTACCGTTCACGTCGGGCGTGGCGCCATAGACGGCGTGGGCCCCGAAGGGAAACTCCACCCAGGTTTGACCGGGCCCGGTGTAGACGGTCTTCAATCTGGAAGCGGGAATCACCGAAGCAGAAGCGTCCAGGCGCCCCTGCAGCATCAGGACGGGACGGTGGTACGCCGGCAAGGAATCGTCGATGCCCACCCGGGGATAAACGGGCCAGCCGAACTGCCTCTTCGCGAGGGTGAGCGAGAGCCCGGTGGAGAAGGTGGTCTTTCTCCACTTGGCCTGGACGGCCGCGAGGGTGGGCAGCCCGTCCCAGTGCCACATCTCGCTGAGCGCGATGTGAAAGAAGGCCGGGAAGGTGACGGTCTTGGCGTCGTTGAAGGAGACGCCGAAGGCCAGCAGCGTCTGGTAAAAATGGGCGATCGCGGTGACGTCTCGGGCCTCACACCGCTTCGTCCGGTAGACGAGCAGCGGCACGTAGTCGCGAACCGGAGAGATCGACAAGTACCGTCCAAAGAAGGCGCGCGCCCCGTCGGAATCCAGCCCCAGCTCGGGACAGTGGCCTTGGTCCATCGACGCCACCACGCCCTTCGCGGTCTGGATCGGGTCGGCGCCCAGCCGGGTGGCACAGCCGGAGTCCGCGCCGCACAACCGCAACAATGCCATGCCTGCAGCGCTCATCTCGCGGTCGTAGGCTTCGAAGTTCCGACCGGGCGGAACGATGCCTTCGAGAATGATTCCATCCACCTGCTCCGGAAAGAACCTCATGTACCGGAGCGTGTTGTAGGTCCCATACGAGATTCCGTAGACGAACACCGGCACCCCGGGACGTCGGAACTTCTCGATCAGCTCGCCCAGGTCCTTCGCCGACTGGGTGGTCGAGAAATAATCCATCTTCGAGCCGTAGGTCTGGCGCAGGTGGGTGACACAGCCCTGCCACTCTCCTTCGGTGATCGCCTCGGCGCCGTCGCTGCTGGCGCTCTCCTGGTCGGGGCAATCGAGAGGGGCTGAGCCTCCCACGCCGCGGTGGTCGACCGCGTAGAGCTCGACGTCGGGGCGACCGGTCAGCAGCGAGCGCGCGTTGGCGCTCAGCGCATTGACCGACGAGCCATCCGGCCCGCCTTCGACCATCCACACCTGGGCACTCACCGCTCCGGTTCGAGGGACCCGCTTCACCCCCAGCGTCAACGGTTCCGAATGCTCCTGATCGTGGTCCA
>JAYUUC010000015.1:0-7623 GCA_043755105.1 Myxococcales bacterium
CACCGGGGCCGACCGAGAGGAGGAGCCGCGACAGAGACCAGAGCAGGGTCGGAGGGGCGGTGGTCCACCGCAACGCGCGCTGCGCGAGCTCGAGCCAGAAAAGAAGTTCCGCCGGCGCCTCGCTGATCGAGGGCCTCGGGCCCGCGGGGGACGGCGCTGGCTCGGGAAAGCCGAAGCCGTTGACGCCGGTGCCGGTGACGGGCGCGTCGAACATGACGTGCGCGCCGGACGCGACGGGCGGGCCGGAGGAGACGGGCGCGGCAAAGCGGGACTCCTCGGCTAATTGCCCGAGGCCGGTGTGGCCGGACTGACCTAGCGAAGCGCCCGTGGCCGCTCGAGCCGAACCGCTGTTCCCCGACTCCGCCAGGGGACAATCAAGGGTGACCTTGGCGAGTGCGGGAACTTTGCCGCGCTCCGGCTCACAAGCGGTGACGAACGTTCGCAGCGCGTAGCTGAGCGGGCCCTCGCCGCCGAACATCTCCTGCAACAGGCCGAGGGGCGTCGAACCCAGCCTTCGCTGTGCTTCACCTCGCGCGAGATCGATGGGTCGGTCCAGTGCCAACAGCCGCGTCGAGAGCTCGGGCAAGGACGAAGTCGCTGCCGCCTCGAGCAGCGCGGCTGCACCTTCGAAGAAGTCCGCGCAGGCTCCCGGAATTGACGCCAGTCCCGTCGCGGCGGTCGCCGAATCGAGGCTTTGAAATACCGCGAGCGGAAACGCCCGGCCTACCTTGTCCGTACTCGGCGCGAACACTCCGACGAGCGCCGTCTTGTCCGCGGGTCCGCAGTACAGGAACGCCGTCGGGCCATCCGGAAGACGGGTACGCTCGGCTCGCAGCGCTTCGTGACCTTCCTCGAGCCAACGGTGAAAGGCATGCGGCTGGGGCCCCGTTGCGTTGACCTTGATGAAGTCCGCCTGACAGGGCGCCTTTCCGATCAGTCCCAGCACTGTCAGCCTTCTCCATCGCAGCCGCTGCCGCTGCGGCCGACCATGCGCGGCGGCTTCACATTGGCGCCCCGGAAGGGCCGAAGGAACTCGGCCTTGCCTCCAGAGGAGGCGCCGAAGAACGGAGCGTCCCGCGAAGGCTCGAAGACGATGCTCACGTCGGTTCCCAGCGAGCGCATCTTCCACTTCGCGGTGAACGCCCGCGAGCCGCTCGACGGTGGTTCGAGGGCAGCCTGCTCGAGCAGGTGGAAGAGCCCCCACTCTCCGGGCCCGACGTATTCTTCCTTCTCGCCCTTGTTGGTGCGCACCACCAGCCGCGCGCCCTTCTCCTTGCCCTCACCGGGCCAGACGAAGCCCTGCTGCGTCTCGGGGCCGTTCTTGTATTCGATGCTCCGGCCGTTGACGGTGAAGGTGATCGACGCGACCTTGGGCGCGGGGTGGATCAACACGTTGAACGCGGTGGTGATCTCCGGCGAGCCTTTGGGAAAGAGGCTGGCGGTGGTCTCCCGGGAGTGCTCGAGGAAGCGCAGCAGCGACTCGTTGTAGACCGCCTTCGACGCCGCTCCGAAGCGCCCTGACCAGCGGTACTTCGAGCCATCGAAGAGGACGTCGTTCTTCAGGCTGGCGTTGTAATAGCCCCACAGCGTGCCCTGCTCAGGTCGGTAGAAATCGGCGACGTCGTTCAGCCCTGCGTCGTGCACCGAGGTGGGGTTGAAGGGATAGAGCTTGGCCAGGCTCTGGTCGAACGGCGCCACCACCGAGCTGCAGAAGCGCTGAGTCGCCGTTGCGGCCGCTTCGTTGGCGGAGCTGCGGGTCGAGCCTTCGAGCGCGGGCCAGAGCAGCGCTTCAATCCGCGGGCGCCAGCCCACGTCCTGGGCGTCGATCAGCGATTTCACCCGGATGCGCGCGCTCTGCAGCTTGGTCAAGAGTGGCCCGTGGTCATCCGGGCTCTCGAGGTCGGCTCGGAGCGCGTCGCGCAGAAATTCGAGCTGCTCCTGGTAAACGTCGAGGGGAAGCGCCTGAGGCCCACCTTCTGCCTCGGCGTCCTTCGGCGGTGCCACTCCGAAGCGGGTAAACCCGGCGAACGACTGCTCGACGTCGGCCGCGGTGATCGCCCCTTCCTCTCCGCTGCCCGCGGAGCTTCCCTTGAGCCCCAACCCCTTCGCCTGAGCGATCAGCTCCTTGCCCTTGGCCTGCAACGCGTCGATCCCGGAACGGACCTTCTCCGCGGTCGCGCCCTTCAGTCCCATCAGCGGATCTCCCGCTCCCAGCCTCACGTTGGAGCCGACCAGCTGAAAGAGTCGAGCAAACGGCGGCGTCTTTCCGCGGGTGAGGTCCTCGAGCATCGTCAACGCTTCGGCGTTGTTGGTGGGAGGCTCGACCCGGATTGACTCCAGAAACCTGCGCCACTCGACCACATAGGCCTGGAAGTAGGCCGCCTTCAGCTGGCGCGCTTCCTTCTCGGCCGCTTCCGAGCTCTTGCCGGTGCTGGCCAGCACCCAGCCTTCCGAGTCTTGCGCGGGGCCTGCGAGCCGGCTGCGAAGCAGCTCATCCCAGGCCTTGCGGGTGAACGCGCTGCGGACTTTTCCGGCGCTCTTCAGGAAGGGCGCGGTGCCTCCGAGCACCGAACGCAACGTGAGGTCTGGCCGCTGTTCCGACAGCTCGGTGACCAGCTTCTCCAGCGCCAGATTTTCCCACGGCAGCCGGCCGAGGGCCTCGCGCATCCGTCGCACCAGCGGCTCGCTCCGGGGCATCAGGACGGCGGGGTCAGAGGTGAGCTGCGCAAAGAGGCGGGCCTGCGCCTCGAGCTCGGCCCGCTCCTCCGGACTCGGCTCCTGCTCGAATACCTGAGCCCAGCCGTCGACCACCTCGGTGGCGACCCAGTCCCGCTGCGCGTCTGCCGGTGTGGGCTCAGCCTCGCCGCGAGGTCCAGAGAGCAACAGGTGAAGCTTGAGCCGGTCGTATTGCCGGACGTGCTCCTTCTTCACCGTGGTGGTGTCGGCGGTCTCCTGCGCGCGGGCAAACGCGTCCATCCGTTCTTCATCGCGGGTGAACACCGGTCCCACCAGGGTGCGGTGCAGCGCGGCTCCATAGAACAGCTTCAGCGGAGCGAGCAGCGCATTGCCCTGGTACATCCCCAGTCGCATCGAGAACGGCGGGCCGTCCTTCTCGTAGCCGAGCAGCTCCGACACCCTCATCCGCAGCGGGGCCAGGGTCTTGAACCAGGCGGCACTCCCCGGAGGGGCCTGCTCGAACTTCACCGCCGCGACCATCGCCTCGGTGCTCTGCACCAGCTCCCGGTTCTTGAAGAAAGAGACGGTGGGGAAGAGCAGGAGCAGCACTGCGAGCGCGAGTGACCCTCCGGCATAGAGGTAGCGGAGCATCCCCTGGCGGCGAGTCTCCTTGACGTTGCGAACGGAGAGGTCCTGGTCGCGGAACATCACCTGGGAGAACACTTCGCCGAGGAAGTAGCTCTTGGCGTCGAGCACCGGCTCGACCGCACTCCCCGCCGTGGGCCGAATGCCGAAGCCGGCAGCGACCACGTTCATCAGCCGATCGATCGGCCGACCTTCCTGGGTGCCGCTGGTGAAGTAGACGCCCCGCAGCAAGGGAGTGTCTTGATAGATGTTCTCGACGAACAAATTTTGAAGCAGGTCGGTGAGGCTCTGGCGGAGCGAGCCGAACTGTAGCGGGAACTGGTAGACCTTCTCGCGGGTCTGCTGCCGCCGCTCCTGGCCAAGCCGCTGCAGTGCGCGCTTTTCGAGAACCGAGACCAGCTCATCGAATCGCTGCTGGAACTGCTCGCCGGGGGTGGGGCCTCCGGCTCCGAGCATCGCGGTGTAGCCCCAAATCTGGCTCCGTTCGGCCTTGTGCAGTCCGCCAAAGGTCTCGACGAAACCGCTGATCAGATCGCACTTGGTGAACAGCACGTAGACGGGAACGATGATCTTGAGGCGGGACATCACCTCGTCGACGCGCTCTCGCAGCTTTTGACCCAGCTGGGCGGCGGTCTCTTCATCGGCCTCGAGTACCTCTCCGACGCTGACCGCGACGATCAGTCCATTGACCGGCTTCTTCGCCCGGTGCCGGGCGAGGGTATCGAGGAACGAGAACCACTCGTCGCGGTCCTCATCGCCGGTGGTGTAGCGGCCAGCGGTGTCGAGAATCACCGCTTCATTGGTCAACCACCATTCGCAGTTGCGGGTCCCGCCGACACCGCGAACGCCGCCTCCCCGCGCCGAGAGATAGGGGAATTGCAGGCCCGAATTGCGCAGCGCGGTGCTCTTGCCGGCGCCGGGAGGGCCGATAATCACATACCAGGGCAGCACCGAGAGCGCGTCGGTGCCACCGCGCGAGAGCTTCGAAGACTTCAGCGAAGCGACCGCCTTGTTGAACTCGGCCTGCATCGCTTCGATGTCCGCCTGCTGATCGGGTCGCGCGCCGCTGACATGGGCCTGGGCCTGCCCGGCCAGTGCCTTCTCCAGCTCGCGGGCCGCCTGGTGGGCCTTGAGCTTGCGGAAGGCGAACAGACCTCCGACCGAGGCGAGCACGGCGGCGGTGGGTGCGATCGCAATCGCGAGCGGCAGGTCGAGCGCGAGCACCACCGCCCAGACCAGGCTGAGAAAAATCGCGGTGAACAGGTAGGCAATCATGGGGAGGGTCGCCGCTTCAAAGCTTGAGCCGGGTCGAGACCTCGTCGGTCAAGGACGAGACGCTGTGGTGGAGCGCGACCCGAAGCCCGGCATAGGTGAGCAAGGCCAGCGCGAGCACGCTTGCGGAGAGCAGCAGCAGCGGCGCCGCTTTCTTCTCGCCTGACAGGCCTCCGGGAGGTCGCTTCCCCTGGGGCGCGAGCACCTCCGTGGCGCTCAGCTGTCCGGTGCGGGCGAGGTCCTGTTGCACGGCGTCGATCAGGGTCATCAGCTCGAGGTCGCCGCCCCGCACCCGGTACCGGCCCTGAAAGCCGAACAGCAAGCAGAGGTAGTAGACCCGCAAGACTTCGGCGCGCTGAAGGTCGCCGCGCAGCGTCTGCAGCCGGGTGAAGAAGCCGTCTCCGGCGAGGTTCTCCTGGAAGTAGTGAAACTGGAGCGTGTTCCCCATCCAGTACTCGCGAATCGCTTCCGGCTTGCTCAGCGCCACCTCGTCGCAGAGCGCGACCAGCGCATAGGCCACGTCTTGCGAGTCCTGATGGCTGAACCCTTGCTGACCGGCGCGCTTCATCATCTCGTCAATCATCGTCCGCAGGCGCAGGTGCATCGTCTGCGGCTGCGGGAGCGCGTCGAGGTCCGCTTGCGCCAGCTGGAGCACGGCGGCGAAGCAGTCCTGGGTGACGGAGTTGACCCGGTCCATGTCGGCCTCTTCAGCGCCCGCTGGGGGGGACCGCGAGTAGCTCAACCTGAGTTCGCAGCGGGTCGAACGGCTGGGGAAGGTAGATGGCCACGGTCCGGTCGCGAATTGCGTTCTTCCAGCTGAGGTCGTTGGTGCCGAGCGTGAAGTAGACCACGCCGGAGCGAACCGGAACTTCCGGAGGCGGCCGGAAAGTCACCTGCAGCGGCACGCCGGGAGCAGCGGCCTGAACCAGGCCATGAATCTCGGCCACGCTGGCGATCTTCGACAGCCGCGGCAGCTGCTCTATCACCTGAGGCTCGGGCAGCTCGCTGCGCACGGTGAGGATGAATTGAGAGCAGCGCGCGAACCGCTCGTCGGTGAGCTTGCCCACGCGCATCCCTCCGGGCCGGGTCTCGAGCGGCACCGGAATGCACTGCTCGAGCGCCACCGCCTTCAAGTGCGAGCTGATCTGCGTCAGCAGTCCTTCGAAGGTGGCGCGGAGGTCGAGGAACTGGAACTTCGGGGTCGCGGTCGGGTCGCCCTCCACGGCGAAGGTCGAGAGCTGTCCCGCGGCCTGGATCAGCAGCAAATAGACCGCGTAGGGATGCAGGTCCCCCGAATCGACCAGATGGGTGAGCAGCGGCACCAGCCCGTTGAGGGCGTTGAGCTGCAGATAGCGGGTGACGTCGGAAGCGGTGAACTCCAGCGCCGAGGCATCCCGGTGGCGGCGCGCATCGGCGAGCTCGCGCTGTTTTGCCGAGAGCGTGCGCAGCAGCTTCCGCAACGCCTCGGAAAGCGCGGGGGCGGCGTCGAGCCTCAGGCAGGGCGGCACGTAGGCGTCGACCAGCACCAGGGTTCCGGTGGCATCCCGCATCACCTCGGCGACCTTCACCGACTCGAAGTCCTCGCGAACCTCGCCGCCGAAGAGCACCTTCACGTTGGGCTGAGCGAACTCCACCGGCGCGATCGAGCTGGCGTCCTGGGAATCGATCACCGGCCGGCTGGAGACCGAATAGCGGGCGCTCTCGGCGCCGCTTCGTTCCCGGGGCACGCCGAGAAAAACCTCGAGCGACCGCGCAGAAGGAGGGAAGAAGGGATCGACCTCGCGCGCCGTCGGGGCGCCGGGCTGACCTCGTTCGAAGTCCAGGGGCTGGCCGTCGGGAAGCAGCCCGACGAAGCGGAGAAACTGCAGCTGACCCGCGGCGAGGGCTTCGCGGTCCAGCTCCTGGCGGACCACTCCCCAGGGATAGGGCGAGAGCGCGCCCACCCGCGAGGCGAGCAGCGCCTCATGGTAGCGGTCCTGTTGTTGAAGGTGCTGAGGGCGCATGAACAGCCCCTCTGTCCACAGGACTCGCTGGGGGGCGTTCATGGGCCTCATTCGGAGAGCGGGGTGGGGCGGGCGTCGGTAGAGATGCGAGACTCTTCCACGAAGAAGCGGACCGCGAGGTCTTTTTCGGTGGGCGGTCCAGTGCGCTCACCCTGCTGAGGCAGGCACTGCTCGGTGGGGAGCAGCGGAATCGGGACCCCGGCGCGCCAGGAGCTTCCTGAAGGCTGGCGGAACACGCCCACCGCTACCAGGTGGGTGGTCTTCGGATCTCGTTCAACCCAGCGAGTGACGCTCTGCCCGGGGTCGACCCTCAGCTCATCGACCCGCAGCAGCGTGTCTCCGAGCACCTCTTTAGGAGCGCGAAGCAGCTCGGCAAAGTCCGCTTTCTCCAGCGCGGTCAGCCCCTTCAACTGGAGCAGCTCGACCGCGGTGGGCAGCGGCTGACCCTGCGCATCGGGGTTGATCCGCGCGGCAGCGGCAAGCCGAACGTGAAGAGGAGGAGGGGTGTCGCAAGGCCCCCGGGCGGCTCGGAAACAGCCACCGGTGCTCAAGCCGAGCACCGCAACTCCCACCAAACATCGCCGCCAAGGACCCGAAGAGGTGCGCACGTGGGCGACTTTCTACCAGTTCAGACGGAGCCCGGCGAGGGCGCCGGAGCGAAGCGGCACCACCGACAGCTGTGGCCCGGAAGTCGACGGAGAGTCGAAGGCGAACATCGCTCCCGAGACGCCGGCCGAGACCACCCCCGCGGCGAGCATCACCAGGCCCGCGGTCTCGAACGTCCGACCCTTCGAGACGGCCGCGTCGACCTCGAGTCTCGGCGTGCTGCCCGCGCGCAGCGAAGCCTCGGTGCTGTGTGCGAAGACGGTCAGGGCGGTACCGCCAAGGAGAAGGGCGCCGCCTGCGACCGCGGGCACCCAGGCGTGGGCGCGCGTCCCCTTCCAGAACAGGGACGGGGCAGGGGGAGTGACGGCCGGAGGAGGCGCGGGCGCAGCGACCTCGGGAGAAGGTGCAACGATCGCCCACG
>JAYUUC010000016.1:0-2572 GCA_043755105.1 Myxococcales bacterium
ATCTCTGGAATGTTGTCGGTGGTCGCAACGCAATTCGACGGCGACCACTGGGGTGAAAAGCTGGGCCTCGCCTACAGCGATCCGCTGATGGGAAAGCTGATGGTGGCCCCGACGATGTTGCGGGTCAAGGAGGGGGTGGTTTCGCTGGGCGTCAACCTCCGACGGCCGCAAGGAAAGGCCAACGACGCTTTTCGTGAGGCGTTGCGGACCAAGGCAGTCGCGCTCGCCCGAGACACCCACTTCGGGCTCAAGGAAGGTGCCGAGGTCTATGTCGGAGACCCCCACGTCGCCGACACCCAGGGCCCCCTGGTGGACACCCTGCTCGGCATCTACCGAAGGCGGCATTCGAATTCAGAAGCGAAGGCCATCTCGGTGCGGGGAGGAACCTACGCGCGGCTCTTTCCGGGCGCCGTCGACTTCGGCCCTTCGTCGCCCGGTGCGCCCTACGAAGGCCATGCTCCGAACGAGTCGATTGCCCTCTCCACGCTCGAGGAAACCGCGCGGATGTTGAGTGAGGCCGTCTACTCCCTGGCGATCGGACCGTAGGTCGAGCCCGTGCGGACCGTGATAAAATGGCGCTGGTACGCTCGGCGGCTACTGGCTGGGCAACAACCCCGACCACAGCGCGGCGATCGTGCCGACGCCCGGCGGCGCAACGGTGTCGCTTTCCACCCGTTTTTGACAACTTTCGGGAGGCAGAGCCGACAATGGTTTAAGCCCAGAACGCGGTGAGCCACGAGGAACCCCATGCCCACCTCCCCCATTCGTCCCAGCAACGCTGCCGGCCAAGCGACCTGGGCCGCCGGCCGGAAGATCGAGGTGGGCTCGCCCCGGTTGCTTCCCCCGGCACCGGCGGGCCTGACGTGGAAGCTACTGCGCTCCTCCGAAACCCTCCCCGCGACCTATGAATTCGAATTGGTCCGCGAAGGGTCGAAGCCGGGTCAAACCAAGAGCAAGACCGTGAAAGATTTCTGCCAGCTGCCAGATGGCTCCGCGGGGACCGTGTGGCGGTTCGTCGGTCAAACGGAGGCAGGGTTCGAGTACCAGCAGGTGAAAGCGAATGCTTCCTCGAAGGCATCGCTGAAGCAGCTGGAACAGGTTTTCCTCGACGCCGTCGGGTCTCAGTCGGACTTCGGCGGGATGATCGGTCCGAGCGAAGCCAAGAAGATCATCGCCGCCGCCCGCGCGAACGGGGGGATCGACAGTCCGAGGATCACCTCGCTCTGGAAGGCGGTGGTGGACAACAGCGTTCGGCTCAGCCCGCAGGCCAGGCGGACGCTGGTGTCGTTTCTGATCGAGGTGGGAATCCCCGGCGAGTGAAGGACAGGGTTCAACGGACCCGAAAGGTGCCGACTTGCCGATCGACGCAGTCTGCGCCCCTGAGGGTGAGGGGATAGTCTCCCGCTGGCAGCGGTGGAAGCTGTCCCTGATAGCGCTTCCCGTCTCCGTTCGAGGTCCCGCGCAGTAGCACCTGGTCGCCGACGAGAACGTCGACAACCTCGTTCAGCGAGCTGCCTTGAAGCGTCAGCAGCCCGGTCCCATCCACGGGTCCCTCCACTGGCGAAAGTGTGGTCACCTGCGGCGCCTCGAGACCCCGGTTGCAGAGATAGAGCGGATAGCGTTCCCAGGTTTGCCCTCCCCGGGTGTCACGGACCACGGCGTAGGCAGTGCCGCGGTGATCTTCGGGCAGCGAGTCCGTCCCTGATGGCTTCGCGTCGAACACCTCGGCGGTGTCGCCTCCAACGGTGATGCGCGGCTCGGAGAACTGCCCGGTGGTGGCGTACCAGGCGACGATCAGCTTCTCGGTCTTCGCAGCAGGACCCTCCGGCGTTTGCTGGACGTAGTCCTCGAATGCACCCGGAGGAGCGGTGAGGTTGAAGGCGGCCTGCGCGCCCTCCTCGACCCGAATCGCTGCGCCCCGAGGCAACACCACTCCATCCACTTCCAGGGAACCCAGTTCAGGATTTCGGTTCGCGCCCGGTTGGTCGCTGACCCGAATCCGGAACAGCGAGAGTTCCGAGCCCACGTCCTTGCTGCGGACGCGCGCCAGCACGGCTTGAAGCTGCTCGCGCGTGGCCGCCGGGTCGACCTGTTCGTCAATCGCAAAGGCCAGCACCTGCGCCACCGTTCCCACTTCGCGTCGCCGGTCTCCCGCGGGCAGCTGCGAGAACAGGTCGGCAGGCACAGCGTAAGAGGCGTGGTCGTTGATTCCGATCACGTGCATTCCCGGCGGCAACCCGGTCGAGTCCGAATCGCCCGGGAGCGCAGCAGGGTTGGCGAGCACGTTGGGATCGGAGCACGCACTCCGCCCGAGATCCAGTGGGTCAGGGTCGCAGCCTAGCCAGAGCACCGTCGAGGGCCGTGCACCGTTGACCACCAGCGCCTCGAGTGACGCGGTCTGACCCGGCCGAAGCTCTGCAGGCTCTGCTCGCATCCCGAGGATGCGCAAGCCCTCGACCAGGGTTTCAGGCTTGAAGTCATCGCCACAGCTGGCGAGGAGAAGCAGCGCACCCAGCATCGAGAACAGTCGACGGTCCACGTTAGAACTCCCCCCGCACGCCGAGGTTGGGCA
>JAYUUC010000017.1:0-7616 GCA_043755105.1 Myxococcales bacterium
GGATCGGCAAAGAAACGACCGCCCAGCTTCAGGCTCGACGGCTCGGTGGGGCAAAGCTCGATTCCCACGGTGATGTCTGGGGCCTGCTGCGATCCCCGCCGCCCGCCCTCGGTGACCGAGGTGAGAAAGGCCGAGAACACCTCGACCCCGTCGAAGCCGAGCAGTCGGCAGACCTCACTCAACACCCGCACTTCCTTTCGGTCCTGCAGCGTGGAGAGGTCGAGTCGATGCCGTCGTGGATGAATTCCCAGCTCGCCATGAGGCGTCGCGTACCGTTCGCCGACCTGCTCGAACAACAGCGCCATCAGCTCGCCGATCGGGCCTCGGGTGTGGGGGTGAAGCAGGTGCAGCTGCCACAGTCGATCCGTGAGTCCCGACCGGGCTACCGGGCTCTCTGCCGCGAGCCTTGCCCCGCTGACGGGGATTGCGCCGAAGAGCCCCTCGGAGAGATCCGCGGCCAGATAAGCCATGTCGGCATGGTCGGTTCGCGCCCAGAGCGCGCCGAGGGCGTTGCAGACCTGCTTCGGGTGCTCGGTGGATGCCAGCGCCATCCGGTAGGCAGAGATCGCTTCCTCTTCTGTCCCCGGAAGCTGCTCCGCCAACCGTCCGAGGGCCTCCTGGAGATCGGCAGCCTCGGGCATCTCGGCGGTAGCGACCCGAAGCGTCTCCAGCGCTGCGGGGCGGTTCTTGAGCATCTCGGCCTGGACTGAGGCCAACGCCAACCACAGAGGCCTTCGCGCAGGTTGATCTTGCGGAGAACGCGATAGGCGATCGTTCATCTTCTTGAAGCTCACCTCCAGCTCGCGCCACCGGCCCTGGTCCCTCAGCATCGCCTCCAGCGCGTCGAACGTGCGGCGGTGGCGACAGTCGAGGTCGAGACCGGCTTCGAAAGCGCTGACCGCCCGGGGAGCGTCGTGGAGCAGCCTTCCGTAGACCTCTCCGAGCTGAAAGTGGACCTCGACTTTCTTTGCCCGGTTCGCGGAAACCTCGGGGTGGGCGAGGATCGCCTCCAGGGTCTGGGCGGCGCGCTGGCCGTGCTCGGCTTCCCGGTACGACTGGTAGAGCGCCTCGAGAATGGGCAGGGAGTCCGGGTCGAGCTTCTGCGCGGCGGAGTAGGCTTCAACCGCGAGCTGGGGATCCGCCAGCTTCTCTCGCGCGAGTCGGCCGAGGGCACACCAGACTTCGAGCCGGGCGCTGCCTTCGAGCAGTCGGGCGAGGCGCGAGAGGTAATCTGCCGCGTTCTCGAAGTTCCCAGCGGACTCTTCCAATTCCGCCAGCGGTCGCAGAGCGGCTTCTCGGTCCGGACCGGCGGCCAGCGCGCTCTCGAAATTCACCCTCGCTTCCTTCGGGTCGCCGAGTCGAAGGTGCAGCCCGGCAACCCGGCAGAGCAGCTCTGCTTCGCGAGGTTCACCGAGCTCACTGCGGCGCCGCGCAAGAACGCCCTGGAAGATCTCGAGCGCCTCGCGCAGCCGACCCTGATCGCCGTGAAGCCCGCCCAGGTCCAGCAGCAACGCGACGGCCGAATCATCCAACCGCACCGCTTCCTCAAACGCTGCCCGGGCCGTCTCGGGTTTTCCGGTGCGCAGCCTTACCCTGCCCAGCCGATGGAGCTGCCTCGCGAGCTCGCGCTCGAGTTCGCGGGTCTTTCCTTCCGACCGACGGCCGCGCAGCTGGCGGGTGATCAGCTCGAGCAGCCGCTCGGCCTCGGGCCACTGCTCGTGAGTGCTGGCGAGCTTCGCGAGCGGATAGGCAGCTTCGAGCGAGTCGGGCAGCAGCGACAGCGCGCGCTCGTACCAGGCGCGGGCCTTCTCTGGATCTTCCTTGCGAAGCTCGTAGTGCCGGGCGGTCTGGAGCATCGCGTCGACGCGGACGAGCGGCCCGAGGGGCAGCTCTGCCTCGGCCACCCACATCGCTTCTACCTCGGTCCACTCGTGCTCGGCCTCATGCAAGGCGCGCAGGGCTTGAATCGACGGAAGGTGCGCAGGATCGGCCTTTCGAGCAGCCTGGTAGTAGACCTTGGCTCGACGGTTGTCGAACAGCATGTCCGCATGAATCCGGCCGGCCCGGTAGTGCAGCGGAGCGGCAGCAGGGCCAGGGGTGAGCGCGGCCTCGCGATCGAGCAGCTCCAGCGCCCGGCCCCAATCGGCTTTCCGCTCGAGCAGGCTCTGCAGTCCCCTCAGTGCCGGCAGATGATGGGGGTCGAGCTCGAGCGCTCGGCTGAGGGAGGTCTCGGCACGGGCCAGGTCCTTCAGGTATTGCCGACAGAGCGCCGCTTTCTCGACGTGAAGAGACGCCTGCTCTTTCACGGTGGAGCGCATCGCCAGTCTTCGGTCGAGGACTGTCAGCACCCCTTCCCAGTCTTCCCGTTCCCGGCGCAGGCGCTCAAGGTCTACCAGCGCCCGCGCGTTGTTGGCGTCGATCGAGAGCACCTGTTCGAGAAGCCCGTCGGCGCGCGCGGTGTTGCGCAACCGCAGCTCCCACAGTTCGGCGGCGCGGAACAGCAGCTCCACCTGCGCCACAGCTTCAGGGGCGAGCTCCAGCCGTTTCGTCAAGACCTGGAGCAGCTCGGAAGGCCGGTCCAGGCGGACGTAGAGTCGATCGAGTGCCTCGAGCGCAGACCCCTCGCCCGAGGCGAGCGCTGCCAGCTTCAAGTAGGCCCCCACCGCGGCCTCGTCGTCGTGACGAAGCTCCTCGTGCACCTGGGCGATCTCACGTTGCAGCTCGGCTCGATCCTCTTCGGGCGCCTGATCTCGGACAAGCTCGAGTACCCGGGTGAGCGGTTCCCATTGCTGGTGCCGGCGATGCAGGTCGACCAGGCTCTGGAGCAGCGCCGCATCGGGTCCGAGCTCGAGGCCTCGCTCGAGTGCGACCGCGGCCGCCTCGGGGTCGTTCAGACGCTGCTCGTGCACCGTCGCCATCTGGGCGAAGACCTTTCGCCGCTCTTCCACCGAAGTGAGCACCTCTCTTTTCTGCTCGAGGGCTACAAGGTGCGCGCGATCGTCGCCCCGGCGGGCGTTCATCGCCCCCAGCGCGTCGAGGACCTGCAGGTTCGAAGGATCGAACTCCAATACCTTCGCCAGCGCATCAGCCGCCCCTTGCGGGTCATCGAGCTTGAGATCGAGCAAATGGGCCAGCCGAAGATAGAGGGGCAAGGTGGCTGCGCTCCGGGGCAGCCCGTCAGCAACCTCTCGCATCAGCAGCGCAAGCTCGGTGTGGGAACCGGTTTCGTCGGCGAGTCGCTCCACCGCCTCGGTGACCGCCTCGTCGAGCGGACGGAGTCGGAATGCCCGGGTCCGGGATTGGAAGGCGGCCCGCTTGTCTCCGAGCAAATCCTCATACAGCCGGGTCAAGCGGTCGAGCGAGCCCAGGCGTTCGACCTCGTCGCCGAGTCTGGGGAAGAAGTCTTCCAGCTGCGCCGCCAGCGCGCGCCACTCGGCGCAGCGGGTGTAGAGCGCCACCGCCCCCTCGTAGGCGCGCCGGTTGCTCGGGTCTACCTGGAGGACCCGGTCGTAGAAGGGCCCGGCGCCAAGCGGCTGCGCGGTCTGCTCCCACAGCTCCACCGCTTCAAAGAGACTGGCCAGAGCGCCTTCGCGATCGCCCCGATCGAGCTCTGATTCGGCACGCACCCCCAGGGTTCGGGCGGCATCGGGCAGCGCGCCGATGGAGACGAAGACGTGCTCCAGCCTCGCCAGCTCTTCGGGCAGGTGGGGAACCGCGTCGAGCGCCCGTCGCGCCGGCTCGAGTGCCTCGTCACCCCGCTCGTTGGCGGCGAGCAGCTCGGCGAGGCGCAGCCGCAGCTGCTTCGCCTCCGCCGATCCGTCATTGAAGAAGATCATCCGGCGCCACAATCCGACCAGGTCGTCCGCGCGGCCGAGCTCCTGGTAGAGCAGCGCCAGGCTCTGCAGCGACTGCGAGCGCCGCGGTTCCCGGCGCACCACCTCTTCGAAGTAGACCACCGCTGCTTCGGGCTGATGCAGCCGGGTCCAGAGCAACATTCCTAGCCGCTCGCGCAGCTCCATTCCCTCTTGAGGGTCGAGCACCCGACCCAGGCGTCCTTCGAGGGTCATCCGAAGCTCTTCGTCGCGGCCCGCTTGACGGAGAAGCGCTTCGAGAGCGAGGAACACGGGCCCGCTTGCGGGGTCGAGCTGCTCCGCTTGCCGACACAGCGCGATCGCACGGTCGGGTTCGCCCAATCTTGCGGAGGACAGCTCGGCCATCTGCAACAAGACCGGTTCGAGCGCCGGAGGCTGCACCAGCCGGCTCTGCCGCTCGAGGGCGCTGTAGAGCTTCTCCCACGCTTCGGCACGGCGATAGAGCCGCTCCAGCGCGCGGGCTGCCGACAGATAAGAACCGTCGAGGGTGAGCACCTGTTCGTAACAAGTCGCGGCCTGCTCGGGCTGATCGAGCCGCTCTTCGCGGAGCTGACCTTCTCTCGCCCGCAGCGAAGCCTTCGCCGCGGGGTCGGCCGTTCGAGCCGCCAGGCTGTCGAGCACCTCGACGAGCGCCGGCCAGCGTTCCATCTTGGTGTAGAGCCGCTCCAGCGCACGCGACGCCTCAAGAGGCCCGTCACCTTCGAGCGTCCGCGCCTGCTCGAAGGACCGAACGGCCGCCACCGGGTCTTCAAGACGTTGCTCCTCCAGCGCTCCCAGCTCGAGCAGCAACGGACCCTGCTCAAGAGCTTCGAGGCCCGGAAGCAGGAGTCGGTAGGCATCGACGAGCTCCCGAAAGGCCCCCGCGCGCTCGGCGAGCTGCGACAGCCCGGGACGCAACCCGATCTCGCGAGGGAACACGGTGACCAGCGCGAGCCCTGCCTCGAATGCGCCGCGCGCGTCTCCCAGACGCTCGGTGCAGACGGCGACCAACTCAAGCAGCAGCGCCCGCTTCTCGTCGGGATCAGGCTCGAGCGATACCCGGGCCTTGATCAGCGTGGCGAGCGCCTGGGCGTCGGCGGTGCGGCGATAGGCCTGCAGGAGTGAGTCGGCGATCTCCCGGCGCGGCTCGATGGCGAAGAGCTGTTCGAGGCGAGACCGCGCGGGAAGATGGCCGGGGTCCGAATCGAGGAGCTCGCGGTAGAGAGTGGCCGCTCCGGCGCGGTTGTCGAGCCGGTCCTCGCGAAGCTGAGCCAGCCGCCACCGCAGCTCGGCCGATTCATCGGGATCGGCGAGCGCGAGCCGGTGGATCAACACTCCCTCCAGCCGCTCCCAGGCCTCGAGCGCCTCGGCGAGCGGATCGAGCCGTTTCAAGGCAACCCGGTCGTCCGGGGTGAGCGCCAGCAACTGCTCGAAGGTGCCCATCGCCTCGCGAAGGTCGTGCAGCCCGTCTTGCTGCAGAGTGCCGATTCGCAGCAGAAGCAGCGCCTGATGACCGGGAGCCGGGGCGAGCGCGAGGCGGCGCTTCAGCACTTCGACCAGCTCGCCAGCTCGGCCCTGGACTTCGAGGAGCCGCGAGGCACTCTCCAGAGCCTCGAGATCCGCAGGGCGCTGCGAGAGCACGCTCATCCAGCTGGCAGTTGCCCCCGCCGAATCCCCCGCCAGCTCCTGGAGCAAGGCGAGGCTGCGGAACATCGAAGCGCGCGTCGATTCCTCGGTGGCGCGGGGGGCAGTCTCCGCGAGCAGCTCGATCAACGGCCCCCCCAGCCCGGCCGCTTCCGCAGTGTGAAGAGAACGCTTCAGGGCTCCCGCATCATCGGGGAGAAGTCGCAGCGCCTGCGAGGCGGCGACGAAGGCTCGGGCTGGACGCCAGAGCGAACCGGATTCGAGATCGGAGACCCGCCGCAAGATCGCCGCCCGGCGCCTGATGTCCGCCTCGGCCTCGAGCTGAATCTGGAGGACCTCGACCAGCTTCTCGTGCTCGAGCTCGCGGGTGAACAGCGGCTCGAGCAGGCCCGCAGCCTCCACCCGCCAGGAGGAGCCCGGACGAAGAAGCTCTTCCAGAAGCGCCACGGCGCCCGGGTGTGCGGAGCGCTGTTGGACCAGCGGCTCCAGCCGTAAAAGCCCGCCCTGTCCATTGCCGAGCGGACCGAGGAGCAAGCGTGCCAGCGCCACGTCAAGAGCCGCCGCCTCGTCACCCGCGTGGCGTTCTGCGGCGTGAGCGATTCGGTCGAGGTAGAGCTCGGCCAGCTCGCGGTGGGCGCCGCTGGCCGAGAGCAGTCGGGTGAGCCGGAGCGTCGCCCGTTCCTCGCGACGCTGCTCCGCCAGCACCTGTCGACAGCAGTCCGCGGCGAGCGCGAGGTCCTGTAACTGGGTCTCTGCCAGCTCGGAAAGCTCGAGGCGAAGCTCGGTTCGCGCTTCGACCGCAGGCTCGAGAGAGATCAACTCGCGCAACGCCCGGGCGCGCTGCTCGACCCGACCGGCAGGGGCATACAGTGCGGCAAGGGCTGCCCACGATGCGCGGTCGTCCGGAGCGCGGGAGACGACCTGCTCCAGCGCCGCGATTGCAGCGTTCGGATCAGCGAGAGGACCGCGTGCCAGGTTGGCCAGGGTCCGCCAGAGCCGCAGAGACACCGGCGCAGGAATTGGCCCTTCGAGGATGCTCTTCAGCAGAGATTCGATCTCGCGATAAGCCTCGAGCCTGCTGCCCAGACGTCCCAGCTCCTCGAGCAGAAATTCGTCGGCGGGTCCCTCGGAAAAGGCCACCTTCCATGCGGTGAAGGCTCCGCCGAGGTCGCCGAGACCTTCGCGCTCAGGGGCGAGCGCCCGGAGCAAGGGGGGGCGCTCGGAGGCCGGGGCGCCGTCGAGTTGTTGCTCGAGTGCCCAGACCACCCGGCGCGGGTTCGCGGCTGCTCGATAGCCCGGCTCGAGCAGCGCGGCGGCAGCCCTTCGGGTTCGGGGAAGCTCGCCCATCCGCTCCAACCCAGCGACGGCCGCCGACGTCTCTGCAGAGCCGAGCAGCGACGCGAAGATGTCGAGCGCGCTCTCGAGCTCGCCCCCCCGCTCGAGCGCCCGGGCGCGACGGCTGCGAAGGGTGCCCTTCTCTTGTTCCGAGGCAGCGAGTTCCTCCCGACGACGAAGGACCTCGGCCTGGTCCAGTGGGCGCTGGGCTTTTTCAAGAAGGGGATCGAGCACCTCGAGCACTGCAGGGTCAGGCCGGAGCGCGAACGCCGCCTGGTAGGAGTCGATCGCTGCGGCGAGGTCCCCGGCATCCAGCTGAGCGCGGGCGAGCTCGAGGTGTCGGGGAATCGACTCGGGGCCTCCTTGCGGTGCGCGCCACTTCTGCAGCAGCGCCACCCGCTGTTCGTGTCGGCCTTGCTCGCGAAGAAGGACGTCGAGCCGATCGACCGCGTCGGAGTGCGAGGGCGCCCAGGCGAGCACCTGTTGCCAGGCGTCGATCGCTTCCACCGGCCGCGACCGCCGCTCCTCAAGGCGGGCGAGCGCCTCGAGCATCCGCACGCGCGCTTCGGGCTGCGGCACCCGCGCAGCGAGTTCCCTGAGAAGGAGGGCCAGCCCCTCTTCAGAGTTTGACCTCGGCGCCAGCAGAAACGCCCGTTCCAGGGTCGCCGGTTCGCTCGGAGCCGCGCGAAGTGCCCGTGCCGCGGAGTCGAAGGCCCGCGCCGGCTCTGCGAGCGGACCGTCCTGAACTTCGGCAAGGCTCAGCAGCAGCTTTGCGCGCTCGAGCGG
>JAYUUC010000018.1:0-2561 GCA_043755105.1 Myxococcales bacterium
CTGCGCGCGGACCTCGCCGAGCTGAAGGCACTGGTCAAAGCCCACGAGGTCGAGCTGTTGGTAGTGGGACTGCCCTTGAACATGAACGCTTCCGAGGGGCCTCGTGCGGAAGCCTCACGCAAGCTCGGGGAATCGGCCGCGCTCGCCACCGGTGTCCCCGTTGAATACTGGGACGAACGATTGACCACAGTGGCAGCCCAGCGGGTATTGCTGGAAGGTGATGTGTCTCGAAAGAAGCGCCGAGAGGTGATCGATCAGCTCGCGGCTTCGCTGATTCTACAGGGTTGGCTGGGAGCGCACACCGTCCCCGGCGACGACGACAACTGGAGCCCCGAATAGCCTGGCGGAATCAGAGGCCTTGGGGTGCGGGAGCGGGCTCCACCCGTCGGTAGAAGTGCAGCGGCCCCTCGAGCTTCGCCAGAGGTTCGAACCAGGCGCCTTGGAAGTGGAGTCGAGCCCCCTCGATTTCGGTGCCCGGCAACCGCTCGAGAAGTCCGCGGTCGGCCCGCAGCAGGAAGCCCGGCTCGAGCTCGCGCAAGCGTTCGGAGAAGTCCTGATGACGGACGAAGGCCATCCGGTCGCGGGGAAGACCTCCGAAGAAGCCCACCTGGAGTTCGAGGTAGTTGGGGTCGGAGTCGAGGATGAGCGCCTTTCCCGTGGAAGAAATTTGCTCGCGGATGAACTGGGCTGCGTTGCGAACTACCTCGGAATTGGTCGAGGTGGGGCTGACCGGCCGGAGCCAATCCTGCCATTGACCCTCGGCCCGGTAGGTGAACAGCCCGAGCCAAAGAGGAAAGCCGACCGCGGTGGCGACTGCGAGGCTTCCGAGGCTTCGCCGGACAATCAAACTCCGGCCGCGGGTCAAAGCTTCGAACCCGGCGTGCACGAAGGGCAGCAACATCACCAGCTGCACGACGGTGAAGCGAGCGAGCGGGACGAAGGTTCCGAGCACCGTACCTCGCACCGTGAAATAGACCGTGGGCACCAGCAGCAACCCCGTCCACCAGCGCAGCTCGGGTCGTCTGCGGTGGGCCTGCACCAGCCCCGCGACGCCGAAGATCGCGACCAGGGGGGTCAAGGTCAGCAAGGCCGTGCCCGGCCAGAAGGCCAGATTGTAGAGACGGAACAGCCCCGTCCCCCACCGGGCCTGCTCGGTGGCAAACCAGGCGC
This sequence comes from Myxococcales bacterium, assembly GCA_043755105.1. Lineage (GTDB taxonomy): Bacteria > Myxococcota > Myxococcia > Myxococcales > Myxococcaceae > JAYUUC01. The sequence goes on from JAYUUC010000018.1 coordinate 1,171, forward strand.
GATGAAACTGGTCGATGAAATGCATCGGCCACAGCGCCTCACCGCGGGCGAGCGCGTTGCCTTGCATCCAGACGAGAGGAAACGGAAGGCAGAACAAGGTGAACACCACGGCCCGGGTAGCTGCTGCGAGCCGATCTCGGTCCGCCCATGCCAGCACCCCGGCGAGGAGCGGAATCAGCATCCAGGCGTCATAGCGAGTGGCGGCGGCGAGGTTGAGCAGCCCCGCGGCGACAATCAGCAGTGCGAGTCGGTTCTCTTCCATTCCCCGCGCGAAGGACCACAGCATCGCGACGATGAGAAAGAGTCCGAGCGATTCGCTCGCCGCAGTGGTCGAGGCCTGCAGATGAATCCCCCAGACGCTGAAGGCGAGACACGCCCAGAGGCCCGCTTTCCAATCGAAGAAGAGCCGGCTGAGCCGATAGAGGGGCCACACGGTGGCGACTCCGAAGAGCAGGCTCACCCCGCGACCGGCGTGCTCGCGGTGGGGCCAGAGCTTGAAGGCCAGTCCCACCAGATAGAGGTGCAGGGGCCCGAACTGGAAAGCCCCATCGTCGAACGACGCAATCCAGTGCGGGTGATGGGCCCATTTCTCGGCCAGCTCGGTGCGGACCACCGCGTCGCCGTAGAGGTTCTCGTTGAACGGCATCAGCGCTGCCCGCGGCACCGCGGCGACCAGCAACAACAGCCACAGCAGACCTCGGGGACCCGAACTTTCCCGAGTCTCCGACAGGGGAAGGTCGTCGACAGAGGAAAGCCGAGCCGTGCGCGCCATCGGCTGCCCACATGACTCATTCGACTTGCCGTGCCAAGCGCGGAAACCGGGGGTCGTGGCCCCGCGATTCTGTCCTCCCCTATTGGCCCAGCGATTCTGTCCGCTTGGATCGGTGTCGCGAAGAGAATCAAGCCCCACGTTGCGCGCGAGGCCGAACTCAAGAGGCCTCCGCCGCCTCAGGCCCGCATCGCGCGGCGCAGGGACCTCAGTGCCGCGCGCACTTGTTCCGAGCTCAGGGTTCCCGCGCCTGAACCCGCACGCTGAAGCTGGTCTCCCAGTTTCTTTCGCAGCTCACGGCCTTCCCCCTCTCGCCCTTCTCGTTCAGCGACACGCGCCCGGCCGAGCACGAGGTGTGCGCGGTAGAGCTCGAGCGCCTCGAGGAACATCGGGTCTGCGACCTCCTTGAGCAACGCCTCCCCTTCGACCAGCGAAGCTGCTGCAGCTTCGAGCTCGCCGCAGCTGTCCTCCACCGCCCCGAGCGCCGCCAGCACCAGCCCCGCATAGCGGCGATCGCCGACGGCACGGAGAATCTGAAGCGCTTCGCGGTAGGTGTTCTTCGCTTCTACCCACTGTCCGTTCTCCTGGGCCAGCGAGGCGAGGCAGGCCAGCCCGACGCCTT
>JAYUUC010000019.1:0-7583 GCA_043755105.1 Myxococcales bacterium
GGCTCCCCATCATGCGCAAGGCCAAGATCGTTTGCACCCTCGGGCCCTCGACCGACGAACCCGGGGTGCTGGAGGGCATGATTCTCGCCGGCATGAACGTCGCCCGGTTCAATTTTTCGCACGGCACCCACCTCGAACACCTGCGTCGGATTCGCCTGCTGAGAAAGCTGTCGAAGCGCCTCGGTCGGCCGGTGGCCATTCTTCAAGACCTTCAAGGGCCGAAGATTCGCCTCGGCCAGTTTCAGGGCGGTCAGCTGGGGGTGACCACCGACGACGTGGTCACCCTCACCACCCGGCCGATCCTCGGGGCAGGCAAATTGATACCGGTCCCGGTCCGTTCCCTGCCCCGCGATGTCGCTCGAGGCGACCCGGTGCTGCTCGACGACGGAAGGGTTCGACTCGAGGTGATTCGGGTTGAAGGAAGCAACGTCCGCTGCCGGGTGCTGGTGGGCGGGGTGCTCAAGGACCACAAAGGCGTCAACCTGCCAGCGGCCGCGATTTCGGTGCGCGCAGTGACCGAGAAGGACCTCGAGGATCTCGCCTTCGGCCAGGAGCACGACGTCGACTACGTCGCCCTCTCCTTCGTGCGATCACCCGAGGACATCGAGCGGGCGCGGCCCCATGTGGCGAAGCGAGGCACCCCGCTGATCGCTAAAATCGAAAAGCCTCAGGCGGTGCAGGCGCTGGCCCGTATCGCCCGCGTCTCCGATGGCGTGATGATCGCCCGAGGAGACCTCGGGGTGGAGCTGCCGATGGAGCAGTTGCCCAACATCCAGAAGAACGCGGTCGAGCTGGTCAACGATCAGGGCGGAGTGGCGATCGTCGCCACCGAGATGCTGGAGAGCATGATCCTCAATGCCCGGCCCACCCGTGCAGAAGTATCGGATGTGGCCAACGCCATTCTCGACGGCGCTTCGGCGTTGATGCTGTCGGCAGAGACCGCCGCAGGCAAGTACCCGGTCCAGGCAGTGCAGATGATGGCCCGCATCATCGAGGAAGCGGAGAAGCGGGGGGACCGTCGCCGCGTTCGCCTCGAAGACAACGTCGAGAACTTCTCCGCCGGAGTGGCAGCGGCCGCGGTGGCTGCCTCAGCACAGCTCGAGGTGAAGCTGATCGTCGCCTACACCGAGCGCGGATTCACCGCCCGCATGGTGTCCCAGTTCCGACCCCACGCGCACATCCTCGCCCTCACTCCCAACCCGGCGATCATCCGCCGGCTGTCGTTGCTCTGGGGAGTGGAGGGGCGGCTGGTGGGCAGGCTCGCCTCCGCCGAGGCGATGGTCCGGCAAGTGCGACGGCTGTGTCTGGAACAGAAGCTGGCGGTGCCGGGCGAGAGAATCATCATCATCGCGGGAGTGCCCAACCAGGCGGGGAAGACCAACATGATGGCCGTACACCGGATCTAGTGGACGATTGGCCAGTGCCCTTTGGAGAAAGGACCCAAGGCTTGCTGAATCTTCAAGGGGCGTAAAAACTCACGGCACTTGACTGGAGTAAGCTCACCACGCTGTTGCTGACGACCCCGGCTCCTCCTTGTTCCTCGACCGTCCCTTGCGCCTGCGCCTCAACCTTCCCGCCGAGCTCGAAAGGGAGGGCACCGTTTCCCCTTCAAAGCCGATCCCGGTGACGGTGATCGACCTCTCCGAGAATGGGCTCTTCGCCGAGGTCGAGCTCGCCCACGATCTTCAATTTGGCGACCGCGGACGGCTGCTCATTCCTCTTCCCGGACAGACCCCGTGGACAGGAGCAGTGACCGTCCGTCGCCTCGGGCGCAGCCTCCGCTCCATTCCCCACGCCCGGGTGGAGAATGTCACTGTGTCCCGCCAGGGGGTGGGCCTGCAGTTCGACCCGCTCCCGGAAGGCGAGCTTCAGCGGTTGCGGACGCTCCTCGAGGCTTTGCAGGAAGGCTGAAGCCTTGTAGCTTGCCCGCGCCATGCCCACTTCGGTGATTCTCAAGACCGCTCTCGACTTCGCCCAGGCGCTCATTCCCCACTTCGAGCACGACTGGTATCGCTGTGACAAACCGCACGACCGCTTGATGGGAAAGGGCTGCCGCACTTGCGGCGTCGAGAGCTACATCTCGATTGCCGACTTCCGCGCCAACGGCGACCTCGAGGTCTACGAGAAAGAGATCAAGCCGTTCCTGAAGAAGAAGGCGAAGTAGCCCCCTTCCCTCTTCAGATCGTCTTCTTCTCGAACTCGTAGATCTTCTCCACCGCGATCTGACGATAGCGGTCGACCTTGAGTGCCCGCTTCGAGCAGTCCCACACCATCTCGAGCGGTGCGCGCTCCGGTTCCTTCTTCTTCCGGCGCTTCACTTCCTTGAGGATTGCCTTGAACGAGCCCTTGGGGTGGTAGCAGAACGCCGCTGAGAAGAGCAGGTGGCCGCCCAGTGGAATCAGGCGGGCTTCGATCAGATCGCCCTTCTCCAGCCCCACCAACTGCCGACGCTCGGTAACGTCATGGTCCTTCCCCGAGAACAGCTCGCGCAGTCGCACCGTCCCCTTGCCCAGCTTCCGCACCTCGAAGAGCCCGTGCAAGGTTTCGGTGAAGCCGTGGAAGCTGTTCGCGCGCTCCTCGTTCCCGGTCGCCTTCGCCTGCTCGTGAAACTCCTGCGCGGGCGTCTTCCCGGTCTGACCGGAGACGCGATCGAAGAGGTAGTAATCGAGGAACGAGGCCATGCGGGTCTCGAACTGCTTGTCGTCCTCGAAGACCTCTCCGGTGAGCTTGACGTACTCGGCTTTGGCCAGCAGCAGCTCGGGCTTCTTCTCTTCGCTGCTGGCGAAGGCGATCAGCTCATCGAGGAAGGGCTGGTACGACTGGGGTTCGAAGGCATCGTCCATGGCAGAACGCCGATACTAGCGCGCCATCAGCCGGGTGAAGCGATGGAAGAGATGCCGGGCGTCATGAGGTCCAGGAGATGACTCGGGGTGATACTGAACACTGAACGCCCTTGCATCGGGCACCGACAACCCTTCCACCGTCTGGTCATTGAGGTTGAGGTGGGTGACCACCGCCTTTCCCTTCAGGCTGGCGGCATCCACCGCGAAACCGTGATTCTGGGCGGTAATTTCCACCTTGCCGGTCTCGAGGTCCTTCACCGGCTGGTTGGCGCCGCGGTGGCCGAACTTCATCTTGTAAGTCTTGCCCCCTAGCGCCAGCGCGAGGATCTGGTGGCCCAGACAGATGCCGAACAGCGGCACCTTCCCGAGCAACCCCGCCACCGCGCGATCTGCGCCCACCACCGCGGCCGGATCGCCAGGGCCATTGGTGAGAAAAACCCCATCGGGCTTGCGGGCGAGCACCTCGTCGCTGGGGAAGCCCGCCGGCACCACCGTCACCCGGCAGCCCGCGTCCACCAGCAGCTCGAGCATCGAGCGCTTCAACCCATAGTCGTAGGCCACCACCTCGAAGCGCGGGCCCATCGCAGAAATGGGTTCCTTCTCGACGCCGGGAACCTCGAGCACCCGAGGAGTGGGCTGAGTCCACACGTAAGGGCTCTTGGTCGAGAGGCCGGTCGCCAGGTCCTGTCCTTCCATGCCTCGGGCTGCGGCCGCCTTCTTCACCAGCGCTGCCGGACTGACCGACCCCGTCGAGAGCACGCCCATCTGCGCCCCGTGCACGCGCAGGTGACGGACCAACTTTCGGGTATCGAGCCCGGAGATTCCGGCCACCCCGCCTCTTTCAAGATACGCGCTGAGCGCTTCAGTCGAACGCCAGCTGGAGGGCGCAGAGAATTCCCGCACCACCATTCCCACCGCGTGCGGGCGGAGCGACTCCTCGTCCGCGAGATTGGTACCCACGTTCCCCATCTGGGGATAGGCCATGGTGACGATCTGCCCGACGTACGAGGGGTCGGTGAGGATCTCCTGGTAGCCGAACATCGAGGTATTGAAGACCACCTCGCCGACGGTCTCGCTGCTCGAGCCGAAGCCCTGCCCTTCGAAGGTTGTCCCGTCCGCCAAAGCCAGCACCGCGCGCTTCATTCCTGCTCCCGTTCCTGCGCGAAGACCTGCCGCCCCCCGACCAGGGTGTGCGTCACCCTGCCCTGAACCTTCCGACCGTGAAAGGGCGTATTGCGGCCCTTCGAAAAGAACTTCCGAGCATCGACCACCCACTCCCTCTGGGGGTCAATCACCGTCACGTCGGCAGGAGCGCCCTCGCCGAGGTGCCCGCCCGGCAGCGAGAAGGCCGCCGCGGGGCCAGACGTCAACAGCGCGATCGCCCGCTCGGGGGTCAACCGGCCCGCTTTCACCAGCGCCAGCGTGAGCGGCACCGCCGTCTCCAGGCCCACCACCCCGTTGAGCGCACGGTCGAACTCGCAGTCCTTGTCCAGCGTTCCATGGGGAGCGTGGTCGGTGGCGATGGCGTCGAGGGTTCCGTCGGCGAGCCCTTCCTGCAGCGCGAGCACGTCGCTCTCCCGCCGCAAGGGAGGGTTCATCTTCGCGTGGGTGTCGTACCCGACCAGCGCCGCATCGGTGAGGGTGAAGTGGTGGGGGGCGGCTTCAGCCGTGACCGGAAGGCCGCGACGCTTGGCTTCGCGGATCAGCCGGACGCTCCCCTCACACGAGACGTGGGCGATGTGCAGGCGACCGCCGATCTCTTCCAGCAGCACCAGGTCGCGGGCGACCATCGCTGTCTCCGCGGAAGGCGGAATCGGCAGCAGCCCCATGCGGGTAGCGAGCGGGCCTTCGTTCATCAGGCCGCCGGCCGACAGAGTGAGGTCCTCTTCATGGACCATCACCGGCACCTTGAACACCCGCGCATACTGAAGCGCCCGCCTCATCACCCCGGCGCTCATCACCGGTCTGCCGTCGTCGGTGATGCAGATGCAGCCCGCTTCCACCAGCGACGCCAGCTCCGACAGCTCGGTGCCCTTGAGCCCCTGGGTGATCGCTCCCGCGGGGTAGACCCGGCAGAGGTTCGCTTCGGCCGCGCGGGTCAAGACCAGCCGGGTGATCAACGCACTGTCGTTGACCGGCCGGGTGTTGGGCATCGCCACCACCGAGGTGAAGCCGCCTGCCACCGCCGCCTGACAGCCGGTGAGAATGGTCTCCTTGCCCTCTTCCCCTGGCTCGCGCAGATGGACATGAAGATCGATCAGCCCGGGCACCACCCACTGCCCGCGTGCGTCGATCACCGTCGCGCCCTCGGTCGACAGCGGTTGCTCCGAAATCCGGGCGACCTTTCCCTCCTCGAGCAACAGCTCGCGAACCCCGTCGACCTGGTGACGCGGGTCGATCAGCCGCCCGCCGCGAATCAGCACCCGGCCGCTCACGCGCACGCCTCGAGAATGGCCCGACGTACCGCGACGCCATTGCGCACCTGCTCGAGCACCACGCTGGGGTCTCGGTCGGCCACCCCGGACGCGATCTCGACGCCGCGGTTGATCGGCCCGGGATGAAGCACCAGCGCGCCGCGCTTCAGCCGCGCCGCACGTGCCTCCCCCAGACCGTAGCGGGCGGCATACTCTCGTTGCGAAGGGAAGACCGACTCGCCTTGCCGTTCCAGCTGCACCCGCAGCAGCATCACCGCGTCGACCCCGTCGATCGCTTCGTCCATATCCCAGGTCACCGTGCAGCCCAGTGCTTCGAGGCCCTGGGGAATCATCATCGGCGGACCGCAGGCAATCACCCGGGCGCCGAGCGCGCGCAGGCAATGCACGTTCGACCGAGCCACCCGGCTGTGAAGAATGTCACCGACGATCGCCACCGTGCGCCCGTCGAGCGGCCCCAGCCGCTGCTGCAGGGTGAAGGCATCGAGGAGCGCCTGGCTCGGGTGTTCGTGGGTGCCATCGCCCGCATTGATCACCGCGCAGTCCACGTGGGCTGCGATCAGCGCGGGCGCTCCTGACGAGGGGTGACGGACCACCAGCGCGGAAGGGCCCATCGCCGCCAGGGTGCGCGCTGTGTCCAGCAGGGTCTCGCCTTTGCTCTGCGAAGAGCCCTTCGCGGTCCAGTTGAGCACCGTCGCGCCCAGAGAGTGGGCCGCAAGCTCGAACGACGAGCGGGTGCGGGTGGAGTCATCGAAGAAGAGATTGGCGACCACCTTGCCCCGAAGCGACGGGGCGAGACGGCCTTCCCGGGCCTCGCGGTCGAGCTCGGCGGCGCGGCCGAGCAACGCCTCGATCTCGGTTCGAGCCATGCCTTCGATGGCGAGCAGATGGCGCACGGTCTTCGAGAGCGTCAATGAAACCGCAAAGGCCCTTCCTGCTGGACCCGGAAGTGGAGCGTCCTGATGCGTTTCGACGGCCAGAGCACGATGGCCCGATCGTATTCCACTTCGAGCGCGATGGTGTGCTCGACTTCATCGCGCTGGATGACGATCATCGAAGGGGTGATCTCCAGCCCGGGGACCACTGCTCCTGAGGCGTCTCGGTGGGTGCCCACCTTCGACACCTGGGCGAGGATCCGCACTCGCAGCTGGGAATCCTGCGACATCGAAGCGTCGTTGAAGGCGCCGGTGAGCGCTTCCTTGACGTCGAGGTTGTCGAGATAAGCGGGGGCGAACATCGCCAGCCAGTAGATGCCTCCGGCGAGCGCCAGGAACAACATCAAGCCAATCAGATTGACCGAACCCGCGGGCCGCACGGTCTTTGCGAATAGCAGCCGCTTGCTCAAGGCGTCAACGACCTTTGCCGGACCGGCTCGTCGCCGCACATCCTCACCGGAAGAAACAACCGGTCGGTGCGCAGCCCGGTGCCCCCGAAGAGCTTGGCGCCCAACCCCTGGAAGGACAGCGAGAGCCAGATCACCATCGCCTTGCCCTTGATGCTGTCGTAGGGCACGTACTGCACCCCGAGTTCATCCCGGCCCAATCCGTAGCGGCTGTCCATGCTGTTGTCGCGGCTGTCGCCCATCACGAATACGCTTCGAGGCGGCACCAGGTAGGGGCCTCGGCGATCGCCGCGTCGGTTCCCTTCCCCGTCGCGGGGGTCGCCGGGATTTCGCATCGAGAGGTGGACCTGGCCATCGAGCCGCTCCCGCACCAGCGTCGACTCGCGCACCGACCACTGGGTGGTGAGCGAGTCCTGCTCCATGCTGTCGTAGCGCTCGGCCTCGACCTGCACCGGCTGGGCGACCCCGTTGATGTGGACGACCTTGTCGAGGATCTCGACCCGGTCCCCGGGGATGCCGACCACCCGCTTGATGAAATCCTTGTCAGGCTCGACCGGGTTGTTGAAGACGATCACGTCGCCCCGCGCCGGCGGACGGACGATCACGAACGGCACCTTGTTGAGGAACGGGATTCGCACCCCGTAGATGAACTTGTTGACGAAGATTTGATCGCCGATCTCGAGTGTCGGCACCATCGAGGCAGAGGGAATCTTGAATGGCTCGAGCACCACGGCGCGAATCAGTAAGGCAACCGCCAGTGCCTTGACGAACCCGACTCCGGCCTCGAAGCCCGACCCTCGCCGGTGGTGGCCCAGCTGCTCGTCGACGTAGGTCGAGAACCGCTCGAGCTCGGGCTCCAGGGACGAAGCCGAACCGGGAGCGACGGCCCGGCGGATCAGCGCTGCCGCCCGCCGCTGGGTCTCTTCGTAGACGCCGGGCTTGGCCCCCGCGCGGTGCTGGTCGAGC
>JAYUUC010000020.1:0-2555 GCA_043755105.1 Myxococcales bacterium
GGCGAAGGTCAAGGTCAGCCCTGCGGCCAAACCTGCGAAGGCGCCCAAAGCGCCCAAGCCGCTCAAAGCGCCCAAGCCCGACAAGGCTCTGGCCAAGGCCCCCCCCGTAAAGGTCGAGAAGGGAAAGCCAGACGGCAAGCCTCCCAAGCTCGACGCGAAGGGAAAGCCGATCGACGTCAAGAAGGTGCCTGAGCCCGCGATGTCCGCACCGCGGCGTGACGGCGTCTTCCTGGGGCCGCTGCCGGACAAGCCCCTTCCGCGCGCGTCGAAGCTGCCGCCGCCGATCGAGCAGCTCACCAAGCGTGAGATGGAGCAGGTGCTGTCGGTCGGAACGGGCCGCGGCGTCCAGGGCGAAGGCTCGCTCAAGGGCCGGATGTTCGTGCACCTGGGCTTCCCGTACCTCGAGGTCATCGGCCGCGACAAGCGCGAGCTGTTCTTCCTCCTTCAGGGTCCGGACCAGGAAGTGCTGCCCGCGTACGTCGACCACAAGGTGTCGGTGAACGGCCTCATCCGCCGCACCAACAACCACGGTGGCATCGTCGAAGTGCGCAAGTACTCGGCGAAGAAGCCGGAGCTCGAGGTGACCGAGGTCGCCGCCGAGCCCGAGGTGAAGCTCAAGTTCCTCTCCCCCGGTGAGACCGAGCAGGTCTGCAACGCCGGCATGGGGGCGGGCATGAAGGGCTTCGCGTCGATGCGCGGGACGCTCGAGATGACCGGCGACGACTTCTTCCTCGTCGTCTCGAACGGCGGCACCCGCCAGCAGGTCAGCTTCCTGCTGCAGGGCAAGAACGCGAAGGGGATCAAGAAGCACGTGGGCGGCACGATGTACGTCACGGGCGTGGTCGAGAAGACCTCGGGCTGGGGCGGCATGGTGCAGGTCGAGACGTGCGAGCCCCGGCCGCTCGATGTCCGTCCGGTCATGCGCGATGGCATGGAGCTCAAGTCGGTCGACGCCCGTGGTGAAAAGGGCGCCGTCGAAGTGAAGCTCAACAGCGGGCTGTCGGTGCGGCTGCCAGAGCGCGCCGGCTACACCTGGGCGGTCGAGCCGACGCTCGCCAAGCGGGTGTCGTTGCGGGAAGCCAACTTCGAGCTCAAGCCCGGCGGTCCGCCGACGCGTGAGTTCTTCTTCACGCCGCGCAACCCGGGAGTGCACGAGGTCGACTTCTTCCTCGCCAAGGCCTTCAACCCGACTCAGGTGCACAAGAGCTACAAGCTCTCGGTCACCGTGAAGCCGGGGGAAATGCCGTGATTCGCTGGGCGCTTTTGTCGGTGGTGGTCGCATCGGCGGGCTTTGCGCAGGAGATTGGTTCGGAGCTTCCGCCGACGCCGCCTCCTGCGGACAACCCGCCGCCTGCGGCTCCTGCCAGCAAGAGCGCTCCAGTTGTTGCGCCTCCAGCGGTGGCGGCCTCGAGTGGCTCGGCGCGCGCCGGTTCCTTCGGGATTCGGGCGACGTTCTTCGGCTCGCCGACGTCGAACCTTCCAACGGCCTCGGTCGGCGTCGCCTTCTTCCTCAGCGAACTGATCAAGCTGACGGTCGATGCGGGCGCGGCCGCGACTTTTCCCTCGTATCCCGATCGCGCAGTCGTCGGCTTCTCGGCCGCGGCGGGCGTCGATCTGATGTTCCGTTCTCCCGCTGCGTCGGTGCGGCCGTTCGTCACCGCGCAGGTAGGGTTTGGAAAGCTGCTCTCCGAGAAGGGCGATGACTTCGCCCTGGTGCTGAACGCCGGTGGCGGCGGTGAGTACTTCTTCTCGCAGTCCTTCTCGATGAACATCCGGGGGCTGGTCGCGGTGCCGATCAGCCTCAAGTCCGGAAGCGTCGGGATTTTCTTCTTCACGCCTGGTGTCGGGGCGACGGTTTACTTCTAGTGAAAATTGAAAGTGCGCAGGTCCGCGAGGCGCTTGCCTCAGCGGGGCGTCAGCTCGGGCTCAAGGAGCTGCTGCGGGCCCTCTCCCTTCCGGCCGGTCAGCAATCGGTCCTCAAGCGCGTCCTTGCGCGCATGATTCAAGAAGGAGAGATCGACAAAGATGGAAAGCAGTTTCGGTTGAACGGCCCCATTCCAGTTCCCGACAAGAAGCACGCGAAGTTCACGCAGGCCCCGCGCCACTCGCCGGAAGAGCCAAAGCAGAAGTTTCGCGCGGTGCCCGTTCCCGTTCAGCGCACGAACGCCTTGCCGGTGATGGTCGGCACGCTGCATGTACATCACGATGGGTTCGGCTTCGTGCACCCGACCGACGGGGTGGGCGACAACGTGTTTCTCCCGCCGGAAGAGGCGAAGCGCGCCATCGACGGCGATCGGGTCGAGGTCGAGGTGTCGATTGGCCGCAATGGCCGCAACATCGGCCGAATCCTCAAGGTGCATCAGCGGCTGCGGCAGATGGTCGTTGGCACGTACGAAGAGCGGCGCGAAGAAGCGTGGGTGACGCCGTCAGATGGCTCGCTGGGCGCGATCAAGGTTCCGAAGACGCAGATCGCGCGGCCCGGAGACGCGGTGAAGGTGCGGCTCGGCATCGGAGCGCAGCTGCTGCGAGAGCGGACCCAGCTCACGGGTGAAGTC
>JAYUUC010000021.1:0-2554 GCA_043755105.1 Myxococcales bacterium
AGGTCGTAGCTCTGGAGCAGCCGTTCAGAGAAGGCGGTCAGCGCGCGCAGACTGGCGAGCTCGCGACCCGGGACGCCAGCGACCTCGCTGGTGTGGGCCTCGGGCTGCCCGGTCTCGAACTGAGCGCGGGTCGGCGCCCGGGCGGCCTCGGCGGCGGGAGCGTCTGCGGCGCCGAAGACCAGCTCGCAGCCGCCGATCCGGACCACGTCGTCGGGCCCGAGGACATGCTCCGATTTCCGCTTCCCGTTGACCTCGAAGGACGCTCCCTGGCTGCCGACCTGGTAACGATTGCCGTCGAAAAGAATGTGGAGCGCGTGCTCGTCGACGCCCCCGTCCTCGAGACGGATGTCGTTGTCGGCGCCGCGGCCGAGGCTGGTGACCCGCTTGAGCAGGTTCACTACCCGGGATTTTCCATCAGGGGTGCGGACGGTGAGGCAGGCCATTCGTGGTCACCTTTGACCGCTAGAAGCGCAGGGTCACTCCCGCTCCCATACCCCCCCGCGCGGGGAAGAGGAAGGGCTCGGGGCCGGAACCGACGAGGCCTCGCGCCGACACCGGGGCGCTGGCCTCGGCTGGCGGCGGAGCAGGCGAAGCGCTCGCCTTCTCGACTTCGGTGCCTACCTCGACCACGTCCTGATGGTGGAGCAGTGCGTCGACCACCCCGTAGGCATAGAGGCCGTAGAACCCGATTCCCGAGGTGAGCTTGGCGATTCGCCAGCGGTTGGCCTCGGACTCACGCACCTTGGGAATGCCACGAATGGGGTAGGTGCGGTCGGGGGTGCCAAATCGGTCGTCGACCGTCACCGACTGGTCGATGATCATGCCCTGGAGCGCCAGATAGGACGCGATGCTGGTCGCGGCGAGCAGCCCCTCGAACGCGGCGAAGAGCACGCCGGAGTTGGGGCGGCCCTGTTGGAATTGGCCTGCCCCGAAAGGGATGAAGTTGACCAGGTAGCTGTGGCGCTCGACCGTCTTCACGGTGGTGACCCGGGTGAGTTGATCGACCCTTCGCCGTTGCTCTTCCTGATCGCGAAGCTTTCGTTCCCGGGCGACCGCAGCCTGACCTTCGGCCTCCTTGCGCTCGCGGTTCAACCGTTCCTTTCGAGCCTCGCGAATCGAGTCGAGGATGCGGGCGTTGTCCCTCTTCAGCTTCTCGAGGAAGTTGACGCTGGGAGGAGGAAAGACGAACGGGTCGAGGGCGTAGTCGGGGTCGAGCTGGAGCAGTGCCAGCAGGTGGGCTTCGGCCTGTGCGGTTCGGCCGAGGGTGTAGGCCGCGACCCCGGCGTACTTGTGCAGCTCGACCAGCAGAGCAGGGTTGGGCGTGGGCGCCGCTTTTTCGCGGAGGATGCGGGCGCGGGCCTCGGTGACGGCCGCCTCGTACTTGCCGAACTCGTAGTCGTTGCGCACCTGGGAAAGCTGGGGATCAACGGCGGCAGACTCCAGCGGGCCCGGGGGCGCGGCGCCTAGCAGCGCCAACAAGGCCAGCAGCAGGAGCGGAGGGCTCATTCCGCCTCGAGCTTACCGGCGATCACCTTCGAAGTGAGCGGTTCGATCTCCGCGGTGCCGGTTTGGGTCTTGTAACCGGGGAGCGAGATTTCGTAGGCCACCTGGTGCACCAGCGCCCGGGTCTTCTCGCGGGAGGTGCGGATGATGAAAGGTTGGCTGAGGGTTCCCCGAGCGGAACGCTCCTCGCCTCCGACGATTCGTACCAGAGCCTCCCTGGGCTCGTAGTCGAACTGCAGCCGGCCCGGTTTCAAGCGCACCGCGAAGGCGAAATGGTTGGGGTTCCGGGCGTCGTCCGGGTGGGCCGGGGTCCAGGGTGCGACCTCGACCTCTTCGCGCACCGGATCGCAGCGGTCGTCGCAGAACACGGTGAGCCGGTGTCGTCCCGCGGGGAGTGAGAGGTTGAAGGTCTTGCTCAGCTCCTTGGTGCGCTCACCGCTGTCCACCTGCACGTTGCCGAAAGGGCGAATCACCACCTCGACCGGATAGAGCCGACCCACGCTCACTGTTCTCAGCGCGCGAGGGGCATGGGTCTCTTCGACCTTGAGCGCAGTCACCAGGACTGGCGCCGCCTTACCTGCGGGGCTGGTCGGGGGCGGTGCAGGCTTCGGATAGCTGGCCGCCGGCACCGGCACCGCGCTCGCGCTCTTCAGCACGGGCGGCGGCGGCAGGTCGAGAACGCAGCTGTACCGTTCGTAGGCCTTGTTGCCAGCTGCGGTCAGGGCAATCAGCAGGGCCGCCGTGAAGGCGCCCTTCAGCCATCGGGCGATCGTCTGTTGACGTCGCCGGGAGCGGTTCATCTGCTGAAGCAGCGCCAGCGCCCGGGGGTGGGTGCCATCGAGCGCCAGCACCTGGTTCAACCCCGAGAGCGCCTTGGCCGGCCGTTTCTCGGCCAGCTGCCGCTCGCTCCGGGCGATCAGCGCCCCGGTCAAGCGAGGCACCATCTGCTTGCGATACGACGGCGGGTCGGCGAAGAACGAGACCAGCTCGTCCCCGATGTGGTTGAGGCCGACCTCGGACAGGTAGGCGGCGAGCGCGTCCCGGAGCAGGC
>JAYUUC010000022.1:0-2550 GCA_043755105.1 Myxococcales bacterium
AGCTGCCCGCTCTGAGCTTGGTCCACCGCTGAAGTGGACGCGGCAGCGCCCCGGCTCTCGCGAGCCGGGGCGCTGCCGTCTCCAGGCCCTCAGGCGCCCACGCGCCCACCCAGCAGCTTCACGTTCAGGCTCCCGCCCGCAAACAGGATCTCGTTGAGCGCCTCGTCGAAGTCGCCGTGGCTGAGCTCGGTGGCGCCCTCGCGCTCCAGGCGCATCTGGTGGGCTCGCCGCAGCAGCTCCTTGATGAACGACGCGCTCACGCCGTCGGTGCGCTTCACCACCTCGTCCTCCAGCGCTGGCGACAACGTGCTCTGGCCTGCGTAGAGCTTCGCCAGCTTGCGCCGCCCGTCCGCGTCGGGCAGCGGAAACTCGATGGCCTGATCGATGCGGCCCGGCCGCCCCACCAGTGCCTCTTCCAGCGTCTCGGGCCGGTTGGTGGTGAGGATGAAGAGGATGTCCGCGTCCTCCTTCAGCCCGTCCATCTCGTTCAGCAGCTTGTTCAGCATCAACTCTGCGCCTACCGACTCCATCTTCTGCCGCTCGCGTGCAATCAGGTCGGCGTCTTCGATGACCACGATGCTCGGCTGGAGCAGCCGAGCCAACGCCATGTATTCGCCCAGCAACCCGACCTGCTGCGCAGTGATGATGAGCGTGGTGTGGCCCTTCAGCACCCCCGCCAGATAGTGGATGGTGTGCGTCTTGCCAGTCCCCGGAGGCCCGTAGAAGAGCAGCCCCTTGCGCGTGGACTGCTTCGCGGCGCGCAGCTGCTCTCGGATCTTCATGAAGCCCAGCACGTTGCGCTCCAGCAGCGCCAGCGTCCGGGGCGGGAGGATGACCTCCTCCTGGCTCACCGACCGCAGCCGATGCACCGTCACCCCGCTGCTCGCGCCGGAGTAGGCCTGCGTCTGCTCCAAACTCAGCACCTTGCCCCGGTAGCTCCGCGCCTGCTGAATGGCCTTCTCCAGCTGTCGAAAGAAGTCGTCCGCGACCGACGCGCTGCTGGCCTCGGTCGCGAGCTGGACGTTGACGCCGCTGACCTGGTTTTGGAAGTCGCGGACGGCGGCGACCATCACGGCGGCCTTTCCTCGGGGCGTGTGAAAGAACCAGAACGCCTTCTTGATGCAGCGGACGGGCGCTTCGTCGCCGACATCGACGTCTTCGTACTCTGGCGCGAGCGCGGCGGGCGCGTCGTCTTCCACGCCGAGGCTGCGAAGGGTCGCGGCCTTGCCGAAGCGCTCCGACGGCAGGCCAAACGGGCCCTGGAGTCCGGTCGTCGTCTGGAGAAACTCGTTCAGCGCAAGCTGAAGGTCAGCGCGCATTCGCCCGGGGAAGGTGCGCTCCAGGATGGTGAGCTTCGGGGGAAGGGTCGGCGCAAAGTGGGCATTCAGCAGCCGGGCAGCGTTGAGCGGACGCCTTATGAGTCTTTCAAACATGGTCATCTCGATTGAGCGGAAGGAAGTGCAACGAACTTCTCCCGCAAGCGTACCACCTGAAAATCGACGCCATACGCATGCGTTGCACAGAACTGCACCCCATGAAGACCATAAGTCTTGAAATATGCGGGGCGATTCAGGCAGGCTTCCGCACATGGCAAAGACCAAGACCCCGCCCTCCGTCGCATCTGACGAAAAGACCACCCACGCCGGGCCGCTCGCCGCGCACGCAGAGAAGAAGGGCCCGCCGCCGCTTCCGGCCAATGAAGCGCTGGCGAAGATCCGCAAGGACTTGGACGCGCTGGTGCCAGAGCAAGTGCTCACTCCAAATGTAAACCCTGACTCGTTTGCGCTGGTCGCGGCGGGCGTGGCGTACGGGCTGGGAATTCCGGAGCTGGCTGCCCGCTTCAAGCGGATTCCGGAGTCCGAGTTTGACCCCAAGCACCTGGACCTCGTCCGGCATGCAGCCTGGTCCCTGGAGGCCGACGCGCTGATGGCGCCACTGGTGGGCAGCAACAAGGTCACGCCCGAAGTCATTCAGTCGGCGACGGCACGGCGGGACCGCATGCTCAAGCTCCAGCGGTACCACCTGGAGAATGATCCGGTCTACGGACCGAAGCTGGAAGAGCTGCCCTCGGGGAAATCCTTCTCGAACCTGGCTTCTGACCTGCTCAAGGCATCGAGCATCCAGACGGCCAAGCTCGAGGAGCTGAAGAACGACAAGGTGAACTACAAGGCGGACGACGCCAAGCTGGCGCACGACGAGGCCCTGGAGATTCAGCGGCAGCTGAAGACGGACAAGTCCGACGCCGCAAGGGCCCTGACCGCGCGGGTCTTCACGGTGCTCGTCAATTCGTATCAAGGGCACGTGCAGCCGCTCGCTCGGTTCCTCTTCCGCGCCGAACAGGAGAACCTCAAGCACTTCCCCGACTCGCTGGTGGCGGATTCGCGCACCACGCCTGCGCACCACGAGGCTGCTGCTACGCCCACGCCGACCCAGCCGGCCACCCCACCTGCCCCGGTGAGCCCCCAGACCCCGGCGTAGCATTCGACAGGACTGTAGAAAAGCTGCCCGCCAGCCCCATTTTGAGAGCAATTCTCAGAATGGGGCTAGCGG
>JAYUUC010000023.1:0-2546 GCA_043755105.1 Myxococcales bacterium
GTCCGATCCGCTGCTCGACCCGCTGGGGATTCCAGGGCAGGTCGTAGTTCACCACCAGGTTGCAGAACTGAAGGTTGAGCCCTTCCGCCCCCGCCTCGGTGGAAAGCAAAATCTGGGTGCGATCGCGGAAGTCTTCGATCAGCGCCCGGCGCTCCTCGGGGGAACCGGCGTCACCCGACAGCTGGGAGATCTTCCCCTTGAACCCGTAATCGGAGAGCAGGTGAAAGAGGTACTCCTGTGTCCGCTTCGACTCGGTGAACACCACCGCCTTCTCCGGCCACTGATGAGCGCGGGCGACGGTGAAAGTCCGATCCAGGGCGCGCTTGAGCGCCTCGCCCTTGGCGTTGACCCGGATCTGCTCGGCCTGGGTGGCATACTGCTTCAGCTCCCAGAGTTCGTTCTCCAGGGCCCTCATGCTCGAGGGACGGGAAGGCTCGTCGGACCACTCCTCGGCTTCTTCCGAGAATTGCTTCGCCTCGTCCGGTTCGAACAACAGCTTGGTTGCTGTCGCGCCCAGCTTCGCTGCCGCGAGCCGCTTTTCGAGGCTCTCGGCCAGCTTCCGCAAGGTCGGCGCGATCGCGTAGGTCGAGGACGCGAGCAGCTTGCGGTAGACGAGGGTGAGCAGGGTCTTTCGCCCCGGCTCGATCGCCGCCGCCTCCGATCGCCGCAAGTACTCCGAGACCTTATCGTAGAGGTCCTGCTCCTCGGCGCTGGGAGCGAAGTCCTCGACGATGCTCCGCCTCTGGGTGAAGCGGACGTACTCGCGCACCTGCCGCCGCAGGGTGCGTTGCACCACCGGAGCAAGCCGTTCCTTCAGCTCGACCGTCGAGCTTTCGCTCAGACCTCCCGCGTCGGGGTCGACGATGTAGCGAGCCCGGAAGGCATGCTCGGGGCCAAGAATCTGCTCGTCGAGCAAAGAGAGCAGCCCGAACAGCTCGGTGAGGTTGTTCTGCAGCGGGGTGGCGGTGAGCAGCAGCTTGGGGCGATCTTTGAGCGCCGCCTTGAGCGCTTGGCCCGTCTTGTGTGACGCCTTGTGAGCGTTGCGAAGTCGGTGGGCCTCGTCGATCACCACCACGTCCCAGGCCACCTGCGACAGCAACTCGCTGCGGTTGGCGCCGAACGGGTGCGAGCAGATCACCGGCACCTGCTGGTCGAAGACATTGCCGGTGGAGCGCACCGAGCGGCCGTCCACCACCACCGAGTCGAGGTCGAACTTCTCGCGGAGCTCCGACTGCCACTGGGAGCGCAGGGTGGCGGGACAGAGAATGAGGATGCGGGTCTTGCCCTCCGACATCAGCTGGGCGAGCACGATGCCGGCTTCGATGGTCTTTCCCAGCCCCACCTCGTCGGCGAGCATGCAGCCCCCGCGAGGGAGCGACTCGAGGGCGAAGGCAGCCGCTTCGACCTGGTGGGGGTTGAGGTCGACCCGCGATTCGGAGAGCGCGCTCGCCAGCCGGCGGGTACTGTCCCCGCTGCGGGCCGTGAGCTCTTCGGCGAGCAGCCGCTCGTGAAAGCGGGTCAACGCCCGAGCCGGTTCCTCGACTGCTTTCAGCTCTCTGGCGAGTTCTGCCAAGGGGGACATCCTCCTGGCGCAGCGCCCCACGCGCGCGCAACAGACAATCCATTTTGAAGATCGAAATCAGCCTGTAAAGGGCGGTGATTTTGAAGCCTAGAACTCGGCTCTGGCGCGATCGACCCGATTCACTCCCAGCGCAGCATCGGCGGTCGAGAAGGGCTGGGGACGTACTGCCCCTGTCAGTCGTCCTGGTACTGGGGGTGAAGGTACTTGCGCAGCTTCTTGAAGATGTAGTTGCGCGCAGTGCTCCGCCAGAGGCCCCCAGGGTCGGTGGTCTGGCCCCGAACGTCGGAGTCGCTGACATCGAGGCGGGCCTTGAAGTCCAGGCCCATCACTTGTCCGGACACCAGCGCCGTCTCGCCGAACCACTGGGCCTGCACGCCCCAGCGGCTGTTCCAGTAGTCGAGCATCTGCTGAACGCGGGCATGGGCGTCGCTTCGCGAAAAGGTATGCGGCACGTCAAAATGCAGTCGCCTGCCTGGGCCCAACGTGTCGGGGACCTGAGGCGCCGTCGGCGGAGGGGCCACCACCGCCGCCGCGAACGACGGACGCGGAGCCGCGGGGGGAGGAGCGATCCAGCTGCGGTGCACCTTCCTCCGGCTGCTCGCGCCCGGGCTTCCCGCCAACGAGGGCAGCGCGCTCAGGGCCAAGCCCAGAGACAGCCAGTAGGAGGAGGAGCGGAAGTTCATGGGCCACAATCGCAACGGGGTGCGCGCGTCGGTGATTCCTGCCGATGTCATATGTTTTATCGCTTCGAACGCCCGACCGGAAAGGCGTTCGTCCTTCCCGAATGTAGGCCTCGGTAGGCGCGAGACTCACAGAAGAGCGGTACGTCGTGCGGCCTCTGGGGCCAGAAGTTGATCGCCACAGCAATGCGAAGCCTGCGTTCCTTTGGCCTGCGGGCGCCGGGAAGCTGATTTTCGGAGTCGAGGACCCCGTGGGTGAGGTTTCCGGTGAAGAGCGCGTAGCG
>JAYUUC010000024.1:0-7545 GCA_043755105.1 Myxococcales bacterium
GCAGGGCCCTTTCAGTTTCAGGTCCTTGAAGGGACCGCAAACAACGAGGTCGTCGAAGCGATTCACGGGAGCTCGTCCGAGAATGCTTTTCTGGTCACCAGCACCGGAAGGCTTCTTCGCCGCGCGGGGCTAAACTTTGTCGAAATTCTCCATACCGCTGACCGCCTCACCGGCGTGTGGGTGTCCTCCGAGGGAAGGGTCTTCGCCGGGGGAGCCCATCGGCTGATCCATTGTGTGGGCCTGCCGTGTCAGCAGGCTTCCGATTTTGCCTTCACCGATCTGGGAACCAACGGCTGGATCGAGTCACTGTGCGGTAGCGGTGACGGTGGAATCTATGCAGTCGGGTCACCTGCGCAGCAGTCTGGCCCGGGAAGGATCTGGCGCTTCGATTCCGCCTCGCAGTCGTGGCAGGTCGAGCTCGCCGACACCGCGACTCCGGGAATGGTCACGCGGTGCGCTTTCTCGGCCGACGGAACCTTTTACGGGACTGCCGGAAGCAAGATCTTGCGAAGGCCCAAGGGTCAGGGCTTCGCGATCGAGAGCGTGACCCTTCCCGCCCACTCCAACTTGTTCCTTTCCCAGCTGGTAACCGTTGTACCCGCAGGTTCCGAGGTTTTCGCCCTCGGCTACGGAATTTTTCAGCGACGTTCCTCGGGCATTTGGGAACGGGTCTTCGACGACCCCAACCTCGTCTCCAACGACGAGACGCTGAATTCACTTGGCAGCGGAGGAGCGGATGAAGCGCTGGTCGCTGGCAATGAATTCGCGGGAATGATTCGCTGGAACGGAAAGACCTGGAACCGGATTCCAGCCGGGTCTCCGGGGGGTCTGCCGATCGAACGCGTGACGGTGAAGAGCTTGTGGGCGCCCTCGCCCGACCTGCTCTTCGTGGGCGGCTCTCAGTATTCCAACGGCCGGGTGCTGCTGGGCTCGCGGCCGAGCCCCTGAGCGCTGGTCTCCGCGACGAATTTCTCGTCTCCAAGGTGTGAAACCTGGGTTTGAGTTATTCCGCCACGGCCGCGAACCGGTAGACGCCGTCGAAGGCGCTGCGCGACACCTCGCCGCGCGCCTCGAGCACCTCGAGGTTGCCGATGACCTCCGAGAGCATCAGGTACATCCGCGAGGGACCGGCGCGACCGAAGATCGCGTTCACCAGCTCGACCGCGGTCGCCGGCGCTTCTCGCATCCGCGCGAGCAGTTTTCCCTGCCGCTTGCCGTAGAAGCCGAACAGCCGTTCGAGCAACGCGCGGTGACCGCGGAACGCCGGCCCGTGGCCCGGGAGCACCAGGTCGACGTCCAGCGCCTGCACCTCGCGGGCGCTGCGGAGGTAACTCTCGAGCGAGCGGAACTTGTCCTCTTCGCCCAGGGGCCCGAGCTCGAGCATCGGGTTGGGCGAGATCCGCGCCAGCACGTGATCGTCGGCGAGGAGCAGCCGCTCCTTCGCCGCCCAGAGGCAGATCAACCCCGGGGTGTGCCCCGGCAGGTGGAGCACCTCTGCCTCGAACTGGCCAAAGCACAGCCGGTCGCCCCCCTTCAGGGGCCGAAGCCGCTCGGGGTCGATCGCCCGCGCGTAGCGACCGTTGTTCCGCCCCAGCTCGAGCACCGGGTCGAGGAGCGTCTCGTCGACGCCCAGCTTGCGGAGGTAGTCGCGGTAGAGCGGGAGCCGAGATTCGAAGAACTGGAGGTCCACCACCTTGGCCCGGTCCGCGGGGTGGACGAACACCGTGGCCCCCGACTGCTCGGCCAGGGTCTGGGCGAGCCCATAGTGGTCGACGTGGCCGTGGCTGATGAAGATGCGGGTCACCTGCTCGAGCGGTAGCCCCGCCTTCTCCGCGCTCGCCCGAAACGAGGCCTCAGCCTCGGTGCTGCCCAGCCCGGAATCGAAGAGGCTGTAGGTGCCGTCACCGTTCTCGAGGAAGTAGACGTTGACCGGCCCGCCTGCTTCGAGGAAAGGCACCGGAACCGCGACCCGGTGAATCCCCAGCGGGGCGAACTCGGCGTCGGAGGCTTCGTTCGACTCGAGAGGCAATGCTACTTGCCGGCGTGGACAGCGGCGCGAAGCTCGGGCAGCACCTTGAACAGATCCGCCACCAGCCCGTAGTCCGCCACCTGGAAGATCGGCGCCTCGGGGTCCTTGTTGATCGCCACGATGGTCTTCGAGCCTTTCATCCCGGCGAGGTGCTGGATCGCCCCGCTGATGCCGGCGGCGATGTACAGCTGCGGCGCGACCACCTTGCCGGTTTGACCGACCTGGAGATCGTTGGGGACCCAGCCGGCGTCACAGACGGCGCGGGAAGCGCCCACGGCGGCACCGAGCTCGTCGGCGAGCGCTTCGATTTCCTTGAAGTCGCCCTTGGTGCCACGGCCTCCGGAGACCACCACCTTGGCTTCGGTGAGCTCGGGGCGGGCGCTCTTCACTTCCTTGAAGTCGATGAACTTGCTGCGGACGCCCGCCGCTGCCGCGGGGGAGAACGGCTTCACCTCGCCTGCCGACTGGCCCTTCTCCGCTGCGGGGAACTCGGTCGCGCGCACGGTGAACGCCTTCACCGGGGTGTTCAGCTTCACCTGGGCAATCACGTTGCCCGCCCACATCGGGCGGGTGAAGGTGAGGTCCGCACCGCTGCCGCCGAAGCCCATGATGTCCGAGGCCATCGCCGCCTTCAGCCGGGCCGCGACGCGGGGCAGCAGGTCCTTTCCGAATGCGGTGGAGGCGGCGCCGATGTAGTCGGCCTTGAGTGAGGTCGCCAGCTCGGCCACCGCGGGCGCGAAGGTCTCGGCGAGGTAGTGCTCGAACCCAGGTCCGCTCCCGGCGTGAACCACCTTGGCGCCGTGGGCCTTCATTTCTTCGGCGACCGCGGCGATGTCCTTGCCCAGCACCACCGCGTGAAGCTCAGCACCCACCTTCGACGCGAGCTGCTGACCCGCGCCAAGCGCATGGTAGGTGGCCTTGCGAAGTTTTCCGTCCGGCTGCTGCTCTGCGACGATCAAGACGATGGGCATGGGTTTCTCCAAAATTCCTTAGATGACCTTCGCTTCGGCCTTCAGCTTCTGCACCAGGGTCGCCACGTCGGGCACCTTGATGCCGGCCTTGCGCGCAGGAGGCGAACCCATCTGGGTGACCTGAAGCTTGAGCGCGACATCCGCTCCCAATCCCGCCGGGGTGAGCTCTTCGATCGGCTTCGACTTCGCCTTCATGATTCCCGGCAGTGAGGCGTAACGGGGCAGGTTGAGGCGCAGGTCGGTGGTGACCACTGCGGGCAAGGTGCACTCGACGGTGGTGAGACCGCCGTCGACTTCTCGTACCACCTGTACCGCTTTGCCGTCGGCCACCAGTGCAATCGCCGGCTGCTTCGACTTCTCCGCCTCGGACTCGAAGGACTCGACCTTGGAAGCGAAGGTCGCCTGGGGCCAGCCCAGCCACTCGGCGAGGTACTGGCCGACCTGGTTCTGGTCGTCGTCGATCGACTGCTTGCCGAGGATGACCAGGTCCGGCTTCTCCTTCTCGACCACCTTCTGGAGCAGGGCGGCGACTCCCATCTGGTCGAGGGCGCCGTCGTGGTTGACCCAGACTGCCCGGGTCGCACCCATCGCCAACGCATGGCGGAGCTGCTCTTGAACTTCCTTGGCTCCGATCGATACCACCACCACCTCGCCGGGACTCTTCGCCAACAGGCGGAGCCCTTCTTCGACCGCGATCTCGTCGAAGGGGTTGATCTTGTACTTCAGTCCCTCCTGCACGATGCCGGTGCCGTCAGGCTTCACCTTGATTTTCGATTCAGGGTCTTCCACCCGCTTGGCGGTCACCAGGATCTTCACGAAGCAGCACTCCTTTGGGAGAGACAGGCGCGGCAGATGACGCAGCGCGGTGCCAGAGATGTAGGCGGCTCTCTGGTCGGGCGCAACCAGAAAGAGAGGCAGCGGCATGGACGGAGAGTAGAGGGCGTTGACTGGCGGAGAAGTCGGAACCGTGCACGCAGTTGTCGGAAACGGGTTCGGATTCGTTCACGATTCTCGTGACCGTTTTCGCAGCCACCGGGTACGACCTGAGAGGGCCGCTTCGAGTCCTTCCGGAGTTAGCGGTAGAGCTCTCGGGCGATCACCAGCCGCTGGACTTGCGACGTTCCTTCGTAAATTTGGATCAGCTTCGCGTCCCTCATCAGCTTCTCGACCGGGTAGTCCTTGATGTAGCCATAGCCTCCGTAGACTTGGACTGCGTCGGTGGTCACCCTCATCGCCATGTCCGCGGCGAAGCACTTGGCGTAGCTGGAGACGAGAGTGTTTTTTTCCCCCGCGTCGAGCAGCCAGGCACTTTGCCAGGCCAGCAACCGCGCCGCCTGAATGTCCTTGGCCATGTCCGCGAGCAGAAACTGAATTCCCTCGAACTCGCGGATCGGCTTTCCAAACTGCTGCCGCTGGCTGGCGTATTCTAGGCTGTGCTCGAGCGCCGCTCTTGCGATTCCCACCGAAAACATCGCGGTCAACGGTCGACTGTTGTCCAGCGTCTCCATCGCGATTCGGAAACCTTGACCCTCTTCTCCGATTCGGTTGGCCACCGGCACCCTCACTTCCTCGAAGGTGAGGCTGACCGTGTTCGAGGCCCGCTGCCCCATCTTGTTCTCGTGCTTGCCCACCGTCAGCCCCGCCGGTCGCCCCTCCACCACCAGGCAAAGCATTCCCTTGTGGCGCTGGGCACGATCGGTGGTGCAGAAGACCGAAAACTGGTCGGCATATTCGCCGTTGGTGATGAAGCACTTGCTGCCGTTCACCACGTAATGGTCTCCATCGCGGCGCGCCGTGCACGCCATGCCCGCCACGTCCGAACCGGCGCTGGGCTCGGTGAGGGCGAACGACGCGAACATCAGCTTCTCGAGGAAAGGGGCCACCAGACGGCGCTTCTGCTCGTCCGTGCCCGCGATCAAGATCGGCAGCAGCGCGAGGTCGTTGGCGATGATCGAAGTCGCCACCCCGGCACAGCCCCAGGCGAGCTCCTCGGAAACAATCGCCTGCTCGAGGTGACTGAGCCCCACTCCTCCGAGCGACTGCGGGATGGTCATGTTGAGCAGCCCGAGCTCGTGGGCGACCGCGATCAGGTCGCGCGGAAACTGCGCCACTTCGTCGTAATGGGCAGCTTTTGGCCGAACGACGTCCTTGCCAAACCTTCGTGCCGTTTCTTGAAGCGCTCGTTGATCTTCACTGAGGCTGAAGTCCATGGGGCCGCTTTTTTCCTGATCTGGAGTGGGGTGAAGGCCGTAGCATAACGAAATGATCCTCCTCCGGCCCTTCAATCGTCGCCCTGCGCTTCCCCTCGCCGCCCTTCTCGCCTTCGCTCCTCTGGCCGGGTGCAACCAGAATTCCAAACCCGCTTCGGGCGCTGCCCCGGCGGCGGCCAAAACGGGGAAACCGCTCGCCACCGGTGAAGGCGTGCAGGTCACCGTCGACGACTTCACCCAGCGCCTCAAGGAACAGCCGCCGATGGTTCGCGGCAGCTACACCTCTCTGGAGCGAAAGAAAGAGCTCCTCAATCAGCTGGTGGATTCCGAGGTGCTTGTCGCCCAGGCGCGCAAGCAGGGGCTCGACAAGGACCCCGAGGTGCAGCAGACCATCGACCGGCTGCTGATGCAGCGGCTGCTTCGCGACCAGAAATCCAAGGCCACCCCGACGGCGCCTCCCAGTGATGAAGAGCTGAAGCAGTTCTACGAGGCCCAGAAGGCTCAGTACGTCACCCCCGAAACCGTGCGGGTGGCACAGATTTTCCTCGCTGCTCCAGAGAATTCGCCCCAGCGGAACAAGCGCGACGCCGAGGTCAAGGCAATGGCGCTCAAGGCCAAGTCCGCGAAGACCGACGCTGCTTTTGCAGAGCTGGCGAAGAAGCTGTCCGAGGACCCCACCAAGGCCACCGGAGGCGACCTCTCGTTCCGGATCCGCTCCCAGCTCGAGGCCCAGTACGGCAAGGCGTTCGCCACCACCGCGTTCGCGCTCACCCAACCGGGCCAGGTCTCCGCTGTGGTCGAGAGCCCGCGCGGGTACCACATGATCCGCATGCTCGAGCGCCGCCCCGAGCACACCGCGGGACTGGAAGAGCTGAAGCCGCAGCTGGTGGCGCGACTGACCCGTCAGCGCCAGGACGACATGGTCAAAGGCTATGTGAAGAAGTTGCGCGAAGACGCCCACATCTCGGTCGATGAAGCAGAGCTGACCCGCATCGACGTCGCCAAGCTGCCGTAGCAGAGAGAATTGGGGTGGGTGCAGTCCCACCGGCGCTTACCTTGACAGGGGGAAGTTTGGGGCCAGAATTTGGCCTTCGCACTTCACACTCCAAAGGTTTCCATGACCGGACCCACCCGGGTTGCCCTGACGCTGTGTCTTGCTTCGATGGTTGCGGCCTGCAGTGGAGGCGGTGAGCCGCCTCCCGCGCCGGCCTCGAAGACAATCGCCCTGACCGCGTCCTCCAGTTCGGTCCTCGCCGACGGCACCGCCTCGGTGAAGATCACTGTCGACCGCGGCGATGGTGTGCCGGTCAAGCTCACCACCGCCCGAGGCACCTGGAAAGAGACCAGGACAGCCACCCTCACCCTCGAGTCGGGGGCAGGCTCACCCGAGCTGGTGACCTGTGATTCGAGGAGCTCCTTCTCCTGCGCGGGCCCGAACCGGATCAGCGCCTTCAGCAGCAGCGACGACGCGCGCGGCAACGTCACCGTCACCTTCCTTCAGGAAGAAAACTGCAACAACGGCTCCGATGACAACGGCGACGGCAAGATCGACTGTGCCGATCCCCAGTGTCAGAACCAGGGCTGCAATCTGTCCGGGAGCGACGCGGGCACGGGCACCTGTGATGTGAGCGGCGTCTGCCTTTGCGCCAGCGGGAGCCTCGAGGTCTGCTCCGACGGCCTCGACAACAATTGCGACGGCAAGATCGACTGCAAGGACACCACCTGCCTCGGCAAGACCTGCAAGCTCCCCGGCGGCGGCAACGGCCTCTGCAACGCGACCGACTGCGCCTGCCCGAACACCCCGGAAGTCTGCAATGACGGGGTGGACAATGACTGTGATGGGTTGGTGGACTGCAACGACCCCAACTGCCAACCGTCCGGCAACGCACTGGGGAAGGCCTGCGACGCCAAAGGCAACACCTGCTCCTCGCTGCTCAACGGAACTTCCTCGTGCAACATCTGTTCAGGCAACGGTGGCACCGCTCAGACCGCCAGCACTGGAGAGACTTCGTGTGGCGATGGCACCGACAATGACTGTGATGGTCTGATCGACTGTCAAGACCCGGACTGTGACGCTCTCGCTTGTACGTCGACTGGAAAGCGCTGCAGCGCAACCACGTTGACCTGTGTCTGTAACGGGAGCGAGGCCGCAGGCGAGACCACCTGCAACGACGGCCTCGACAATGACTGCGATGGGCTGATCGACTGTGACGACCCCAACTGCCAGCCTCTGAACGGAAACCCTGCACGGACCTGCGGCTTGAATGGAAAGTTCTGTACTGCCGGCGCCGCGGGCCGACCTGCTGATGTCGCTTGTGCCTGCAACGGCAACGGC
>JAYUUC010000025.1:0-2545 GCA_043755105.1 Myxococcales bacterium
GTTCGACTCTTGGGCCCGGGCCATCCTGGTGCTTCTCAATGTGCCCTTCGCGCTGATGGGGGGAGTGTTCGGGTTGCTGATAGCGGGAATGCCGATCTCCGTGGCGGCGGCCGTGGGGTTCATCGCCTTGATCGGTCAGGCGGCCCTCAACGGAGTGCTGGTGACCTCGGCGATCGCCGAACGAAGGGCCCAGGGCGAAGCGCTCGAACAGGCCATTCTCCACGGTTGTCAGGAGCGGTTGCGGCCAGTGTTGATGACCGCGGCGCTGGCGGCTCTGGGGCTGGTGCCCGCGGCGATGAGCCGGGCAATCGGGTCCGAAACCCAGCGGCCCCTCGCAGTGGTGATCGTCTTCGGCACCCTGTCGGCGTCAATCCTGACGATGGTTCTCCTGCCGGTGATGTTCCGCCTTTCCGCAACGCTGAGCGAGCGGTGGGCATCGCCAAGATTGGAAGCGGTGCCAGCAATCGACTCCTGAGGCCCTCCCCCCCCCACCGTTCATCCCGAGCGTCGCCGAAGGCAGAGTCGAGGGACCCAATTGTCTGTTTGATCCTGGCTGCCCAGTCCACTCTCAGCAGCCGCCGTCACCCGTGGCCGGGACGCAATAGTACCCGCCGCCCGTGAACCCGCAGCTTCGTCCTCCCGGGCAGGACGGGGCTCCACCCGCGTCGGGGACGCACGCGGCAAAACAGACAGCCCGGGAGTCAAACGAGACACAGTGCGGCGCATCGGCTCCGCACTGTGCACTGCCGCTGCAGGGTGAGCAGTGACTGACCGCGGGCAGACACATCGGCACGTGGCGAGGCGTCGCCGTGAGCGACACTTCCACCGGCGCGCAGACTTCAGCCGTGGAACAGCCGTTGCCGCAGGGCTCGCGGCACTTGCTGGCAGTGGCGACCGAGAAGCACAGCCCCGAGGCGCAGTAGTCGCCGCCGTCGGCGTTGGCCGTGACACAGGCCGCTCCCGGCTTCTTCCCCGAGGCGACGGGCGCGTCGCAGAGGGTCGAGGGTCCGAGCTCGACGTGATCATAAACGGTGCACACCAGCCCGGCATCCCGGCAGTCCCCGTCGCTTCCGCAGCCCGTCAGTGAACCCGGGGGCATGCACAGCTGAGTGAAGTTCTCTGCATTGAGTCGCTGGCAGCTCGCCCCCGGAGTCTCACAGCCCCCGTCTTCGACACAGCCTTCGACACAGATTCCCGCACGTCGCGCGCCGGTCCCCGAACCGGAAGGAATCGCTCCGCGATAGCAGCGCCGTCCCGGCGAAATCCGGGAACAGTCGATGTCCTGAAAGCACGGATGTCCAAGGTCCGGCTCGAGCACGCGCTGGCAGCTTCCGAATGCGCCGCTGACGACACAGTGGTAGCCGGGCGCGCAGACACGGTTCTCGCAACCGCTCACGGTACACTCAGGAGCAACACAGCCCGTTCCACCGTCCGTTGCCCGGCAGACTCCCTCGAGGCAGCGGAAGCCGGCCAGACAGGCGCCCTGGGAGTCACAGGGCTGGCCTTCCGGGTCGAAGTGAAGCAGCAGGCTGCAGCCGGCGAGGGCCACTGTCAGCGCCAGCGGCAAGATCAGAGGTCGCAAAGGTCTCAGGGTCGGAAGTGGAATCACCGCAGCAACACGATAGCGGCCTTTTGATACCCTTGGGTCATGGGAATGCTCCCCACCCGCACCCGCCTTGCTTTCCTCGCCCTCGTCGCCTCGCTCGGCTGCACCTCGACGCTGCCTCCCGAACCCGTCAGGCCCGATGGGGGCGGTCCCCCTGCATGCGATGACGGCTGTGCTACCGGCTCGGCGTGTGTGCGCGGCCGCTGCTATCCCGAGAGCTGCGAGGGGAAGCTGTGCGCGGGAAGCGAGGTCTGCATTGGCAGCGAGTGCCGGCCCCGCTCCTGCGTCGAGGTGAGCTGTGCGACCGGGCTGCGCTGCGCCGGAGGCAACTGTCTGCCTCCGCAATGTGCCGATGGGGGCGCGTGCGGCCCCGAGCAGGTCTGTCAGGAAGGTCAGTGTGTCGCGGCTCGCTGCGTCGGAGTGAGCTGTCCTGCCGGCACTGCCTGTGCGGGAGGTTTCTGCCTTTTCACCCGGTGTGGAGAGACCCCCTGCGGCAACGGAGAGGTCTGCGAATCAGGCTCCTGCAAGGAAGCCAGCTGCGTCGAGGTGACCTGCGCCACACCCACCAGCCCGTGCGCCCTGGCCGAGAGGTGCGTGCACGGAAGATGTGCGTCCCAGAACATGCCCGCCGGGACGCCTTGTGACGACCACAACCTCTGCACTGACGTGGACCACTGCGACGCTACCGGCGCCTGCGTGGGGTCGGCCCCCCCTTCTTGCACTACTCCGCCCGTGTGCGGCCAGCCCACCGGACAGTGCGACCCCTCCGCTGGACAGTGCCGCTACCCCTTCGAGACGCGAGGCACCCGATGCTCTACCGGGATTATTTGTGCCGGCGCCAATCCCCAGGCCTGCACCGCCGACGGCCAGTGCATCTGCTGCGGGTTTGGTCAGGCCAACTGCTCGCCGTGAGCTAGGTGAATGGAAACAGCAGCTGCC
>JAYUUC010000026.1:0-2541 GCA_043755105.1 Myxococcales bacterium
CTTCACCCGCGGCCTCAAAGAGGTGGAACCGAACCTCTTTGTCCTCGCCCCGCTGGCGATCCCCTTTTACGGCTCGAAGGCCATTCAGCTCGCGAACCGGCAGTTGCTCCGAACCCAGGTGATGCTGGCGATGAGGAAATTGGGTTTCAAGAAGCCGATCTCCTGGTCCTTCTTGCCCGCGTCGGCCCCCGTGTCCGGAACCCTGGGTGAGGAGTTCGTGGTCTACCACTGCGTCGACGAGTTCTCGGCCTTCTCCGATACCAACGGGCAGCACATTGCTCAGCTGGAGGAACAACTGCTTCGCAAGGCGAACCTGTGCATCACCTCGGCTGAGCGGTTGCGGGCGAACAAGGTCAAGGTGAATCCCAATACGGTCCTGGTGCGGCACGGGGTCGACTACAATCATTTCGTCAAGGCCTGTGATTCAAAGACCGTGGTGCCCGAAGATCTCGCTCGCCTTCCCAAGCCGGTGATCGGCTTCTTCGGATTGTTCGCCGATTGGGTCGACGTCGACGCCCTGGTCGCCTGCGCCAAGGCCTATCCCAAGGGCTCGGTGGTGTTGATCGGCAAGACCGCTCCCGACGCCGACGTCTCCAAGCTGAAGGCGCTTCCGAACGTCCACTTCCTCGGGAGAAAGAAGTACGACGAGCTTCCCGCCTACTGCAAAGGGTTCGATGTGGCCCTGATGCCATTCTCGATCAACGAGCTCACCCTCAACGCCAATCCATTGAAGGTGCGCGAGTACCTCGCCGCTGGCCTTCCGGTGGTCTCGTCAGACATTCCCGAAGTGGTGAAGGTCGGGCTCTGCAAGATCTCCCGGTCGTCGGAGGACTTCCCCGCCAAGGTTGCGGAGTGCCTGGCCGAAGGGGCCGGTTGTTCGAAGTCACGGGCGCAAAGGATTTTTCACGAGAGCTGGGACGCGAGGGTTGAGGAAATTCGTGGCTACGTCGGCGAAGCGATGGATCGCCAGGGAGTGTCACCCCTGCCTTCGGATCACCGAGCGATGTCGGGCGGGTCCTCGACGTCTTTCAGGTCCTGAAAGAAGGGGTGGGTGAGGTTGCCGTGGTTCACTTGATCCGGTCGCAAGGAATAGAGCGCCGGTTGGTCAGGACTTGCCCGGACCTGCTGGCCGGGAGCCGGCAGCGGAATGCCGATGAAGATGCCCATCCCGCGGGTGCCGATGAGCAGGATTTCACCCTCGGCCGCGATCACATCTCCCTGCTGCGCCGAGGCGACTGTCCCCTCGGGGATGAACCAGCGGCGCTCCTCGCCCGCGTGCCGGAAGGCCTTCGAATACATCACCTCTGAGTTCTTGCCTCCGTTGCCCAGGCGGAGCGTGGCCACGAAGCCCGCAGGCTGATTGGCAATCGGCTCCCCGCGCAGCTCGGCACGGGGGTAGTTGGCCGGAAAGGCACGCGGGAAATCCGAAGGAAAGGAGTCGCCCAGTCGGTTCTCGATGGTCACTTCCCAGCCAAACTGACCCTCCGGCTCGTCTTTCACATGCCGAACCTTGACCGCTGGGACGTTGTAGTCCGAGTGCGAGACCGCCTCGGCGCCGCGATAAGTGATCGGCTGGAGCGCGTCGTTGAGCGCCACCCCGTTGTGGAAAAACTGCACCTGGCCGAGCTTCTCGGCGCGCTTCTGCTTCACGGTGTCGAGATCGAAGAAGTCCGGCTGCACCGCAGAGGCGCCGACCTTGAAGCGATCGAGCGGGTAGACATCCGAACCGGCGGCAGGCAGTGACACCTCGAGACTGGACTTTCCCCGCACGCCCAGCCGCAAGCGCTCGCCGGGGACGGCCACCACGCCGTAGTTTCCGTTGGCTTCAATTCGCTGGACCGCTCTCGACTGGTCTTCCGGACACGGCATCGACTCCAGCCCCAACCCGTCGTTCTTCGACTCGCCGAAAGCCACGGTGCCGATGAAGGGCGAATAGCCATTGCTGGGGGACCCGGCGTTTTCGAAGGCTACCTCCCAGTGAGAGATCTGCCCGGCGGAGTTGGTCACCGCGGTGACCGATGCCTGCCCTTTCACCTTGGGGCCAATGTCCTCTTGCTCCCGCGAGAGTGCGTCTATCTCGGAGAGGAGGTCCTGACCCTGGATGCCCATGTTCATTCCGGGTAGAACCCAATCGTCGGCATGCTGGGCGAGCCCCTCCATCTGCTGAGCTTCAACGCTCCGGACGCCGTACCAGACCACGTCGTCCGCCGGGGCATCGCTGTCGAAGGTCAGCTTGAGGACCTGGCCTTCTTCCATGGGCGGCAACTCGACCTCTTGCCAGAACAGGTCCCTCACTCCTGCCCGGAAGATCTGCCCCGGCTGGATTGGCGTGATCCCACTGTAGAGATGGCCCTGCTGGAAGTGCTGCTCGCTGACGGTGCCGGGAGGAACCCGCATTCCGTGGCCGAAGGTAACGAAGTCGTCGCTGTCAGGGCCACCCAGTCCGCGACCGGGCTGGATGTTGTGCGTGGCGGTCAGCGGGGTCGAGCCCTCGTTCTTGATGACGTACTGGTACGATCCCTGCGGGCCGACCCCGGGGCG
>JAYUUC010000027.1:0-7533 GCA_043755105.1 Myxococcales bacterium
TTTTCGTTTCTGATGCACCGCTCGTCTTTTCTTGAAACACCTCTCCAGGGAACTCGGAGGCAGGCGTTGCGCTCGGGTTCTTGACCCACAACCT
The DNA here is from genome assembly GCA_043755105.1 of Myxococcales bacterium. Lineage (GTDB taxonomy): Bacteria > Myxococcota > Myxococcia > Myxococcales > Myxococcaceae > JAYUUC01. The sequence goes on from JAYUUC010000027.1 coordinate 95, forward strand.
CCCTGCGCTCAGGGCCGACAATCGCCCAGCCACGGTTCACGGGCCATGGACGTGACCCCTTCCTCTCAATCCTGATCGCGCGGAAGTGAACATCGACCGGCTCTGAGCGGGCGACAAGTGCTCGCCTCCCGTGCCTCCCATCGGCCCGCGGGTGTCACCCCTTTGGGCTAGAACGGTCTGCTCGAGGGAGCAGGGCGGCCGCGGTGGGCGTGGCTTTCAGGGGTAGGAGCGGCGTTCGATGGCACCAGCAGCCTGGCGGCAGCGATGAGCAGCATCGCGGTGATCGCTGAAAAGCCGGCGGTGGCGCGGGACCTGGCACGGGTGCTGGGGGCGACGCGCCGCGGTCAGGGCTGGCTGGCCGGCAACGGCTACCTGGTCACCTGGGCGATCGGCCACCTGGTCGGGCTCGCCGAACCCCATCAGATTCGCCCCGAGTGGGCCCGATGGGACTGGCACCGGCTTCCGATGTTGCCCTCGCAGTGGCCGCTGGTGGTGCTCGGCCACGCCGCCGCGCAGTTCGCGGTGGTGCGCCGAATTCTCGGTTCCCCTGAGGTGGCTTCGGTGATCTGCGCCACCGACGCCGGCCGCGAAGGAGAGTTGATCTTCCGCTACCTTTACGAGGCCGCGGGCTGCACCAAGCCGGTGCGGCGACTGTGGATCTCCTCGCTCACCGATGGCGCCATTCGCGACGGGTTCGGCCGGCTCCGCGAAGCGCGCGACCTCGATTCACTGGCCGACGCCGCGCGGGCGCGCAGCCAGGCCGATTGGCTGGTGGGCATGAACCTCTCGCGCGCCTACGGACTCTCGCTCGGAGAGCCGCTCTCGGTGGGAAGGGTGCAGACCCCGACCCTGGCGATGGTGGTGGACCGCGAACTCGAGATTCGCCGCTTCGTCCCCGAGGATTACCTCGAGGTGGTGGCCCGGTTCGGGGTCGACGAAACCCCGGCTCGGACTTACCAGGGAACCTGGTTCGAGCTCCGGCCCGGTCCCCACGGCCCCCAGCGGGTGAGGCGGCTGCCCGCCAGCGGAGAGGAGGCGGCGGCCGTGGTGGCGCGTGCTGCGAACGGGGAAGCGCGGGTGGGCTCGGTAGAGACGGGCGAGAAGAAGATGCCTCCGCCACTGCTCTACGACCTCACCGAGCTGCAGCGCCACGCCAACCGGCTCTACGGGTTGAGCGCCCAGCGCACGCTCGAGGTCGCGCAGGCGCTCTACGAAAAGCACAAGCTGATCAGCTACCCGCGGACCGACAGCCGGCACCTCACCCCGGACGTGGCGGGCGAGCTGGGGGCAGTGGTGGAGGCCATTCGCGAACCGTACGAGTCGCTGTTGTCGCCCGGCACCGGCTCACGGCCCCTGGGAAAGCGATTCGTCGACGAGTCGCAGGTCAGCGACCACCACGCGGTGATTCCCACTGCCGCCCGGCCGCCGCGGGGGAGCCTCTCCACCGAGGAAGAGCGGATCTACGGGTTGATCTGCCGTCGGCTGCTTCAGGCCTGGCAGCCTGACTTCGTCTGGGCCACCACCACCGTGCTCACCGAGGTTCACACGGCCGGCGCCGAGCCCCAGGTGGACCGGTTCCACAGCAGCGGTTCGATGGTGTTGAAGGCGGGCTGGAAGGCGCTCGAAGTCGGCGGCGCCCGAGCTCCGAAGAGCAAGCGGGAGCCGGGGGAGGCCGCCGGGGGATTGGCCAGCGGCGAGGCGGATCCGCTCGAGGACCAGGCGCTCCCCGATGGGCTTCAGGCAGGCACCCCGGTGGACGTGCGGGAGGTCAAGGCAGTGGCGAAGCGAACCCGGCCTCCGCCGCGGCTCACCGACGCGACCTTGCTCACCGCGATGGAAACCGCGGGGAAGACGCTCGATGAGAAAGAGCTCTCGGAAGCGATGAGGGAGTGCGGGCTGGGGACGCCGGCCACCCGGGCCGCGACGATCGAGACTCTGCTCGCGCGCGGCTACCTGCTGCGGGTGGGTAAGGCGCTCGAGGCGACCGAAAAGGGCATCTCGTTGATCGGAGCGGTCGACGCCGAGGTGAAGAGCCCGGCAATGACCGGGCAGTGGGAAGCGCGGCTGCAGCAGATAGAAAAGGGGAGGGCCGCTTCGGCGCCCTTCCTCTCGGGCATCGAGGAGTATGTCCGGAGGGTGGTGGGGAGAGTGCCGCCGCCCGGAAGCGGAGGATGGGGAGCGGGAAGTCTTTCGCCCCGGCGGCAGTGGGGAGCGGAGACTTCAGCGCCTGGCAATTTCGCCCGCAAGGCCGCCCCGCAGGACAGCGGCCAGCTGAGCTTTGGCTCTTCGCCGCCTCGAACTTCTGGCTCCGGAACAAGCGGGCCCGCTGCTCCGCCAGGGCGGCGACACGCCGCTGCGCCCGCGTCGGCAAGGGAAGGCGCCGGTCTCGGGGAGGGACGGACGGCAGGAGATGCGGGCGTCATGTCACCGGGCTCTCGCGTCGGCCGGGCCAAGCCCACTCGGGTCGAGCCGCCGGTCGAGGTGCCGGATGCCGTGGGCGGCCTCGTGCCACGTGGGAAGCCCTCGGCCCCCGCTGGACGCGCAGTTTCGCCGCAAGTGAGTTCTCGACGCTTGGGCGAGTCGGCTCCTGGCGTCTTGAGCGGTTCTCCGGCGCCGCGCGGTGCTCGTCCGGTCTCTGTCCGCGCGGCCGACACTCCCCTCCCTTCCGTGCCCCGCTCGAATGGGTCCGCTCCCACGCCCTCCTCCGAACTACGGGGGCTGCTGCGTTCCCGGTTCCACTTCGAGCGCTTTCGCCCCCATCAAGAAGAGGTGTGCCGCGCGGCCACTGACGGCGATGATCTGCTCCTGGTGATGCCCACGGGCGCCGGAAAGTCGCTCTGCTACCAGCTCCCGGGCATCGCCCGCGGCGGCACCACGCTGGTGGTCAGTCCGTTGATTGCGCTGATGGAAGATCAGGTCGCGAAGCTTCAGGCGCTGGGGTTTGCCGCGGAACGAATCCACTCCGGCCGCCCTCGCGGAGAGACCCGCTCGGTCTGCAACGCCTACCTCGAAGGTTCTTTGGATTTCCTCTTCATCGCTCCGGAGCGGCTGGGGGTGCCCGGGTTCCCCGAGATGCTCAGCCGTCGAAAGCCCACTCTGATCGCGATCGACGAGGCGCACTGCATCTCGCAATGGGGGCACGACTTTCGCCCCGATTACCGACTGCTGGGCCAGCGGCTCCCTCAATTGCGACCCACCCCGGTGGTGGCGCTCACCGCCACGGCGACCCCGATCGTCCAGCGCGACATCCTCGAGCAGCTCGGCCTCACCGGCCCTCCGAAGACGTTCATCCACGGCTTTCGCCGCGACAACCTTGCGATCGAAGCCGTCGAGCTCGAACCCAAGGCGCGAATCGACGCCGCCCTTCGCCTGCTCGAGGACCCCGAACACCGGCCGGCGATCGTCTACGCCCCCACCCGCAAGCGCGCCTCGGCCTGCGCCGACGCGCTGGGCGGGTCCTTCCCCACCGCCGCCTACCATGCCGGGCTGGGAGCGGCGGAACGCGAGCGGATCCAGTCCGGCTTTCTCCGCGGCGAGCTGGACGTGGTGGTGGCCACGGTGGCCTTCGGGATGGGCATCGACAAGGCAGACGTGCGCACCGTGGTTCACCTCGCGCTCCCTGCCAGCGTCGAGGGCTATTACCAGGAGATCGGCCGGGCAGGGCGCGACGGGTCCCTCTCTCGGGTGGTGCTGTTCCACTCCTACGCCGACCGGCGCACCCACGAATTTTTCCTCGAACGCGACTACCCCGAGGTCGAGGTGCTGCGGAAAGTGCACGCTGCCCTGCGCGAGCCACGGTCGGTGGACACGGTGCGGCGTTCGGTGAAGATGAAGACCGATGTGGTCGAGACCGCGCTCGACAAGTTGCTCGTCCACGGCGGCGCCGTCCTCGTCGAGGGCGAGCGGTTCGAACGGGGAAGTGCCCCGTGGGAACGGCCCTACCTGGCCCAGCGCGAGCAACGCGTCACCCAGCTCGCGCAGATGGGTCAGTGGGCCCAGGCGCAGGGCTGTCGGATGCTGGGCCTCATCCATCACTTTGGCGACGACGCCGACGCGGGTCAGTCCTGTGGCCTCTGCGACCGCTGCGCTCCCGCCCACTGCCTGGCCGCCCGCTACGACCCTGCGACTGCAGTGGAAGCGGGCACCCTCGGCGCAATTCTCTCCGCGCTCGCAGCCACGGACGGACAGCCCGTGGGTCGGCTCTGCCGCGAGCTGCTCGGCGAGACTCCGGAACACCGCAAGACCTTCGACCGGCTGCTCGGCGGGCTGGTTCGGGCGGGCTGGGTCCGGCTCGCTGCCGATTCCTTCCTCAAAAATGGAGAGTCGATTTCCTTCCAGCGGGCGTCTCTCGTGGGCGTTGGTGCCCCCTCGTCCCTCGCGCTGCGGGAGGTGACCCTCGAGGCCTCCGCTCCGACGGCCCGGACCCGCTCCAAGGTTTCCCGACCCCGGACTGCGGTGACTCGGGGGAAGGGGGCTTCGGCAGCCCGTGCCCCGAAGCGTCCACGACGGGAGTCGAGCGCTCGGGTGGACCTCGCCTCCGGGCCTCCCCGACTGGTGTCGGCGTTGAAGGCCTGGCGACTGCAAGAGGCTCGTCGCCGCCGGGTGCCCGCGTTCCGGATTCTCACCAACCGGGCCTTGCTTGCGCTCGCCCAGCGGCAACCGCGCGATCCCCAGGCACTCCTTCAGGTGCAGGGAATCGGTCCCAAGGTGGCGGGCACTTACGGTCAGGCTCTGCTCTCGCTCTGTGCGGCGGGAGGGGGTCCCTGAGTCCGGGCGCAGAGTGCGGCGACGATTTCCCGGCCCCCCCTCGCTCCATCGGCTAAATCGGGGGCTGGAGGAGATTCCCAAAAATGGCAAACCGGATCCGCAAAGTGGCTGTGCTGGGCGCAGGCGTGATGGGCAGCGGTATCGCCGGCCACCTCGCCAACGCGGGGGTGCCCTCGCTCCTGCTGGACATCGTCCCTCCCAAGGCCAATCCCGGCGAGGCCACCGGCACCCGCGCGTTTCGTGACCGCTTTGCCGCCGCGGCTCTGGTGAACCTCGGCAAGCAGAAGCCGGCTCCGCTGTTCTCCACCGCGGCCGCGGGGATGATCGAGATCGGAAATCTCGAAGACGACCTCGCCAAGATTGCCGAGTGCGACTGGGTGATTGAAGTGGTGAAGGAAGACATGGCGGTGAAGCGCGCCACCTTTGCCCGCATCGAACCGCATCTGAAGCCGACGGCGATCGTTTCCTCCAACACCTCGGGGTTGTCGATCAAGGGAATGCTCGAGGGCCGCGGCGCCCCGTTCCGCCGCAACTTTCTCGTCACCCACTTCTTCAACCCGGTCCGCTACATGCGGCTGCTCGAGCTGGTGGCCGGCGAAGAGACCGACCCCTCGGTGGTGAAGGACGTCGCCCAGTTCGGCGAAGAGGTGCTCGGCAAGGGCATCGTCTACGGCAAGGACTCGACCAACTTCATCGCCAACCGGATCGGCGTCTACGCGATCATGCGCACCCTGGTGGAGATGGAGAAGACCGGGCTCTCGGTCGAGGAGGTGGACAAGGTCTTCGGTCCGGCGATGGGCCGCCCGAAGTCGGCCGTGTTCCGGACCGCAGACATCGTCGGACTCGACACCTTCGTCCACGTCTCTCGCAACTGCTACGACACCCTTCCCAACGACCCCCAGCGCGCGGTGTTCAAGCCGCCTGCGTTCATCGAGAAGATGGTCGAGAAGGGGCTGCTCGGAGACAAGACTGGCCAGGGTTTCTACAAGAAGGCCAAGGGCGAAGGAGGGGAGAAGGAGATCCTCGTCCTCGACCTCCAGACGCTGGAGTACCGGGCTCAGAAGAAGGTCCGGTTCCCGTCGCTCGGCGCGGCCAAGGACCTCGAACGCCCCGAGGACCGGGCGGTGGCGGTGCTCACCGGCGAGGACCCGGCGGCCAAGTTTGCCGAGGCGGTCACCCTCGACGTGCTCGCGTACGCCTCGAACCGCATTCCGGAGATCGCCGACGACTTCGTCAACATCGACCGGGCGATGCGCTGGGGTTTCGGCTGGGACATCGGTCCCTTCGAGCTCTGGGACGCGCTCGGGGTGAAGCGCGGGCTGGAGCGGATGAAGGCGCTGGGAATCCAGCCTGCCGCCTGGGTCGAGCAGATGGTCGCCTCGGGGCGCGAGAAGTTCTATGCGCTCGACGGCGTCGCTTCGACCTACTGGGACATCGGGGGCCGTGCCTCCCGCTCGGTGCCCGAGAGCGCGAAGGTGGTGCGGGTCGAGCAGCTGCGCCGCGGCAACCGGAAGATCGACGGCAACGACAGCGCCACCTTCTGGGACCTCGGCGACGGCGCCACCTTGCTCGAGTTCCACTCGAAGATGAACTCCATCGACGACGACATCACCGCGATGATGGAGCGGGCGCTCGACGAGACCGAGAAGAATTTCAAGGGACTGGTGATTGGCAACGACGGGAGCAACTTCTCCGCCGGGGCGAACATCATGGCGCTGTTGATGGCGATCAAGAGCGACGACTTCGAGAGCGTGCGCACGCTGGTGACCCGGTTCCAGGCAGTCAATCAGCGGCTGCGCTACAGCCCGGTGCCGGTGGTGTCGGCCCCGTTCAACCTCACCCTGGGGGGAGGCGCCGAGGTGACGATGGCGGCCAACGCGATTCAAGCGTCGGCCGAGCTCTACATGGGCCTGGTCGAGGTCGGGGTGGGGCTGATTCCGGGCGGCGGCGGCAACCTCCAGCTGCTCCGCAACGTCTACGGCCCGTTCGCCGCCGACCGCGACTTCGATGCGCTCCCGTTCTTGAAGAAGGTGTTTCTCTCAATCGGCACCGCCAAGGTGGCGACCTCGGCCGAGGAAGCGCGGGAGGCGGGATTCCTCTCGCCCACCGATGGGGTCAGCCTCAACCGCGACCTGCTCCTCCACGACGCCAAGGCGCGGGTGCTGGGCATGGCCGACGCCGGGTTCCGGCCGCCGCGGCCGACCTTGTTCCGGCTGCCGGGGCGGAGCGGCGCCGCGACCATCGACATGATGCTCTACGACATGCAGCTCAATCAGCAGATCTCCGCCCACGACCGGAAGATCGGCCAGACCCTCGCTCGGGTGCTCACCGGCGGAGACACCTCGGCCCATGCCTTGACCCCCGAGGAGCGGCTGCTGGAACTCGAGCGGGAGGCGTTCTTGAGTCTCTGCGGTGAAGAGAAGACCCAGGAGCGGATCGCAGCGATGCTCACCACCGGCAAGCCGCTGCGCAACTGAAGCACCCAAGGTTAGCAGACAGCTCTCAAGGAGAATCACAGATGGCTTCCAAGGTGGTGATTGCCAGCGCGGTACGGACCCCCTTCACCCGGGCGAACAAGGGCGAGCTCAAGGACACCCGGCCCGACACCATGGCCGCGCACGTGATCAAGGCCGCGATGGATCGCGTGCCGGGCCTCAAGAAAGAAGACATCG
>JAYUUC010000028.1:0-2540 GCA_043755105.1 Myxococcales bacterium
GGGAGGGCCCGCTTTCACGGCTTGGGTCTCGCGGTTCGAGACACTTGGCACGGATCGGGTTTGCGACGCAGGAGTCGCTCTCCCACCATCTGGTAGGGAATGCGACACCGGAGCAGTTCCTTCAGTTCCAGCGCCGAGGGAGTCTGGGGAGGCAAGGGCCAGAACCGGGCGCGGTTGTCTTCTCCGGCCGTGATCACCTCGGTCGAGCCTAGCGGGGCGACCAGACCGCGGACTTCGCCCGCGTGCTCTCCGAGCACTCCGACCAGCTTTCCCGTTCGGGAGTCGTAGCTTCGAGCCCACCCATCCTTGCTCGAGGTGAAGATGAAGTTCCCGTCGGCGCTGAAGATGGCTTCGGTCACCTCGGCGGTATGTTCGTCGAGAGAAGCGAGAGGTTCTCCGGAAAGGGTGTCCCAAACCTTGGCGGTCTTGTCGTCGCTGGCTGTCGCCAGCCTCAGGCCGTCGGGGCTGAAGGCCACCGTCTGCAGAGGCCGGGAGTGGCCCGAGTAGGTGCGAAGCAGTTGGCCGGTGCCTGCATCCCACAACCTCGCTTTGCCGTCGTGGGAAGCCGTCGCGATCTGTGTGTCGTCAGGGCTGAAGGCCGCGTGCCAGACGAACTGCTCGTGGGTCAAGACTCGAACCTGGGCGAGCGTATCGGCGTCGAAAATCCGGGCCGTGGAGTCCAGGCTGGAGGTGACGATCTTCTTGCCGTCGTGGCTGTAGCAGGCGAACTGAACGTCCTCGGTGTGACCCTTCAAGGTGCCGAGGAGGGCAAAGCTGAAGATGTCCCGCACCTCGACCGTACTCCCATTGCCAATCAGAAAGCGGCGGCCGTCAGGAGAGGGCGAGGCGAAGCGATGGCGCTCTCCTCCGTCATTGGGGTCAGTCCCCTGGTATTGACCGATCAGCCGGCGTTCGAGGCGGTCCCACACCCGGACGGTATTGCTGGTATCGGCAGTGAGAATGCGCGACCCATCCCGGGTGGCGGCGAGATGCCACAGCCCCGCCGCAGGGTGATCAAGCTCTCCTGAGCTGCCAACCGACTTCAGGTCCCAGACTCGACCGGTGGTGTCCAGCCCCGCGGTGCCGAAGCGCTGGCCCCGGGAATCGAAGTTGATCTTGGCCACCCCGTCGGTGTGGCCAACGTATGTCCATTCGAGCAAGCCGGTAGTGCTGTTCCAGAGTTTGATTTGACCATCCCCTCCGGTGGTGAGCATGTGTTTCCCATCGGGCGTGAACGCCGCAAACCAGATCGGTCCGCCATGCTGCACCGAGAGCTGAAGCTGGCCGGTTGCCGGGCTCCAGATCTTGGCGGTTCCGTCTTCGCTGGCGCTGAGCACGCGCGTCCCGTCGACGTTGAACTCGACCACCATCGCGAGCCGCCTGTGCTGCTGAAAGACCACCAACTGCTTGCCCGAAGGGACTTCGAAGATCCTTTGCGTGTTGTCTCTGCCGCTGGTGACGATCTGGTTGCCCAGAGGGTTGAACCGCGCGCGCCACACGCCTCCGGTGTGTCCCGTCAGTGTCAGCAGCGGTCGGGCGGTCGAGGTTTCGAACACCCGGGCGGTGCCGTCTTCTCCGGCGGAAACGAACATCCGGCCATCCGCGCTGAACTCCGCGTAGCGGATCACCCCCTGATGCACCGGCAGTTCGTGTTCGAGGACGCCGGTCAAGGCGTTCCAGAGGCGGACGGTGCCGTCGCCTCCTGCAGTGAGGACAAACTTCCCCGAGGGGTCGAACAGGGCGGCCCAGATCGTTCCCCGATTTGTCTTCAACGTCTGCAGAAGCTTGCCCGACCCACGGTCCCAGATCTTGACGGTGGAATCGCCACTGCCTGTGGCCACCCAGCGGCCGTCAGGTGAGAAGTTGATCACCGACACCTTGGCCTGATGCCCTTCGAGCAACAGCAGAGGCTCACCGCTGCGAGCGTCCCAGATGCGCGCCATCCCGTCTTCACCTGCGGTGCCGATCTGCTCGCCGTCCGGGCTGAACTTGAGATCAAGCACTTGATCGGTGTGTCCGGTGAGAAGCGCCAGTTCGCTCTGGAGCGACCGCACATTCGAACCGACCAGATAACGCAAGGTGGGGTTGTCGGCGCCTCCTGCCGAGGCCTGACCGAGGTACGCAAGCGAGCGGAGCGGATCGCCCGAGAGCAGGCTCTGGCGACCCTGTTCCTGATAGAGCGCGAGCAACATCGCACGCGCCTGGGCGTTGGAACGAACCAGCACCAACATTCCCAGGGTCAGCACCACGAAGGCCGCAGCGACCAGGCCCTGCTTGAAGCGGCGGGCGCGAAGCGAGGCGGCAAAGCTTCGGTCTGAAAACTCCCGCTCGGACGAAGTGAGCGCCCCCTGGTAGCGCGCACGCCAGACCTTCAGTTCGGCCAATGCCTCATCCCGCCAGAGCAGCCCCCGCGCCTTGCCCCGCTGCTCCCACTGGCGGGCGGCCGCGCGCAGCTGGTCGCGAAGCCGAATGTTCTCGGCGTCTTCCTGACGCCAAGCCACCAGTCGAGGCCAGGCGTTGATCAAGGCTTCGTGGGTGAC
>JAYUUC010000029.1:0-7529 GCA_043755105.1 Myxococcales bacterium
CCGGCCTTTCGCACCGCGGGCCGCCGTTCCTGTTGAAGCAGCCGGGCCACCGCGACCGAGCACAGCGAGAGGCCGAGCAGCGCGGGGACGAAGCGCCAGTCCCAGAAAGCGTAAAAGCCGTAGCTGGCGAGCAGCAGCAGCCCCTTGTGCGCCCGGGGGTGCCGGTGCAGCGCCCAGGCCGCCGCGAAGACGCAGAGGAAGAAGAGGCCGTACTCCGCGGTGGGAAAAAGCAGGGGCGTGCTCCTCCAGGGTCCGACTCACAGGTTACCAGCCTGTCGCTGCCTCCCAAGAGAAGCGCCACCCTTCCCCCCGGACGCGGGGCAGGCGATGCTCCGCCGCCGATCTCGCGAGCTCGCGGGTCCGGCGTTTGGAGGAAAACCGATGTGTAAACAAGTGACCTGCCGTGACTGTGGAAAGCCGACCTGGGCCGGCTGTGGCGCCCACATCGAGCAGACCCTGGCCCACGTGCCCAAGGCAGAGCGCTGCAGCTGCCGGGAGACGGGCGCCAAGGCCGAAGGGAAGGGCGCTGGCCCGCGGCGCAAGCTGTTCGGCATCTTCTAGACCCGTGAACCCGATGGGCCACGCCCTTCAGGCCTACCGGTGCGGGTGCCGGTGGTGCGCGTCGGACAGATGCGGGTGCTCATGCTCGAGCAGCTCGTGCCGATGCGCGTGGCTGTGCACCTCGCCCGGAGTCACTGCTCCCGCGTGGGAGTGGTCGTGGTGGGCGTCGTGGGTGTGGGCGTGTTCATGCTCCAGCACCGGGTGGGCGTGGCGGTGCGAGTGCTTTTCCCGCACCAGCAGCCACACCCCCGCGGCCATCGGCACCGCCGCCAGCAGCATCGAAGGGCGAGGCGCCTCGTCGAGGAGCGGAAGGGACGCCAGGGCACCGACGAAGGGAGCCGCGGCGAAATAGGCCGCTTCCCGGGCGGCGCCGATCCGTCGCAGGGCCAGGGCGTCGAGAAGAATGCTCAGCCCATACGCGACCGAACCCAGCCCCAGCGCTCCCAGCAGCAGCGGTAGCGGAGGCAGCGGGGTGCCCCGAGCGGCCGACCCCGCGAGCAACAAGAACCCCGCCCCGAGCGCCTTCCACCGCACCACTTGCGAGGGGTCGCGCGCGGTCAGTTTCTGGGTCAGGTTATTGTCCAACCCCCAAAGCAGACAGGCGCCGGCGATCGCGGTCACACCCCCTATGTCTGCCTTGACGGGCCCCGGCGCCCACGACAGCAGCGCGGCTCCGGCGCAGATCAGCGCCCCGCCCCACGCCGCCGCTCGTCCGAGATGCTCGTGGAACAGCAGCACCGCCAGCGCAATGGTGAAGGGGGCCTCGAGGTTGAGCAGCAGCGCCCCCGCACTTCCCGACAGCCGCGAGAGCCCGAACAGCATCAGTACCGGCCCGAGCATTCCCCCGCAGAAGGTGATTGCAGCGAGCACCCACCAGTCTCCGCCCCGAAGCGGGGCCTCCACCGGGCCTGGCTTCGAGGCGGAGCGCGATCCTGCGGCAGCCCACCTCGACGCCAGCCACAGTCCCGTTCCCCCTCCGGTGTAGAGCAGCCCGGCGAGCATCACCGGCTCGATTCCTGCGAGCAGCTTCTTCGACAGCGGTGTGCTCAGCCCGAACAGGGCCGCGGCGGCGAGCCCGAGCACCGCGCCAGGAAGCTCTGCCTTGCGAGCCATGCTCTAGAGGTCCCCCGCCGGCACCGGAGCCGGTTTTCCTGGAACGAAGAGTTCGAAGCGCGCTCCGCGGGGCTCGGCGTCGGACACCTCGATCGTCCCCTGGTGCAGCCGCACCACCCTCTCCACCAGGGCCAGTCCCAAACCTGACCCTTGCACCCGGGTGGTGAAGAACGGCTCGAAGATGCGCGAACGGCTCTCGGGGGCAATGCCGGGACCGGAGTCCTCGACCACCAGCTTCACACCCTTCGGAGCCCGCTCGGCCCAGAGCCGAACCTCGCCATTGAAGGGGGAAGCCTGAACCGCGTTGCGGAGCAGGTTGGACAACGCCAGCCTCAATAGCTGCACGTCGCCCCAGAGCGTCTCCAACCCTTCCAACGGCAAGGCGCGAATACTCACCCGTGGCCCGGGAGGTCGGCTGCGCACCTGGGCGATCGCGTGGTCGATCAGCGCCTGCACCGGAACCTCGGCGGGGTCGGCGGTGAGCGGCTTGGCGTAGTCGAGCATGTCGTGGGTGAGCCGGTCGAGGCTGAAGGCTTCTTCTTCCACCATGCGCAGCAGCTCGGCGCCTTGGGGGAAGGAAACCTTGAGCAGCGAGACCCCATTGAGGATCGCCCCGAGTGGATTCTGGATCTCGTGGGCCAGCACCGCGGCCGCCTCTCCGAGCACGGTGAGCCGCTCCCGGGCGATCATCTCCGATTGCAGCCGCTCGAGCTGGCCGAGCCGCTCCTGCGCCCTCAGGTGATGGCGGACATTCTCCAGAGCCGAGCCGACCTGGGTCGCGAACAGCTCGATCGCCGCGGCCTGCGAAGGACTGAGGTTTGGGGACTGCGCCGAGAGAATACCGTGCATCTGTTGCTCGACGAAGATCGGCGCATGGACTCCCCGAAGCACCGGCCTCAGCGCCCGTGCCCCCTCGTAGAACTCGGGAGGATAGAGGTGCGCGAGCGCCCGCAGAAAGTCCTGCTGGAACAGTGCCCTTCCGGTCCGGAAGATGTCTGCCACGAAGGGGATCTGCTTGGGGTCGTACAGCATCTCGCGGTCCAGAGGGCCGAGCACCCGCTCGAACAGGGCCATCAAATCTGGCGGCTGCCGTACCGGCCCTTGGCGCAGATATTCGCCGACGATGAAGAGGAAACCGCAAGCGAAGCCCTGTTCTTCGAGCGCGTCGAGGACCAGTCGCAGCAGCTCGTCTTCGGTGCGACAGCGGACCAGTGCGGCCGAGCAGGCCGAGAGGGCCTCGGTGAGGGTCTTCGCCCGCCCTTCCTCGTCTGCGGCCACCAGCAAATAGAGGGTCTCGTCTTTAGCCACCCCGGGGGAGCTATGGACGCTGGTGAGTTGCTCCCCGGACTTCACCTGCAGTCGGACCCACAGCTCGGGAGCAACGGACTCGCCGGGCAGGAGGTATTGATGGAGGTGTTGCAGCCGCCCGCGGTCGGCCTGGCCGATCAGCTGTGTCGCCGATCTGCCGAGTACCTCATCGCCGCTGATACCGAAGAGCGCTTCCCACGCGGCGTTGACGTAAATCAACTGCCCCGCCCGCATGGCCAACATCGGTATCGAGACGGCGTCGTAGGCGGAATACGCTTCTCTGTCCCCCCCCTTGGGCTCGGGCATCACCTCGCTCGACTTAGCAGGTTTGGCCCGGTTCTTCGAGGCTGCCAAGGTGCTACGAGACCTTCAACTGATGGGAACCATGGCCGAATTGTCCAGGAGCGCCGTGCTCCAAGTGGTCGAGTTGCGCAAGCGCTACGGAGACACCGCCGCGGTGGACGGGGTTTCCTTTTCGGTCCGACCGCGAGAAATCGTGGGGCTGCTCGGGCCCAACGGCGCGGGAAAGACCACCACCCTGAACATGCTCCTCGGGGTGCTCACCCCCACCTCGGGGTCGATTCAAATCGAAGGCCTCGACCTCGCCCAGCACCGCTCTGAAGCGATGGAGCGGGCCAACTTCGCCGCGGTCTACGCGCCTCTGCCGGGCAACCTCACCGTGGCCCAGAACCTTCGCTTCTTCGGCATGCTCTACGGCGTGCCCGCACTGACCGCCCGGATCGATTCACTGCTGGGGCAATTCAATTTGCTTCAGTTTCGCGACACCAAGTGCGGCGTGCTCAGCTCCGGAGAGCAGACCCGGGTCGGGCTCGCCAAGGCGTTGCTCAATCGCCCCCGCTTGCTCCTGCTCGACGAGCCCACCGCGTCGCTCGACCCTGCCACCGCCCAGGACCTGCGGGCGCAGATCCGGCAATCGGTGGCCGAGGGCACCGGCGGCGTGCTCTGGACTTCGCACAACATGTACGAGGTGGAGGATGTCTGCGACCGCGTCCTCTTCCTCTCGCGAGGGAAGATCCTTCTCGAAGGCGACCCGAAGACGCTCCCGGCAGCCCACGGAAAAAAGTCGCTGGAAGAGCTCTTCGTCGCCCTCGCGCGCGAGCCTCTCAGCCTGGGAAGGAGTTGACCGATGCGCGGGAATCGGGTCCTCGCGGTGGCGCTGCGGCAACTGTTTCTGATGCGGGGCAGCTTCGCCCGGGTGATGCCGCTGTTTGCCTGGGTGGCGATCGACATCGTGCTCTGGGGCTTCATCACCCGCTACCTCAACAGCGTCTCCTCCGCCGCGCTGAACTTCGTCCCCCTGATGCTCGGAGCGGTGCTGCTGTGGGACTTCTTCACCCGGGTGATGCAGGGGGTGACGATGACTTTCTTCGAGGACGTCTGGTCCCGGAACTTCCTCAACCTCTTCGCCTCGCCGCTCTCGCTGCTCGAGTACGTCGGCGGACTGGTGCTCACCAGCGTCGCCACCAGTGGGGTGGGGCTGGGGGCGATGCTGCTGCTGGCCAGTCTGTGCTTCGGGCTCTCCTTTCTCACCTATGGGGCAATGCTGGTGCCGTTCCTCGCCGTTCTCTTCCTCTTCGGGATCGCGCTTGGGGTGTTCGCCTGCGCGGTGGTGCTCCGGCTGGGGCCGTCGGCCGAATGGTTCGTCTGGCCGATCCCGGCGCTGGTCTCGCCCTTCGCTGGCGTCTTCTATCCGGTAGCCACGCTCCCCGGCTGGATGCAGGCGATGTCCCGGCTGTTGCCCCCGTCCTATGTCTTCGAAGCGATGCGGGCGATTGTCTCCGGACGGCCGGTGGAAGCATCGACGCTGGCGGTAGGCGCCGCGCTTGCCCTCGGCTATCTCCTGCTCGCCTTCTGGTTCTTCCAGCGGGTTCACCGCGAGGCGGTGCGCAGTGGACTGCTCGCCCGCTACAGCGCCGAGAGCGTGACCTGACCGCTGCTGCGAATGACAACCCCGCGTCTTCCCGACACCAGGGGCCTCAGGGCATGGCCCGCATTTCCTCTCCCGTTGCCCCTGCCCCGCAGCGGCTCAGCGGGCGGAAGTGGTCTGAGCTTGAGGGCTGATGGGGGTGACGGCGGTGGTCTCACCCGCCAGGGGCGCGGCGCTTTTCGAGGAGGAGGCGGAAGGTGCCATCAGGGCCAGCTCGTCGGAAGCGTCGAAAGGAAGGTGGAGCTCGAGCAAGGCGTCGCGAAGGGCGGCGGCAGAGGGGTAGCGGCTTCCCGCGGGAGCGAGGCAACGGGCCACCACCGCATCGAGGGCAGGAGAGACCTTGGGGTTGAGCTCGGAAAGGGAGCGGGCCTTGCCGCGAAGAATGGCGAGCGAGACCGAAGAGTTGTTCTCGCCCTGGAAGGGGAGGGCGCCGCTGCACATCCAGAAGAGTAACACGCCGAGCGCGTAGAGGTCCGTGAGGGGGGTGGCGGCGCCGCCCTGGAGCAGCTCGGGAGCAAGGTAGGGGAGGGTGCCCACCACCGAGCCTTCGCTCGAGAGGGTATGGACCTCGGCGGTGTGGACGACGCCGAAGTCGATGAGGCGGACGCGCTGGGAGACGGACTCGCCACGGTGAAGCATCATCACGTTGCCGCCCTTGATGTCGCGGTGGACGATGCCGGCGGCGTGGACGCGGTCGAGGGCGTCGGCGACAGCGACGGCAATCTGGGCGGCGAGCCCGGGGCTGAGCCGGCCGTTGCGTTTGACCCACTCGGTGAGCGAGTGGCCTTCGAGCAGCTCCATCACCAGGTAGCCGTGGTTGGCGTGAAAGCCGCGGTCGAGCACGCGGATGATGTTGGGGTGGTTGAGCTTCGAGAGCGCGTCGCCTTCGCGCTTCATCCGCTCCATGTCTGCGGGGTCGAGGCTGCCCTTGCCGAGCAGTTTCAGCGCGACGGGGTAACGGCCGGTGCGGTGCTCGGCGCGAAACACCTCGCTCTGGCCTCCCGAGCCAAGCAGCTCCTGGAGGACATAATCGCCCACCAGGCGCATCCGGGAACGCATCAGGCCTTCGACGGTCGCGAGGACTTCGCGGGGTTGGTAGGGCTTGGTGAGGTAAGTGTCGACCCCCAGCTTCCGGCCAGCGATGCGGTCATCGAGCTCGGCGCGCGCGGAGAGGAGAATCATCGGCACGTCTCGAAGGCGGGGATTTTTCCGGATTTCGGCGGCGAGGGTCAACCCGTCCATCTCCGGCATCATCACGTCCGAAATCACCAGGTCCGGAACTTGGGCGAGGGCCAGGGCCAGGGCGACCTTGCCATTGGGGGCGCCGGTGACTCGGTAGAAGGGCTCGAGCAGCTCGACCAGATTGAGGCGGATTTCAGGGTCATCCTCGGCGAGGAGAATGCGGGGCCCTCCGGTGCCTCGCTGAATCACCGTGTCGGCCCGGTCCTTTTGCGAGAGCACCGCGAAAGCCGCGCGCCTCGAGAAGTCGGAGATGACCGACTCGGCATGGTCTTCCGCCCCCGCGGCCTCGGGGCTCTGGACCGCGGCGCGCAGAGAGACGGGAAAGTGAAGCTGGAAGGAGGAGCCCTTGCCGAGCGCGCTCACCAGCGAGATGTCGCCGCCCATCAGCTCGGTGAGCTCCTTCACCAGGGCGAGCCCGATGCCGGTGCCGCCGTAGCTGCGGGTGCTGGTGCCGTCGACCTGGCGAAAGCGCTCGAAGATGCGGGCCTGCGCTTCCACCGGAATGCCCGCGCCGGAGTCCTCCACCGAGACGGTGAGTCCGCGCTCCGAATGGTCGACCACCTTCAGGCGCACCGTCCCGCCGCGGGGGGTGAACTTGAAGGCATTGGAGAGGAGATTGAGGATAATCTTCTCGAGGAACTTGGGGTCGAGCAGGTAGACGGACGGCGCGTCCTCGGCGATGACTTCCATCGTCAGACCCTGGCGGCTGGCGAGCTCTACCGCCTGCTGTCCCAGGGTGCGAAGGGTGGGCCCCACTGCCACCGGGACCTTCGCGCTCTTCAGTCCCACCGCATCGAGCTTGGCGAGGTCGAGCAAGTCATTGATGAGGTTGAGCAGCCGGAGCGCGTTGTCCCGGACGGTAATCAACTTGTCCTTCGAAGGCGTGGGAGCGGCCTGCTGGGCTTCCAGCAGCGACTCCACCGGCGCGAGTATCAACGCCAGCGGGGTGCGAAACTCGTGGGAGATGTTTTGAAACAGCTGGTCCTTCGTCTTGTTCGCCTCTTCCAGCATCGCGTGTGAGCGCGCCAGCGCCCGCTTCGCCTCGTACTCCTGGACCGCGATCTTCACGCGCACCCGCACCGCGGCAACGCAGATGAGACCGAAGCTCACCAGCAAGGCAGAGTGAACCACGAAGGTCGACACCGGAACGTGGAGCCCGAAGAGAACCGCGGGAGCAAAGTGGACCGAGAGGACCACCATCACCACGATCGCCGCGACCCACTCCGGCCACTCCATGAAGCAAGCGGCCGCCGCCAGCACCAACCCGGTGCCGGCAAAGTAGGGGCTGAGATATCCCTCTCCGAGATAGCCGATGATCGCCACTCCCGAGGCGGTCACCGCACCTCCCACTGCGGAC
>JAYUUC010000030.1:0-2538 GCA_043755105.1 Myxococcales bacterium
CCTTGGGCGGGCGCACGGCGTGGAAGAATGAGACCTGGCTGGACCCCAATGGTACCGGGCCGTTTGGTCCGCGCGGGGCCGCCTTCGTCACCCGCAGGGCGGGAGCCAAGGTGCTACTCACCGTCAGGGAGGCGCCGCCCGAGAAGAGTCGACTGACACTTTACTACGCGCCGTTTCCAGGCCACCGGACGGTCGAGGTCTGGGCAGGTGCAAAGCGGATGGGGACGCTGGCGCCGCCACAGGTGCTGACAAGCACGCTGGGCTCGTACTCGCTGGACTGGCCAGCGGCCACCGAGCAGGTCGAGATGCGGGTGGGCGGCGGGGCGGATGACGCGGAGTTTCGCTTCTATGGCGCTGTTCTGGCCCGGCCAGACCAAGCAGTGGTCTACGACGCGCTGGGCGTCTCAGGGACCACCGCGGAGGCGCCGCTGCACCGCGATGACGGCGCCATGAGCGAGTACATCAAGCAGCAGCAGCCCGACCTGCTCATCATCTGGTACGGATCCAACTCGGCGGTCACGGATCATTTCCTGCCCCCGGTTTTTCGTCAGCCTTTTGCCCGGCTCGTGGGGCGGCTGCGAGAAGCAGCGGGCCAGGCTCCCACCTTGCTGATCGGCCCGCCCGACCTCGAGCGCCGCGCCGAGGGATGCGGTCACTGGCGCTACGCCAAGCGCCGAGGCAAGCCCAACCCGACGGCGATGCGCGCCTTCGTCTGCGAGCCTGAGACTGTGGTGGTGCGTAACAAAACGAAGGTGACCTACCCGGCCGAGGGCGTGAGCACCCCGACCCAGTGGACGCGTTGGCTTCAGAGTTGCGCCCACGAGACGCTACCCACCATCGAGCAGATCAACGAAGCCGAATGGCAGGTCGCCGAGGCCAGCGATTCGCTTTTCTTCAACACCTTCGTGGCGATGGGCGGGCAGGGTTCCATCCACCAGTGGATTTGCGCGGAGCCGCGACTGGCCGAGTTCGACCACGTGCATCTCTCGCGCGCTGGCCATGCGCGCCTGGCCGCGATGATCGCCGAGGCGCTGGGGCTCAGAACTGAAAGTAGATGAACGGCGTCCCGCCTGAGCCAGAGAGCCACCGGGTCACGTAGAGGCACACCACTATCAGCAACGCCTGCAACACGGCAGGCGCGTCCACCACCGCGACCTCTGCGCGCTTCCGCCACGAACCGGGCAAAAGGTGGGTGGCAAAGCCCACAGCGAGCAGCGCGAGGAACGTCGGTGACACATTGGCGGTGCCGCCGTACCAGCCGCTCCTCAGTCGTTCCAGAAGCTCCAGCGCCGCCGTGACCGACTCGCTCTTGAAGAAGACCCACGCGAGCACCACCGCGTGAAACGTGACGAACCAGCCCAACAACTGTTGCAGGCGCAAGAGCAGGGCGGGCAGTTTCAGCCCTTCGGCGGCGCGCTCGGCGAGCCGCTCGCCCACCAGCAGCCCGCCGTGGATGGCGCCCCAGACGATGAAGGTCCACGACGCCCCATGCCAGAGCCCGCCCAACAGCATGGTGACGAAGAGGTTGCGCTGCGTGACCCAGAACGAGCCGCGCGAGCCGCCCAGCGAGATGTAAAGGTAATCGCGGAGCCAGCGTGACAGCGACATGTGCCAGCGACGCCAGAACTCGCGCAGGCTCGTCGACGCATATGGGTGGTCGAAGTTCTCTGGCAAATCGATGCCCAGCAATCCAGCTACACCGATGGCCATGTCGGTGTAGCCCGAGAAGTCCCCATAGATGACAAAAGCGTAGCCATAAGCGGCCGCGAGTACCTCAGGCGCCGAGTAGTGCGAGGGAAGGTCAAACACCCTGTTCACGAGGCTCACGGCAAGCGCGTCGGCGGCGGCCTTCTTCACCAGGCCACGAAGAAACTGCAGCAGCGCTTGGCCCAGCCGCGCGTCGTTCAAGGGCTGAGGCCGGTGCAAGTAAGGAATCAGCTCCCAGGGCCGCACGATGGGACCCGCGACCAGGTGGGGAAAGAAGGCCAGCGCCAGGAAGAAGTCGCGGAAGCTCTGCACGGCGGGCTTTTGCCCTCGATGCACGTCGATGAGGTAGCCCAGCCCCTGAAAAGTGAAGAACGAGATGCCCACCGGCAAGACGATGTGCAGCGGGGCCGGCCAGTGGAGAGGGAGCCTTTCGCCGAGCGGCCGAAGCGTGTCCAGGACCAGGTCCAGGTACTTGAAGAGCCCCAGCACGCCCAGGTTGACCCCTACTGCAAAAACCATCACCCGGAAGCGCCGCTTCTCGTCCTTCGCCAGCAGTTCGAGGTCTTGCCCCAGGGTGAAGTTGGCCGCAGCGATGAAGCCCAGCAGCGCCAGGTAGCGCGGGTTCCACCAAGCGTAGAAGACCAGGCTGGCACCGATGAGCAGCCAGAGGCGCGCATTGGGTCTGGCCTTGATGGCGGTCCAGAGCGCAAAGACCACCGCAAAGAAGACCGCAAACTGCAGCGAGTTGAAGAGCACCTAGCCCCCGTGCTCTTCAGCGGCGAGCTGCTTGAGCAGCGCCCGCGCCACGTCACCGCCCACCTTTTCGGAGCC
>JAYUUC010000031.1:0-7522 GCA_043755105.1 Myxococcales bacterium
TCCCCTCGGCGCGAAGCTGCTCCACGCGCACCCACGACGTTCCGCCCAGGCCCGAGACGTCGAGGGTGCGTACCCCGCACGCCACCAGACGCCGGGCCACCTCGGGAGAGAGTCCGCAGCCAGTTTCCTTCACCAGCAGCCGCTCGCCGAAGGCCCGGCAGAGCGCTTCGACCACCTGATAGCCGTTTCGGAAGTCGCGGTCGCCCTCGGGCTGGGTGAGCTCCTGGGCGGGGTTCAGGTGAAGCGCCATGCCGTCGGCGCGAATCCCGTCACAGAGCCGCCGGACCCCATCGATTCCCAGAGTTGCCGCCTGGCGAAGTCCGATGTTGCCGATCAGCACCGTGGTCGGGGCCACATCGCGAACCTGGAACGAGAGGCTCGCGGCCCCGCCCTCGCTCATCGCCCGCTGACTTCCCACGCCGAAGGCCAGCTGATGTCGCTCGGCCAGGGTGGCGAGATCGCGGTTCACGGCACCGGCCCGGTCGGTGCCTCCGGTCATGCCAGTGATGACGAGAGGAAGGCCCAGGCGCCGACCGAACAGCCGCGCCGAGGTGTCGATCTCCGCGAGAGACAGCTCGGGCATCGCGCAATGGACGAGGTGGACCCCTTCGAAGAGCGTTCGGTTTTTCGAAGGCTCGACCTCACCGCTGGCGCAGAGGTCGAGGTGCGAGTCCTTTCGTCGGGCGGTTTGCTCGGCCATGGAGAAGCGCCCGTTGTCGCGCTAAGTGCTTGAAGGGGCGGCGGTTTCCTAGCAACCTGCCCCCTGCTTCGCAAGGTCATCTCCCGTGAACAGTTCCCCCCAGACAGAGAAGGTTGCTGTGTTCCTCCACAGCGGCGACTACGACCGGATGCATCAGGGACTGGCGATCGCTGCCGCCGCGGCCGCTGCGGGCCGCCCGGTCGAATTGTTTTTCTTCTGGTGGGCGCTTCAGCGGCTGAGCGCAGGGGACCTCGATGAGCCTGACTTCGGACCCGCGCGTGAAGAGGTGACGTCTCGCCTTGAGCGGCGGGGTGCGCCGACCTTAAGGGCGTTGCTGGAATTCGTGCGCGGCTCGGGAAGGTGTACCCTGTACGCTTGTACGGGGTCGATGGCGGCAATGGGACTGGAGCCGGCGGGAATGGAAACGATCGTCGATCGTTTTGTCGGGTGGAATGCGATCCTCCAGATCACTCACGGCATCATTGACCGTTTCTACTTGTAAGCCTCGTCGCAGGTCGAAGTCTGTTGGGGGGGAAGTCATGTTGCCGCGCTTTTCGAAATCACTGCTGTTGCTGGATGGAAGCCCGCAGGGACTGAGCGCCGAGGTGCTGCGGGGCGAAGAGGTCCACCGCGCCGACGGCGCCCTGGCAGCGGCCCAGCTGTTCGCCCAGATTCAACCGGGTGTCATTCTGGTTGACGCATCAATTTCCTGGCAGGTGAACTTCGTCTCCGGGCTGCCCCCTGACCGACGTCCGGCGGTGGTGGCGATGGGGGAAGGGGACAACCTCAACGCCGAATGGGCCGATGAGTGGGTGATGCGGCCCTTCGACGAGACCGAGGTCTCTGTCCGCCTGAAATTGGCACGGCAGCGCGCGAGGTTGCGGCGTCGGGCGCTAAGGCGAGCGTTCGTCGACGCGCTCACCGGTCTGCCCAATCGGCGCGCGGCGGTGCGCGGTCTGATGCGCGAGTCTGCCCGCAGCCGGCGCGATGGCGGCAGCCTCAGCCTTTGCCTCTTCGACCTCGATGACTTCAAGCGGGTCAATGAACAGGGCGGCCACCCTGCGGGCGACCGGCTGCTCAGACAGGTCGGCGCCGCGCTGCGCAAGGTGACCCGGGGCACCGAGCTGTGCGCGCGTGTAGGTGGGGACGAATTCGCGATCGTGGTCCCCTCCGGAACGCTCACCGCCGAGCGAGCGATTCGCCGCGCCCGGGACGCGCTGCGGGCGATCGGCGTCTCCGCCAGTGCCGCTGCTTGCGAGTGGAACCGCGACGAGACCTTGAAGTCCCTGTACCGGCGGAGCGATATCGCGCTCAAGGCGGTGAAGGACGCTCGACGAGCAGCACGGTTGGCAGAGCTCCAAGACGAACTTCCGGACAGCGTCTACGCCGGCTGAGAGTCGAAGGCCCGTTCCCCGGGCCGGACGGCTTTTTCTAGAGCAAGAACGAAGGCCGCACCGCTGTCGACGAGTGGCAGACCGGGCGCTTCGCCAACGATGGGTTGATCTTCGGCTGCCGATCGCTAGTCTGCCCAGCCTTTCTGGAGGTTTTCGTGGCCTTTGCTCTGATTCTGACGTCCGTCGCCTGTGTCGTCCTGCTCTATCTGTTGATGTCCAAGACCAACCCGCAACCGACCGCCTCGCTTCAGGGCAAGGTCGACGTCGAAGCCAAGGCCCGGTCCGCGGCGGAGTCCGAGCTGGAGAAGAAGCGGCGCGAGCTCGACGAGCAGCGAGCGGCGTTCAACGAGGTCAAGGACCAGCTCAAGCAGGCGAAGCGGAAGCTGTTTGATCAGAAGTCTTCGGCTACTCCCTCCAACGACCTCGCCGTCGAACGCGAGAAGGTCGAGCGCTCCGCCTCGGTGCAGCTCGAGAACACCCGCGCCGAGCTCTCTGCCGCCCTGGCCGAGCTGCACCGGGTCAAGGCAGATGCCGATGCTGCCCGAACCCGGCGTACCGCTCCTGTAGCCGAAGCCCCGGTGACCGAGGCACCCCGCGCGCCTGCCCCGGCCCCGCTTCCGGTCCAGCGGGTGATTCGTGAACTCTCCGATGCCGATAAGGAGAAGATCCAGCGGCTCGAGGCGCAGTCGGCAAAGGACCGCAGCCGCGCGCTCGAGGTGGAGCGCGAGCTGAAGCGGGTTCGCGGCCGGGTCGATACCCAGACGCGGGTCTTCACCAGCACCCGAAGCGAGCTCGACCTGGTGAAAGACAAGTACAAGGCGCTGGAGAAGCGGCTCAACCGCACCCTCCTTCAGGGCGATCTGTTCCGGCGGGCGATCAAGGACCTGGAAAAGAAGAGTGGCGTCGCCGCCGAGAACACCGAACTCTCTGCCGCCGAGATCGCCGACTCCGACCGCAGCGTCGACGAACGCCAGCAAGCCGAGCAGCGCGCGGCCGATGAGCGGCTGGCTGCGGCGAATGAGGCCGAACGGGTGGCGACGGCAGCGCGGGAAGCCGCCAGCACCCGGGAAGCTGCAGCGGCGGCCTCGGGGGCCATGGCCGAAGCCGAACCGGTCAACCCGGGCGTTGTCCAGGCACCGGAAACTGCGTCGCAGATGTAGGCCACGGTAGGCGCGGGAACGGAAGCAACTTTCTCCGCCCCACTCCGATACCTAATTAAGGCCTTCGCAGCGCGGCCAAATCAATCTCCAGGGGTGGAGAGTTTCACCAGGTCGGTCCCTTCTTCCGGGACCGGCCTTTTTTTTGTCCGCCCTCTGGAAATCGCCGACAGGTCGGCCTGGGTCCGCAACTTCAATTCGGGTCGGCGCGATACTTCTTCAAGGCCTTCGCAGCGCGGCCAAATCAATCTCCAGGGGTGGAGAGTTTCACCAAGGTCGGTCCCTTCTTCCGGGACCGGCCTTTTTTTTGTCTTTCTTGCCCACCCGGCAGCCTCGACACCCACTGTGAGTGAATTGTCGCACCTGGGCTGCAAATAGGTGTCGATGTATGTCTCATGCTGGAGCGATGTCTAAAGTGGACTTGGCCCGAATCCTGTTCGACGCTTCGCGCGCTTCGGCGCTGTGCGTCGAAGGGGGAATGGTCGCCCTCCACGACCCGCCTCAATCACTCTCGATACGTGGGCTTGAAACATGTCTAGTTTGGGTCGTAGACGAATCAATGCCGTGACCGGAGTGCTGGCGGCGGTGCTGTTGTTCTCGATGCGAGCGGCCTTCGCTGCGGGCGGGCCGGACGCGGACAAGGACGGCATCCCCGACATCGATGACTGGTGTCCGAATGCCGCCGAGGTCATCAACAACATCGACGACGACGACGGCTGCCCCGACACCCGCGAGGGGCTGGTGCGGATCGAGGACGGGAACATCAAGATCCTCGAGCGAATCGGCTTCCTCTCCGGCAACACCACCATCCTCAAGCGCAGCACCCCGCTGCTCGACCAGCTCGCCGCGGTGATCAAGAACAACTCGCAGATCGCCTTGCTCCGGATCGAAGGGCACACCGACAACCAGGGCGACGAGGCGAAGAATTTGAAGCTCTCGGAGCAGCGGGCGATGGCGGTGAAGCAGGCGCTGGTGGTCCGCGGCGTCGAGAGCTCGCGCCTGGAGTCCGCAGGATTCGGTCCGAAGCGGCCGGTCAGCCCCAATGACACTGACGATGGCCGGGCGAAGAACCGTCGAGTCGATTTCGTGGTGGCGAAGATCGTCCCCGTCTCGGCCACCGGCGCCGGCGACATCGCTTTGTTGCTCGCCGCCAAGGGCACCGTGGGCGTCGACCAGCCCAACGGCCTTCGAGGCAAGGGTACCCAGGGGATGACCCTGCCCAACGCTTCCACCCTGAGCACCGGCGTCGACGGCTCGGCCGAGATCAACATGCCGTCGACCTCTCGGTTGCAGATTCACCCCAGCACCCAGACCCGCATCTGGACCCGCAATGACGGCACCGGGCCGGCGAGCCGCGTCCAGGTTGCCGCCGGGTCGATCTGGGCCAAGGTGGCAGGCCCTGCCGATGGGCGCGACAAGGAGAAGTTCGAGGTGAAGACCCCCAACGCCAGCATCAAGGCACGGGGTACCGAGTTCAACATCAACGTGGTGAAGACCGGCGACACCTACGGCACCCAGGTGAGCACGCTGGAAGGCGCGGTGGAAGTTGCTGCCGGAGGCCAGACAGTCACCGTTCCCGCGGGTCAGGGCGTCACCGCGACGGGCCCCGCTACCCCGGTCGGTCGGGGTGCAAAGCCCACCGTTGCGACGGTGATCTCCGTCCCCCGCGCGCTCCCGGGCGTACTTTCCGGGCTGAAACCGTTCTGGGGCGAGTTCGAGGGCAAGGTCCCGATGACCTGGCAGGCGAAGCCGGGAGTGACCTACCGCGTCCAGGTGGCACGCGACATCGGGTTCACCGAGATCGTCGCCGATGCCAACGTGACCGAGCCCCGCTACGACTTCGTCCCGGACGAAGCGGGCGCCTACTACTGGCGGGTGAGCGCGGTCGACGCTGGCCTCGAAGGGCCCAACTCGCAGCGCTTCAAGGTCACGGTGGTGAAATGACCCCGGCGACCGGCGCCAAGGTTCGAAAGGGCCTCTTGGCACACCTGGGCAGCAGGATCGTCAGCGTGATCTCCTATTCGGTCGCGTGCCTGGTGGTGGTCTCCTGTTTTTACGTGCTGATGTACGTCAAGCCTGACGACAAGGACCTGGGCACCGTCTCGATCGCCACCGGCGACATCGGTTCCCCGTACTACGAGGTCGGCGGCGTCATCTCCAAACTGCTTGCGCAGGTGACTCCCGGCCAGGCGAAGCTGAAGGCGAACATCGAGCCCAGCAACGGCTCGGTGGACAACATCAAGAAGCTGGTCGACGGAAGCGTTCAGCTGGCGATCGTCCAGGCAGACGTGTTCGAGGATGCGCTCCGCGGCCGGGGTGAGTGGGAAGGCGCTCCCCCCATCAATGGACTCGGCCTGGTCACCCGTCTGCAGCACGAGCTGATCACGGTGATCGTCCCCGACGACTCGGAGATCAAGACGGTGAAGGACCTCAAGGGACACCGGGTGAACATCGGACCCGCCGGCTCGGGCACCCGGCAGAATGCGATCCGGGTGCTCACCGGCGCCGAGGTCGACTGGAAAACCGACATCACCGCTGTGGAATACGCCTCGGACCGATCCGGTGAGCTGCTGAAGTCGAAGATGATCGACGCGTTCTTTCTCACCACTTCTCACCCCTCGAAGATCATTCAAGATTTGATCACCTCGGGGTTCAAGATGCGCGTGCTGCCGCTGTCGATCGACAAGCTCGAGCTCGGCGACACCGTGGCGATCCAGAAGGGCAAGATTCCGGTCGAGACCTACGGCGGCGCCCTCAACCGGGCCCCCGTGGAGACGCTCCAGGTGACCGCCCTGCTGCTGGCCAGCCTGTCCACCAAGGACGCCGTCATCTACGAGGTCACCAAGCGCCTCTTCGAAGACACCCGCAAGCTGGGGGCAATGCTGCCCGCGCTCAATGACCTCACCAAGCAGAGCGCGACGGTGGGCGGGGTGGGCGAGATGCACGGCGGCGCGCGCCAGTACCTCGACCCCGAAGCGTATGCCTCATCGTTCAAATCGGTGTTCCAGAAAAAATGAAAAAGAAACCGTCGAACGTCACCTTCGTCCTCTCGCTGCTGCTGCTGGTGGTGATGACCGGCCTCGCGGTGTACTGGGACACCATCCCGATCGCGCTCGAGAGCGAACGGCTGGCAAAGGTCCCCACCGAGATCCGTTACTGGTTCGGCACCATCGCCTGGCTGGCGCTCGCCAGTTGCTTCAACCGGCTCACCCGCGATCTGATCTTCGAAGGGTGGTTCCCGTGGCGGAGCGGCCGGGCAGTGCCTCAGCTGCTCCAGACGGTGCTCGGCGCGATCGTCTATTTCCTGGCGATCATTGCGGTGATTGTTTTCGTCTTCGACCGCTCGCCCCAGTTCCTCCTCGCTGCCACCGGTGGCGCGGGCCTGATCGTCGGCTTGGCGTTGCAGGCGGTGATCGCCGACTTCTTCGCCGGGTTGATCCTCACCATGCAGCGGCCGTTCAGCCTCGGCGACTACGTCACCCTCGGTGACCAGGAGGGGGTGGTCAACGACATCAACTGGCGCGCCACCCAGCTGCTCGACAAGCAGAAGCAGATCGTCACCATTCCCAACAGCAACGTCACCCGCAGCAGGATCGTGAACACCACCCACGCGGGGGCCTTCTGCCAGACGGTGATGGTCACCCTCGGGCACGACGTGGTGGTGAGCGAAGCAATCGACACCCTGACCCGCGCGGCCACCGAGGCCCAGCCCGATACCTCCCATGGCCAGTGCGACGTCTCGACCCAGAAGATTGACAAGGACGGAGTCACCTACCGGGTCAGCTACTGGGTGCCGGACATCGGCGTGTGGGCCCAGTTCGACAGGGATGTGATTGGCTCGATTCAGAAGCATTTGACCGGCGCGGGACTGAACAACGCCAAAGGCATATGGGTCCGGAAATCAGCATGAGAACTAGAGCAAATTGGAAGAGCCCCCTGACGGTTGCGCTGCTCCTCGCTGCTCGAGGGCAGGCACTCGCCGAGCCAACCTCTGAACCCGCGAAGACCCGCCTCGAGATCGGAGCCTTCGGTGGCGCCTTCGTCCCCAGCGCGGGCTTCGCGCTCTATGACCTGCGGACGAGCGCGCCCCGGCCCTTCACGCCGGTGGCGTTGGACGTCGGCATTCGGGGAGCCATTTTTCCGCTTCGCTGGCTGGGCGTCGAGGTGGAAGGAGCCGTGATTCCCACCGAGGCGGTTGGAAACGGCCCCGGCAACACCCTGCTCTACTCGGCAGGCGCGCATCTGCTCGCGCAGATCGGCAGTGACTGGGC
>JAYUUC010000032.1:0-2533 GCA_043755105.1 Myxococcales bacterium
AACATCATCACCCAGGCACATCCCGCCTTCGTCTCGCCTTACAGCGGCATCAACAGTGTTCGTTCCGCCGCCGAGGCTGCCACCTCTTACGTGGCCACGGTCTATTCAGGACTGGCGGTGACCTCCACCACCGAGTTGCAGGTCGACCTCGAGTCCGCTGCGGGAGGAGGCCTCAGCGACGCCCTGGGCCTGGGGGGATTCACCAACCTGGACGTGGTCCGCAACCCGACGCTGAGCGCGGTGCCCTATCTGGGTCGCGCCGTGGTGCGGCAAGTGATTCCTCTTGGCTCCACCTGGGCGCCGGCCGCGCGCGGTCCGCTCGGCAGCCTGCGCTCGCTTCCGGTCCGACGGCTGGAGCTTCGGGTAGGAAAGATGAGCACCGCAGACCTCTTCGACGTGAACGCGGTGGCGAGCGACAGCCACCTGCAATTCACCAACTGGGCGCTGTGCAACACCGGCGCCTACGACTACGCGGCCGACACCCGCGGCTATACACCCGGGGCGGTGATTGAGTTCGACGACGCGTTCGGTGCAGTCCGGTTCGGGGAGATGATGATGCCCTCCGTGGCCAACGGGCTTTACTACGACACCGACCTTTCGCATGCGCGGGCCGAGAACCTCGAGCTGGAGCTTCGGCATCACCTGCTTCCGCAACGCGCCGGTACCCTTCGCCTGCTCGGGTTTCTCAACCACGCGCGGATGGGGAGCTACCGCGAGGCCAACAGCGCCGCGACCACGGGAGGAGAATCGCCCCCGGACATCGAGTCGCATCGCCATGCGGGGGCCACCAAGGTCGGCCTGGGTCTCAACCTCGAGCAAGAGCTGGGCGCCGAGGTCCGCGCCTTCGTGCGACTGGGTTGGAACGACGGCCTCAACGAGACCTTCGCCTATACCGAGATCGACGACACGGCAGCCGCAGGCTTCGACCTGCGCGGGGGAAGCTGGCGCCGGCCCGAAGACAGGGCAGGATTGGGAATCGTTACCAATGGGCTCTCGCCCGACCATCGCCGCTACCTCGAGCTCGGAGGCGCGGGCTTCATTCTTGGGGACGGCGGGCTTCGCTACGGCCGGGAGAGCATCCTCGAGGCCTATTACGCCGCGCTCCTCTTCCGGGGCGTGTCGCTCACCGGTGACGTTCAGGCGATCTTGAACCCGGGTTACAATCAGGACCGCGGTCCCGCGGTGGTGCTGTCGCTGCGCGTCCATCTGGAGCTGTAGACGCCTCAGCCCACGCTGACCTGTCGAACGCCTTTCTTTTTGAGCAGCGCTTCGATTCTTTCGCGCTGGTCGCCTTGCAGGATGAGGTCTTTGCCTTGCACCGTGCCCCCGCAGCCGAGCGAACGCTTGAGGTCGCCCAACCAGGTCAACAACGCGGCGGCAGGAAGTTCGAGCTGCTCCACCACGGTAACTTCCTTGCCCCCTCGGCCCTTGCGCTCCATCCGTACCACCGCCCGCGCTGGACCTCGCTCGGGCGCCTTTTTCTTCTCCGAAGGCTTGGGGCCCTCTGGAAGCTGGTCGCGCTTGGCCTGAAGTGCACCGAAGGGGTTGTTGAACGGCGCCTTGCTCGAGGTGTCGTCGGCGCTCATCGGCGGCACCCTGTCAGTAGCCCGTCACCCGTCGGGAGAAGGACCTTGCTCCGCTCAGCAGCAGGGTGAGCAGGGCCCGGGCCGACTCCCTGCGGTCGGAGCGTTCTTCTGATTTTCTCACCCAGGTGGCGAACTTCTGCGCCGCTTCCATCGAGGCCAGCGCCTTTCGATAGCGCTCTCTCGCTCCCCGTTCCCCACGCTGAAGTGACTCCTGGGCAGAGCGAAGTGCCCGCTCCGCTTCGAGGAGCTCGTCCGCCGCCGCCCACGACCGCACCCTGTCCATATCTGCCTCCCCTTCCGGTGGGGATTGCAACGCGCGGACCAACCCCGACCCCGAGCGACCGGAAGAGGAGTTCCCACTTTTGCCTACCCCTGGGCGGATTTTTGCCACCGGGGTGCGTTTGCCAGGCCCGGAATGAGGGGGAAACTTTCGCTACACGCTGAAAGAGTTCCAAAGGTCCTCGGGAAGGCTGAAAAAAATGTCCGGAGGATCACGGTCCCGGGGGAGGGAGCTGGTCGAAAGGCAGGGCCTGCGGGTTGCCGCCGCTCAGCGCCAGGGCATACAGCCAGGCGGCGGTGGACGGACTTTCCTTTCCGTTGACCAACACCAGCGGGGTGCCCTTCGGCTGAAAGCGCACCGCATAGGAGAGGTCGTCGTTGATCTTCGCCTGGGTCTCGGGGCTGGCAATGCAAGCCTGAAGCTGCTCGAGTTTCACCGACCCCGACGAGGCGATTTCCAGCACTTTGGCTTCGGTGAGCGACTCCTGCGCGTCGAACAATTTTTCGCGAAGTTCCCAGAAGTCGGGCGCCCCTTCGAGGCAGATCTGCGCCTTGGCGCCAAGACAGCTGAGGCCATCGTCGGGCGAGGGTTGCATCAGCTTGTTGCAGGAAGCATCGCGGGGAAATTGGCGTGGCTCGATCGACAACTTGCCCGCGGGGACCCGGTC
>JAYUUC010000033.1:0-7509 GCA_043755105.1 Myxococcales bacterium
CGTGCGCCCGATGGACATCTAGAGTGACTGGTCATATTATCTGACCATGAAGGTCATCTCCGCATCCAAGTTCAAGGAGCAGTGCCTCGCGCTGCTGGAAGAGGTCGATCCCGAGGGAATCGTGGTGACCAAGCGCGGGCGGCCGGTCGCCCGGCTGGTCCCGATCGCGCAGGGGGGCGGGGCTCTGCTGGGTAGCCTGAAGGGGAAACTCCGGTTCCACGGGGACCTTCTCTCCACCGGCGTGGTCTGGAAGGCCGATGCTGAACCTTGATACCCACATGCTGGTGCGCGGGCTCGCAGATGAGGTCACCGCCACCGAGCGTCGACTGCTCCGGGAAGAGCCCTGGGGAATCTCCGCCATCGTCCTCTGGGAACTCGCGAAACTGATTCAGCTGGGAAGACTGACGATGGACCTCGGCTCCCACGAACTGGGACGCACGCTGGGCTCGATACACATCTGGCCGCTGGACCTGGCAGTGGCTCGCGCTTCGACCGCTCTGGACTTCCGGAGCGACCCTGCGGATGAGCTGATCGCCGCAACCAGCATCGTCCACTCGGTTCCGCTGCTGACCCGAGATAAAAAAATTCGCCGCTCGAAGAGAGTTCCCCTGGCATGAGCAGCGACCTCTACGCCGAGATCGCCCAGCGGGTCGCGGAGGGCAGCGCCTTCGTGCTCGCCACCGTGGTCGAGTCCCAGGGCTCGACGCCGCAGAAGGCGGGGTCGAAGCTGCTGATTCTGCCGGACGGGAGCCTCCGCGGCACCGTCGGCGGCGGCGCGATCGAGCTGCAGATCATCGAGGCGGCCCGAGCCCTGTTCGACGGCCCCTCCACTTCGAAGCTGATCGAAACCCACCTCACCCACGACCTCGGCATGTGCTGTGGCGGGAAGATGAAGGTCTTCCTCGAGCTGCATTCCGCGGTGTCCCGGCTGTGGATCTTCGGCGCCGGCCACGTCGGCCTCGAGCTCGCGGCCCTCGCGCAGCGGGTCGGCTTCCGGGTCACCGTGGTCGATGAGCGGCCTCAGTGGGCGTCGCGGGAACGGTTTCCGCAGGTCGACGCCCTGGTCGTGCAGAACCCGGCCGACGTCGCCGCTGCCTTGACCGGAGGGCCCGACTGTTTCTTCTGCGTCACCACCCACGACCATCCCCTGGACCAGGCTTGCGTGGAGGCACTGGTGCGCACCCCTTCGGCCTACCTCGGGGTGATTGGCAGCCGAAGAAAGGCCGAGCGGTTCAAGCTTCGGCTCGAGGCCGCCGGGTTCAGCGCCGAGGAGCGGGCCCGCCTGAAGAGCCCGATGGGTGTCGCCATCGACGCCGTTGGCCCGGGCGAAATCGCGGTTTCGATCGTCGCCGAGCTGATCGCCGTGCGCCGGCGTACCGAAGCGGCCCGGGCTGACGAACAGCGAGAGCCAAAGACGTCTCCTTGAGCTAGGGTGCCGCGCCCTTGAACCGACCTCTCGCGCCCGCTCTGCTGCTGCTCCTCGCGCTCGCCTGCGCTGCTCCTCCTGCGCCGGCCAGTCCTCCCGATGCGGGGGGAGGGGTGGACAGCGGCGTTCCCGATGCCGGGCGCCCGGGGGTCGACGCCGGAACCCCTGATGCTGGCTTCGGTGCGGTGCCCATTGAACAGTGGTGCGAGGATCTCGCCCTCTCCGAGTGCCACCGGCAGCTGCGCTGCCTCCTCCTCGCTCCCGCCCAGCTTTCCTCTTGCCTCGCCCGCCAACGGCTTGCCTGCGCAGCGGTGGACACGGTGGAAGCGGTGCACCATGGCCGACTCCAGTACCTGCCCGACCAGGCAGGCCGCTGCCTCAACGCGTACGGCCACGGTCGATGCTTCGACAGCCCCGCCGAGTGCGAAGGGCTGTTTCAGGGCCAGGTCCCGCCCGACGGCGGCTGCGTGCTTCCCCAGGAGTGCCAGGTGGGCAGCTTCTGTCTGCCGGCTCAGAATGTCTGCCCGTCGCACTGTCGCGCCTTCAGCCTCGGCGGTGAGTCCTGCAACTTCTGGGACCGCCAGTGCAACCCCGACGGCTTCGACTGCGAGCAGGTCGACGCCGGCGCGTACGGATGCGTCCCGCGGCTCGGGCTGGGCGAGAGCTGCACCAGCTACAATCAGTGCCGCGCTGACCTGGTCTGCCCCTCGAAAAAATGTGTGCAGCGCAAGTCCGGGCTGGGAGAGACCTGCGGGGTGGTCAATGGCTACCCGGAGTGCGACCCCGACGCCTTCTGCCGTCAGCCTTCGGTGAATTCGGGGGCGACCCCGCCGCCGGGCGAATGCCAGAAGCGCATCGGCCTCGGAGGCGCCTGCGTCGCCGGCGGTCCGTGCCTGCCCAACCTGCGCTGCTCGAGCGATTACGGCACCGGGACCTGCCAGCCGCTCGGCTCTGAAGACGAGGTCTGCAACGGCGCCGGTGACTGCAAGAAGGAGCTGTTCTGCTGGACCCGCACCAGCCGATGTCTGCCCTTCGATTCCGATGGGGGCGACTGCACCGCCACGGGCACCTTCTATGCGTGCGCGCCCGGGCAGATCTGCAGCTACCAGGGACAGTCCGGCCAATTCGTTTGCAAGAAGCAGGGCGAGCTCGGCGCGCCGTGTGCCTATGGCGGTGAGTGCCTCGGCAATCAGTGCGGCGTTGGAACCCTCTCCGACGGTGGGTCGGGGGCAATGTGCCTCGGCCCCTGCTCGCAGCGTGCGGACGGAGGCCTGTAGCAGCCCAGGAAATTGGGCCCGTTCCAGTGTTCCATCGCTGATGGCCAAGAACTCTCTCATCCTGTTGTGGACTGCGCTGGTGGCCAGCGGCTGCGGCAGCTTGGCCGGCCCCTCTTCCGGCGACGGCGGCCGGCCCCCGGTACCTTTCGACGCGGGCATTCTCTTCCCCCGCCCCTTCCCGCCCGCGGTGGACGGAGGGCTCGCGCTCAAGCAGGCCTGCCCCGAGCTGAGCGGAAGGCGCTGCGATTTCTACCAGCGCTGTGGGCTGCTCGATTCCGGCCCCAGAGCCCTGCGAGAGTGTCTCGCCTATTTCAGCGCTACCTGGTGCGGCGCCTCGCGGTGGCCGTCGAGGGTCGAGGCGCACACGCTGCGGTATGACCCGCTTCGCGCCGCCGCGTGCGCGGAGGGGTATTCCTCCCGAGCCTGCAGCGACTGGCGGACCGAGCCCGCCGCGTGCGGACGCTTCCTCTCCCCCAACGCTTACCTCGGCCAGCCTTGTTATGGCCTCTACCCCGAGTGCCGCGAGGGCGTCTGTCGCGGCGCGGGTTGCCCTCACAGCTGCCAGACGCTGGGAGGCAATGCCGAGCCGTGCGACGACGACGGAGACTGCAGCGCCGACGGCGGCTTCTACTGCCGCCCGGGAACCCACAGCACCGGGGTGGGCCAGTGCACCGCGTACAGCAACTTCGGCGCCTCGTGTGACGTCGACCGTCGCTGTGCCGACCCCTACTTCTGCACCAACCTCGGGCAGTGCGAGCTTCGCCGCAACCCGGGCCAGGGCTGCCTTGATGGCACCTGCGTCGACACCGCCTGGTGCCACTACACCGTCTCGGACGGAGGCATCTGCTCGCCCCGCCAGCCCGCCGAATCCGGCTGCACCGACGACATTCAATGCGGGGAAGGGCTGCTCTGTGAATCGATTGCCGGCCGCTGCCGGGCCCGTGACGCCGACCCGGACGGAGGCCTCTGTTCGCTGCGCCAGAGCTGTGGAGAAGCGCTGAGCTGCGGGGGGGCCACGGCCACGTCACTCGGCCATTGTCAGACTCCCCGACGTGCCGGCGAGGCCTGCCTGAGCAGCCCGGACTGCGCGCCAGAGCTGGCCTGCGCGCCGGCAACCCCCGGAGGCCCCGAGCTCTGCCAACCCCGCCTCCCCGACGGCGCGCCCTGCCAGGTCAGCCGCGATTGCCAGGTGTTCTCCCGGTGCCTTGGCAACAGCTGCGCCCCGTTGCCCTTGCCGGGAAGCCCCTGTCCGAGCGGCAGCTGCTTGTTCGGGACCTGCGAGGCCGGAGCGGATGGGGGAAGGTTCTGTGCCGACCTGGGCGGGCCCGGGGCCTACTGCCTCGACGACCTCGAGTGTGGCTCGGTTCGCTGCGTCAATGGACGTTGCCTCGCCGCCTGCGCGCCCTGACTTCAGCGCGACGACACGAACGGAACGTCGAGCACCGGAAAGGCGCGCGCGCCGGGGAGGTCGAAGTGCCACCACTCCATCCGGTTGGGACGAAACCCTGCCGCCACCATCGCTTCTTTCAAGAGCTCTCGATGCTGGCGTGAGGCGGCACTGCCCCCGGCGTAACCTTGATGGGCCGCGGGGGTGAAGCTGTCGAAGTCGGTCGGCATCTCCACCGCTTCACCGGCGAGGTCGACCAGGGTGAGGTCGATCGCCGCCCCGCGGTTGTGGTTCGAGCCATACCGGGGGTCGGCCACGTATCCCGGGTGCGGATAAGCCTTCCACATCTGCCACTGCACCGAGCGCGGGCGGTAGCAATCCCACGCCTTCGGTCGGAAACCGTGGGCCCGCAGCTGCTCGGTCGCCTTCGCCAGCGCCGCCACCGCCTCCGGACGAAGCAGGCACCTGGCCCCTTCCGGATAGAGCGGGCGGTGCAGGAAGTTGTCGGCGGTGGTGTAGCGAAGCGCGACGGCCAACCCCTGAACTGCGGGAGCGGCCTCGACCAGGGGCGTCTGCACCGGGGCAGCACCGACGCTCAGCCCCGCCATCAGGCTGCAGGCCCAGCCCATCGCGCTCAGAGCTGCTTACCCGCCCGGCTCGCGGGGACTTCGTAGGCGACCTTGGCCCCCCCGGACGCGTCGACCTCGCGCTTGCCCGGATTGCCCTTCACCGCCACGGTGGTGCCGCCGCTGAGCTCCCCCTGAAAGCTGCTCGAGGCCTGAAGGGTGGCCTCGCTGCCGCCGCTGCCCTGAACCGCGGTGCGAGCGCTGGCGAGCTCTGCGCCGGCCACGGTGGCGCCGCCAGACATCTGCACGTTGAGCTCGGAGGTGGTGCCGGCGAGGGTGACGTTGCTGCCGCCGCTGACGTCGACTTCCACCGTCTCGGCCTTGATCCCCTTCACCGCCAACCGCGAGCCACCGCTGGCCTCGACGTTGAGCTTCTCGGTGCTGGTCGCATCGGCGAGGACGACCGACCCTCCGCTCGCCTCGAGCCGGGTGAGCCGGGGAGTGACCACGGTGAGCCGCAGCTCCTTGGTCGGCCGCAGCCCTTTCCAGCCGGTGATTTCAGTGCTGAGCACTCCGTCTTTCACCTCGAGCACAATCAGCGGGAGCAGATTGTCATCGCCTTCCAGCTTCACCGAAGCCTTGGGGCCCTCGCTCACCGTGGCCTGGATGCCGTGGCTGACCTCGACCTGAGTGAACGCCGCCACCGCGCGGGTCTCTTCCTTGATTTTTCCGCTCCCCTGCACCGTGCCAAAACCACCACTGAGGAACGCCACCACTGCGGTCAGCTTGATCGTCGCCAGCATCGTCTTCTCTCCGGTCTTGCCGCGTTCCTACGCAGGCCCCGCGCATCGATGACATTCTTTCGCATTCCGACTGCGCCTACCCCTATCCCACCCGTTCAGGGGGAGTACACCGTGGGGTCAGGTACCCCCGCCTCGGCAAAGCCCTTTCTCCGCAGCGCACAGCTGTCGCACCGGCCACACGCGCGACCCTCGTCGTCCGGGTCGTAGCAGGAGTGGGTGAGCCCGTAATTCACCCCCAACCGGATTCCCTCGCGGATGATCTCTGCCTTTCCCATTCCAGACAGCGGCGCGTGAACGGTGAAGTGGACGCCCTCGGTGCCCGCGCGGGTGGCGAGGTTGGCGAGCGCTTCAAAGGCGCGGATGAACTCGGGGCGACAGTCGGGGTAGCCGCTGTAATCGACCGCGTTGACGCCGATGAACAGGTCCGCCGCTCCCACCGTCTCGGCCAGGCCGAGCGCGAGCGAGAGCAGCAAGGTGTTGCGCGCAGGGACATAGGTCACCGGTACACCGGCGCCGATCGCGGCATCGTCCCGGTCCTTGGGGACCTCTTGCTCCGAGGTGAGCGCCGAGCCGCCGATCGCCCGCAGGTCCACCGCCACCTCGCGGAAGTCCTTCACCCCCATCACCGCGGCGAGCGCCCGGGCCCGCGCCAGCTCGACGGAGTGGCGCTGCCCGTAACGGACCGCGAGGCACACCGGCTCGAACCCCTGGGCACGGGCGATGGCCACGCAGGTGGTCGAGTCCAGTCCTCCCGAATGCAGCACCACAGCAGGTCGCGTCATTGGCGCACTCCTTCGAGACGAAGCACCGCCGTGCAGCTTCGGCAGTCGCTCCCGCAGTCGGCCGGCGCCTGGTAGCGCTCGATCAGCTCACCGCAGGCCCGCAGCGCATCGAAGCCACGCTCGGTCGGGCCGGGGCCGGTGATGCCGCCATCGGGGTCCGGCGCCGGCACCCCGCCATCGAGTGGATGGGCGGGGCAGGTGCCGCCCGTCCGAGCGCTCTGGCTGGCGCTGAGGAGCACGGCTCGGAAGGTCTCGTCGACTTCCATCGGCTCGGCGCAGGTGCACTCCCCGAAATGCCGCGGAGCGCTCTGGCGCGACTCGAATCGCTGGCCGTCGAACTGGGCGGCGCGGCCCACGCCATTGAGAACGAGCCACGGGCCCTGTGCGGGGTCGACCGTCAGCGTGGCGGTGAACGTGAAGCCTCCGTCCGGACCGTCGAAGAGAGCGCAGTCGCTCGAAAGCGGCGTGGCGCTGAAGGCAAACTTGCCGAGGGTCTCTGCGGAGCTGACCGCTTCCTGGGGGCAGCCCGTGGTCACGACCGCCAGCACCAGAGCCAGAAAGGGGAAGCGATTCATTTCGGAACGTCCCTGCTAGCACGGTGATGACGGCGGGCCAAACGGACCCGGCGGCCTCAGGCGGGACACGTTTTCGTCCGAGAACGGTGCTGCCGAGCCAAACGACGAGCTCAGCCTCGGGACTGCCCTCGGCGGTCGAGCTTCTCGAGCGCCTTGCGCGCGATCGCCTGAAACAGCTCGGACGAGGGCAAGAGCTCGTCGGGGCGAACGGCAAAGGGGTCTCCCCCGCGGACCCGCTCGTCGATCTGCGCCAGCACCCGAGAGGCCGCGAGGGAAGAGGGGTACAGGTCGAACGCCTGCTCGCACGCGTCGATCAGGCCGGGAATCGAACCGGGGCGGGACAGCGCCTCTCCCCGGTCGCCCAGACAGACCGCGAGCGCGCAGAGGAAGGAGAGCTCTGGAGCACCAAAGCAACTCAGCGCCGCGGCCCCGAGGACCAGGGCGCCTTCTTCTGCCAGATAGGCTTCGATTCCGCCGATCGGGTTCAGCCAAATGCGGGCGCCGGGCCTTCCCAGCTGGGCGAGCGCTTCGGTCAGCGACGCGTGCAGCCGCGGCATCTGCTCCGCGGTGACTTCTCTGCGCGGTTGAGGCAGCGGCGGCAAGGTGCCCGACAGTTCCTTTCGAATGCTTGCCCGCTCCGCATCGTCGGGTGCGGCCCTCAATTCCGCGGACGCCACGCTGCCCGAGAGTGCC
>JAYUUC010000034.1:0-2529 GCA_043755105.1 Myxococcales bacterium
CCACCGAGGTGGTCTTTGCGCGCCAGGGGCTGGAAGTGGTCGACGTGGTCTCTGCCGCCGACGTCATTGCCACCCGCACCTGGGCGCCGGCCCGCTGCAGCTCACGAATCAGGTCGCAGCACTTGTAGGCGGCAATGCCCCCGCCGACGCCGAGTGCGACCTGTCTGCCGTGAACGGTGCCCTGGCCCATGCTCAAGGTGTAAGCGCGAACGCCCACAGGGGGCAAATCGCCGGCCAACTTCACTCTGTCAAGACAATCTCGTCGCGGCTGGGGACCTCGACCCTACGCACCACCCGACCGCCGGGGGTCTGGATGTGGAAGCTGCCCCACACCAGGGTGTAGCGGCCGGGGACCAGCCCCTGAATCTCGACGTGCTCCTGAAGCGGTTGGTACATGAACTGCCCTTGCGCAGAGGTAAGCAAATCGTAGGCCGGACTTCCCGTCACCGGAACCTCGCCCTTGATCACCCAGAGCGCATAGCCGCGCTGGGGAAGAAGCTGGATCTTGAGGGTGCCGCTCCCCGGGGCGGGCCCGAAGTCGAGCCGGGCGCTGGCACCGCTCAGCTCGGCCATCACCGCCACTGCGCCCCCGAAGGAATCGTGGGGCTCGCGGCTGTCGTCGGGCTCGTAGTTGAAACGATAATGCCCCGGGGAAACGTCGGTGGCGTAGCGGCCGTCCGGCCCGGTGACCACGTTCACCGGCTCGGAGCGGTCGGTGTTGATGCCTTCGATCTGCACCCCGGGCGCGGGCTGTCCGGAGGACTGATACGCAAAGCCGGTGAGGTGGACGGTGCCCTGAAGAGCCACATCGATGGGCCCCGACGCCGTCGACGAGGTCCTCCGGCTGCCCGAGAGCGGGCCCTTCCGAGCGGTCACAACGTACTGAGGCACATAGGGCGGGCTGGAGAGACTGAACCGCCCGTCGGCCCCGGAGAGCACCGATTCGTCGCAGACATCGCAGGTCACCACCGCCTCCTCCACGGGGGCGCCGGCGCCGTCGCGAACCACTCCCGAAAACCGGGGCGCCGGTTTCAAGACCAGGTCGCCGACGTCGGGCGCCAGGGGCCGGTCGACCATCAGCGACTCGTAGCCCGCCGCTTCCACCGCGAACACCACCCGGTCTTCCTCGGCGGCCAGGGGCAGCTCGAACCGCCCATCGACGCTGTGGACCTCATGGTCATCGACCCGGAACTGCTTCAGGGGGTGGCCGGTGTCGTCCAGGACCCGACCGGTGAAGAGCGCCTTGCGCTTCATCACCACCCGCGCGTTCTGGCTTCCTGCCGGGGCCGAGACCCGCTCGAGCTGTTCAAAACCGGGGTGGTGAGCCTCGATTCGGTAGGTGACCGTCGGCTTCAGCGCAGTCACTTCGAAGTGGCCCGAACCGTCGGAGGTGACGGGCTCCGACCCCCGGGGCAGCACCGCCACCGAGGCGCCCACCACCGGAGCACCGAGGGTGTCGACCACCTCGCCCGAGAGCCGCGCCCCGGGCTTGAGCGCGACGGTGATTCGCACCAGCTGCCCGTCCAGAAGCGTCACCTTTTGCTTCTCGGAAGGAAGCAGGTCCGGGTGGCCGGCGATGACCCAGTAGGTGCCCACTGGCATCCCCCGCATCAACACCCGGCCGTCGGAGCCACTGGGCCGATCGCTTCGAAAAGAGCCCTCGCGTTCGACCCAGAGGACCACGCTCGCCCCTTCGACCCGGCGACCCTCGGCCTGGACCGTCACTTCGACGCCCGCCTTGGGCTCCAGCCGGAGCTCGACGCCGGTGGCCGGCGCGGTGACCTTCAGCTCACCCCCGCCCCAGTCGGAGTGATGGGCGTGCAGCTGGTAGAGCCCCGGCGACGGTACCTGGGCCACAAAGCGCCCTTGCTCGTCGGCGAACACGCTGTCTCCGGTCGGGGTGACCAGAATCGAGATGCCCGGGGCCGGTCGCCCGTACTCGTCGAGCACCCGGCCGGAAATCACCGTGCCGCGGACCATCGTCAGCTCGACCCGCGTCGCTCCTTTGACCACCAACGGCAGCTCTCCGGCCTTGAACCCCTCGGCGAGGGCGCGGAGCTGGTACTCGCCGTCGGCCACCGGCCCCAGCATCACCAGCTCGCCAGTATGGCTTTTCTTCCGGGCTACCTTCTCACCGCCCCGGGTGAACAGCCCCACGTCGGGGTCGGGCACCGGCTGGCCGGCCTCGTCGATCAGCGTCACTTGAACGGTGCCGCCCGCCTCGAGTTCCAAGGTGGTGTGCGTCACCGCCTCGGTCAGGGTCACCGATTGCGCGGCCGAGCTGTCCTCGCCCAGGGTCGCGGCGGCCGAGAGCTGGTCGGGGTAGAGCCCCTCGAACGTGGCCAGCCCGCCCTGCGCGGTCTGCTCGCGGGAAAGATGGTCGGCCGAGAGCTTCACCCGGGCATCGACCAGCGCGCCCGCCTTTCGAACTCGAACCTCGAGACGCCGTGGCCGGACCAGATTGAGGTGCACGGGCTGGGGACCCGCCTCGACCTGCTCGAGGGCTTCGGGGAGGAAACCGTCGGAGAT
>JAYUUC010000035.1:0-2529 GCA_043755105.1 Myxococcales bacterium
CGGGTGGCGCTGGGAGGGGCCGGGTTGCTCGACGAATACCTGGCGCTCGGCGAGTCGTTGATCGACGACCCCTCCCACCACAAGATCGCCATGCGGTCGCTCGATGCTGCTCGCGCGCTCCAGCCTGGAAACGCGAGGGCGGAGAAGGCCCTGAGGTCTCTCACCCAGCTGTCGGAAACCTGGCGCGACCGGCTTCGCGGCCTCAGGGCGGCGTCGAGCGACGAGCGCGACCGCAAGGCGGCCGCCCGCCGCTGGCTGCAAATGGCCCAGCTGCTCGCGGCCTATGAGCCGTCGCCAGGCAAGAAGGTGAAAGACGCGGTGGAGCGGGCGCTGACGCTGTGGCCGGGAATGCCGGAAGCGCTTCGCTTCGTCGAGCGGGAAGCCGACAGGCTCGGTCATCCCGCTGAGGCGGTGGCCGAGCTCGAACGAGCCGCCGCTGCGCAGCCCGATCGCCCCACCCAGCTCAATCTCTGGCTGCGGGCGGGCCAGCTTCGGCTCTCGTCCCTGTCCGATCGCGCCGGAGCGCTGGCTTGTTTCGAGCGCGCCGTGGCCCTCGACCCCTCGCGCTCCGAACCGGCCCTGCTGACCTTCGACTTGCTGCTGCAGGAGCATCGGGAAACCGAGGCGGCAACGCTGCTCGAGCGTCACCTCGCCACCGTGAAGGACGCCCGCACTTCGACTCCGCTGCGGCTACAGCTGTTCGAGCTGTTCCGCGGCCCGCTGGCCGACCCCGAGCGCGCGCGCCAGCAATTGCTCGCCGCCGCCGAGG
This sequence comes from Myxococcales bacterium, assembly GCA_043755105.1. GTDB lineage: Bacteria > Myxococcota > Myxococcia > Myxococcales > Myxococcaceae > JAYUUC01. Next base: position 770 of record JAYUUC010000035.1, read on the forward strand.
CCGACCCCTCCAACCGCGCCCTGTCCTTCCAGCTCGCCCGGGCTCTGCTCGAAGCGGGAGATTGGAAAGGGAGCCACGCCCTGCTTCGCCCCTCCATTCGCGCCCGGCAGGTGCCAGTGGCCGAGCGGCGGCAGCTTTGCCTCGAGCTTTGCAGGCTGGCCGACGCTCACCACCAACCTCGCATCGGCTACGACGCGTGTCTGCAAGCGCTGCTGCTCGAGCCCTTTCGCCCCGGCGTGGCGGCCGACGCGGTCGAGCGTTCGAGGAAGGCGGGGACCGAGGTCGAGCTCGTCACGCCCCTGCGAAGGCTGGCTGCAGTGGCTCCCGAGGCCAGCGCCGTCGAGCTCTGGCGCGCCCTCGCAGGCCTGCTCGAACGACCGCTCGCTCGAGACACCGAAGCCGCCGCCGCGTGGGGCCAGGTGCTGCGGCTGCTCCCTGACGACGAGCAGGCCGCAGCGGCCCTGGCGGCACGTCATCACCGGGCCGAGGCCCCGGCCGCCAACCTTCCCGAGGCGGAAGCGGCGCTCGACCGCCTGCTCACGGCAGGCGAGGGCAGTGGCCTCTCTGCGGACCCCGAAGCGGTGGCCGCGGCCTGCCGCGCAGTGCTGGCGTGGGCTCCGGAAGAGCCGCGCGCGCTCAAGCAGCTGGGGTCATCCTGTGCCGCCAGTGGCCAGTGGGAAGAGATGGCGGTGGTGGCCCAGCGGCTCGCGGACCGGCCCGGGGTTGAACCCGGTGAGCGGCGCCAGTGGCGCTTTCGCGTCGCCCAGGTGACCGAGGAGCGCCTCGGCCGGCGCGAAGAGGCGGCTCGAATCTACCTTTCTCTTTTTGAAGAGGGGCACGAGCCCGAGGAGTTGATTCAGCGCCTCGAGCGGCTTGCTTTCGAAGGCACCCTTCCGGTGGAAATCGGTCGGGCGCTGATGCCCCACCACGCCAAACAGGGCAATGCGCAGGGCGAAGCGGCGAGCCTGCTGTTGCAGATCGCCTCGGCCCGCGCACCGGCCGAGCGCAAGCCCCTCTTCCATCACCTCGCCCACCTTCAAGAAGAGCGACTTTCCGACAGCCGCGCGGCGCTCTCCAGCTGGTTGCGGGCGGTGGCAAACGACGCCGCCGACGGGGCGATGAGAGCCGAGGCGATTCGCATTTCCAGAGACCTCACGGCGCAGACCGAGGTGGCCCGTGTCTGGGTCGAGCTCGCGGGTCGCCACGCGGAACCGCAGGTGGCACGCGCCCTGGTGAAAGAGGCCCTCGCGCTTGCCGATGAGGGGGGCTCGGCGGCCCAGGTGGAGCGGGCGCTCCTCGCCGCGCTGAAGCTCGACCCCGCTTCACCTCTGCTGTTGCGACGGCTGTTCCAGACCTACCTCGACTCCGGACGGAACACCGAGGCCGAGGGCGTGCTTCGCCAGCAGCTGGCAGTGGCCACCCCGGCCGAACGGGTGCCGCTCTACCTCGACCTGTCGGCGCTTGATGAACGGCTGGGCAACCCCGGAGAAGCTGCAGTCGCACTCGACGCAGCGATCAGCGCAGGGGCTGCTGAATCCGAGCATCTCGGAAGGCTCTGCGCCTTGCTCGAGCGGGCGGGTCAAAATCCGAGTCTGATCGAAGCGCTGGAACGTCGAGCGAAGGTGTTCGAGAAGGAGGGGAACGCCACCGCCGCCTCGGAAACCAAGGTCGCCCGGGCCCGGCTACTCGCGCTCGGAACCGAAGGGCCACCTGCTGCCGTCCGAGCGCTGGCGCAGGTGCTCGCGTCAAATCCCACCGAG
>JAYUUC010000036.1:0-2524 GCA_043755105.1 Myxococcales bacterium
GTCGGAGCGCTGCTCCCAGGGGGTCGCCGCGCAACGCGCCCGTGCCGAGTCCACCAGACCCTGGAGCGCGAAGGTCCGGGGTACGCCCACTTCCTGGGCAAGGCCGAGCGCCAGCCCCGCTGCTTCCCGGGTGCGGAAGAGCTGCTCGTCCCCCGAGATCAAGATTCCCCGGGCCAGCTCGACGTCTTGACTGACCCGGACGAAGTCGAGCTGGGTGGCGGCGCCCAGCTGTGCGGTTCGCTCGGTCAGTGCCGCTCGCTCGAGAGCCTGCTCGAGGCCGAGGCGGTTGAGCTCGGCCACCCGTTCCGCCGCCACCACCGCGACCAGTGACCGGGCCACCCCGAGGGTGATGCGGCGGCGAACGTCTTCGAGGGAGGCCTGGGCGCTCTCGCGCGCCGAGCGGTTCGAGCCCAGCCCGTACCAGGCCGAAGGGTCGAGCACACTCTGCGACAGCCCTGCCGTCAGCGTCCCCAGCGGGACCGTGGGAAGCTTTCCGTCGGCGGTCGCCACACCCCCTCCCGCCAGAGGAGCAACGTCGGGGTGGAGTACGTCATAGAGCCCGCTCGCGGTCAGCCGCACGTTGGGAAGGAGCGCCCCCAGCGATTGTTGCCAGCGACCCTGAGCCCGTTCCACCGCCGCCTCGGCGCTGCGCACATCGGTCGAACTCTGCCGGACCAGAAGAAGGGCTTCTTCCCAGTCGCTCACCTCGCGGGCCGCCCTCGGCGCCGGGGCCAGCATCGGGTCGCTGATGTGCGGCTGAAAGGGCTCGGGCGCCGGCAGCAACGTCCCTCCATCGATGGGAGCGGCCGCCGCAGAAAGCTTCAACAGCAAAGACAGCGAGAGTGCTGCGGCGGCCACGAACACAGGCAAAGCTCCGGAGGATTCGACTCGGGCAGGCACATCGGTGTAAGTGGCAACAGTTGTTGGAGTCAACCTTATCGAACTGCCGATGACCTTTGCCGAGCAAGTGGGAGATTTGCGACGAACCCTTCACCGGGCGCTGAAGCGGCGTCTGGCCGGAGAGACCCCGCGCCCGCTCAATCAGTTGCTGGCGCTTCGGTCGATCGCCGAGTTCGAAGTTCAGCTCCAGGCCGAACTGTCGGACCGACTGCTGATGGATGCTGCGAGCGTCAGTCGACTGGTGGACCTTCTGGAGCGGGAAGGGCTGCTTCGCCGGTGCGAAGGAGCAGACCGGCGCAGCGTCCGCCTCGAGGTGACCGCCGCCGCCCAGAAAGACGTGGAACGGGTGCGGGCCGCCCTGCAGTGGTTGGACGCTCAGGTTCGTTCTCTCCTCTCGGCCTCGGAGCTTTCCATGGCCAAGAAGCTGCTCGAGAAGGTGCAGAGGGGCTTCAAGAACCCCTCCGCAACCCCCTGGGTCGCACCCGATTCGAACGGGACGGTCCCCCGGGGCTCACGAGGGCGAGCAAAGAAGGCGGGGACCCAAAAGACCAAGAACTCCGCCCGGCGCTGAGGCGGAACTCGAACTTCTTCGCGGGCGCTGTGCCACGAAGGCCGCTCGATGTCAGAGCGTTCGAAGAAACTGTAGAACGGGGCGCTGCCGCGTCTTGGACCGGCCGCCCCTGGCGTCAATGGGCCGAAGTACCCGTCGCCCGGACAAGATTGCTGGTCGATGTCAGACCTCTTTGGCATACTGAACATTCATTCAGCCAAGGAGCATCACGTGACCCGAGTCCTCGCTTTCGTTCGCTGCGCGCTTCGCTTGCACGTTCCCGCGGCGGGAACTGAACCGAAGCAAGCCAGACTCTGGTGCTGTGCACGGTGTGGCAGCCTGGTCCGTCCCCGTGCCCCGGCGACGCCGCTGCCGGTCGACCGCGCGCTGCCGTTCGGAGTGCTCACCTGGGGCGGGAGCCCTTCTCGCCGCTCCTGATGGCACCCCCATGAACCCTTTTTTCGGCAACCTCGCGACCTATCGACTGGCGCTCTTGGTTCCTGCATTCTTCGAGGGTGCGGGGAACGAGGGCACACTTCGTCTCGAGCGGGGCCCGATCGTTCGCCAGTTCACCCTGGCCGCGGGTCGGTTGAAGCGGGTCTCTTGCCGCCACCCCAAGGCTTGGGTCGAGCCGGGTCCGGAGGAAGCCTTTCTCGATTGCTACACCTGGCAGTCCGGAGAGATTTCTTTTGCACCCGGGAACAGTGCGCTCGCCGAGGGGCGGGTACTCGATGTGGACCTGCGTCCCCTGCACCGTGAAGGCACCGACGACCTTCGACGCCATCTTGCCCGGGCCGCGCCCCGTGCCGATGCCGCTTCCCGGCTTCAGGCCGCGCGGGCCTGTCTGGCGCAGGGGGCCTACGCCGCGGCAGGGCAACTGATCGCAGAAGCGATGGAGCAGACGTCCCTGCCCGAAGGTCAACGCCTTTACCGGGAAGCGCTGCGCCGAGCTCAGGAACAGGGAAGAAATCCCTCGCTCGCTCCTCAAACGTCAGCGGAGTCTCCAGGGCGGACGCCGCAGAAAGCGGAAAGCGCTGCTCCCGCGAGCGCGGTGCGCGAATCGTGGGCGGAGAG
>JAYUUC010000037.1:0-7492 GCA_043755105.1 Myxococcales bacterium
GCGCGGCGGCGAACATGCCCTCCGCGAGGAGCAGTTGACGGCCACGTCGATAGGCCTCGCGCTCGCGGGGGCAGAGCTTGCATGCGAGCTGACAGCAGAAGATCGCACGGTCGCGGCGTCGCAGCCGCTGGTCGTACAGCTCGGCGGCCTTGAGCAGCAGCCCCGCGCCCTCTTCGGGCGAAGACAGCCTGGCCAGCCGCTCGAGAACCTCTGCCAGCGCGGCTGGCACCTGGGTCTGTTCATAGAGCAGCCGCAGCGCCCGGAGCGGTTCGGGGTCTTGCCGGGCAATCATCGACGCTTGCTGAAGCAGCGCCTCGGCGCGCCGGGGGTCGTGGAGCCGCTCGCGGGCGAGCTTTGCCGCCTTGATCAACAGCTGGGCGCCGCCCGACGGCGAGCTGACCTCTTCAGCGAGCGACGCGTAGAGCCGGATCAACTCCTCGATGCCTCCCGGTCGCCCGATCGACAATTCGAGAGGCATCAGGGCATGGGCGTCCGGCGCTCGCTTGGGGACGCGACTGGAGATCGGATGCTCCTGGAGAGACAGCGGGGAAGCCGCGAGAGGGGGGGAGGAAAAGGACCCTAAATCTACCCGTCGCCGAAGCGCTGCGGCAATCGCGCATCAGGCCTGTTGCAGTGCACTTCTCGAGGCTCGGCTTCGTTCTCAGGGACTATCCATCAGCGGACAGTGGCCTGGTCGGAGGGCTTGTTCCAGGTGGGGAAGGTGCGCAGTGTGTGCCCCCAACCCAGGAGGGTTCACACATGAAGAAGCTCAGTTTCGCCATCACCGCGGTCATCCTGTTCGGCTTTGCTGCTCCGGTTTTCGCGGACGACGTCACCAAGACCGTGACCAAGGAAGAGCACAAGGTCGGCAAGAAGCACTCCAAGGACAAGGTCGAGTCGAAGACCACCCATGATCCCGATGGCCTGATGAACTCCACCACCGACAAGACCAAGGTCGAGACCGACAGCAAGGTGAAAGCCGACGGGACCACCGAGACCACCACCGAGAAGACCGTCAATCACGACGCCCCGGGGATGAAGAACGACAAGAAGATCAAGTCCAAGGAGAAGGTCACCAAGGACGCCGCGGGCAACGTCATCAAGGACGAAGTGAAGTAAGGACGAGCCCCAGACCTCCCGACCAGAGATTCGGCCGGGGGTCGTTCTGAGCTATAAAAGCCCCTCCTGCCCCTTGGCGGGAGGGCTTTTTCTTTTGGAAAACGCCTCTTGTTCCCGGCGGGTGACTTGATGAAGAGCGGACCGGTCGAGAAGGTGCCGGGAACGGTGCTGGTGGTCGAGGACGACGAGCTTGCGGGGGCGCAGCTGTCGGACCTGCTCGCCGAAAACCGCTGTCGTGCCCTGGTCGCACGCTCCGCCGAAGAGGCGGAATCGCTCCTGTCTCACGGCCCGATGATGGCGCTGATCGACGTCACCCTGCCTGGTCAGCAAGGAGACCAGCTTTGCCGCCGGCTGCGCATGGACCGCGCATTCTGGGACCTGCCGGTGGTGATGGTGACCAGCTCGAACAAGAGCGACCTGATTCGACGCTGCTTTCTCGCCGGCGCGGACGACTTCCTTCCCAAGCCTGCCCGGTCGCACGAGGTGAGGGCGAAGATCGATGCGGTGCTGGCCGGCCTGCACGCCTCGGCGAGAACCAAGCCCCCTGACAAGGCCGTGCTGGTGGCCACCCAGGATTCCGGCTTCTCGCAGCTGATGTCTCGATTGCTCGAGGCCGGAGGCTATTCGGTGCTCCATCAGTCCACCGTCGCAGGGGCCGTGAAGGTGCTCGCCGACTCCCCGGCGCTTCACGCAGCGATTCTCGACGCGGACCTCGGCGGGGGGGGCGGGGAGCTGCTCAAGGCTTTCCGTTCCACCCCCGCCTACCCCCGCCTGGCCGTGGTGGCCGTGACCCGGCAACCGGCGTTGCTCGCCGCGGAACCGGACCTGGCGGGCATCGAGCTGGTATCGACCGAGCACGAACCGGAAGGGGTACTGAAGCGGCTCAACGACATCATCAGCGCCCGCTCAGCCAAGGGCCGCCGCGGAAATCCCCGAGTGGCACTCCAGGCCCGGGTCGACTTCAAGTCGACGGACGAGACCGAATGGCTCGCAGGGTACGGCTACGACCTCAGCGAGAGTGGGCTTTTCATCCGAACCCTGACGCCCTTGAGCGCCACCCGGCAGACCCGGGTACGGTTCTGTCTGTCCGACGACGACGAGCCGCTGGAACTGGAGGCGAAGGTGAGCTGGAACAACCCCTACGGCCCCCGCAGCGTCTTCTCCTACCCCTGTGGAATGGGGGTGGCCTTCACCGACCTCACCCCCGGCGTGCAGGCCTCGCTCCGCAACCGGGTTCGCTCCGGCCTCGGCGCCAAGAAGTCGGGGTAGCCAAAGGAAGTCCAAGGCGACGAGCACGAGGCCGTCACCGGCTCAGGCGCTGGCGCTGGCGCGGGAGCCCTCCCGCTCCAGCGAAGCGAGCGACGCACCCGCAACGACCACCTCGCTTCGACCTGACCCTCTGCGGACAACCTGGACCTGTGTGCCGATTCGCTCGGCGAGGCCGGCCACATGGGAAATCAGCCCCACTTGCCTGCCGGTTGCCTGAAGTGATTCGAGCATCCCGAGTGCGGAATCGAGCGCCTCGGGGTCGAGCGAACCAAACCCTTCGTCGATGAACAGAGTTTCGACGCGGGTCTGTCTTGAGGACAGCGACGACAACCCGAGCGCCAGCGCGAGGGAAACGAGAAAGCTCTCTCCGCCGGAAAGGCTGGTGACGCTGCGCACTTCGTCGGCCATGTCCCGATCGATGATCTGCAGGTCGAGGTCGTGGTCCGGTACCCGCATCAGGGCATAACGCGGGGCGAGCTCCGCGAGGTGAAGGTTGGCGTGAACCAGCAGCGACTCGAGGGTGAGGCTCTGGGCGAAGACCCGAAATTTCTTTCCGTCGGCAGAGCCAATCAGCTCCTGCAGCGCCTGCCATACCTCCGAGCGGGCACGCTGGGAGTCGATCAAGAGCTGCTGAGACGCGATCTGGCGACGGGAAGCCTGGTCCGCCTCGAGTACCGCACGCGCTGCGGCCAATGCGCGCTCTGCCTCAGCCACCTCGGCAGCGACCGGGCCGAGCCTCTCTGTCCTCTCCTCGGTCGGGGCATAGCCCACCCCTTCCAGCTCCGCCTTGCTCCGGCACGCCGCGCGCTCCTCGACCACGGCCGACGCCTGCGCGACGGAATGGGACAGAGCGGCGAGCTCCTCTCGAGCCTGAGCCGCCCATCGGGCATCGCGCGCGAGCAACAGCGAGGCGACGTCGAGGGTCACCCCTTGCCGGAGTAGCGCCTCGTCCCGAACCGCGACCGCTTCGCCCACATCGAGCGCTCGCTCTGCAAGGACGCCTTCGGCGCCCGCGAGCTCTTCTGAAGCCTGCGCCTCGAGCGCCCGGGCCGCCTCGAGCTCGACCCGGCGCTGGGCCACCTCAACCGCAGCAGCTTCCACAATCGCGGTCATCGCGGCCTGAACCTCCGCCAGCGGCTGCCCGCCGAGAAGTTCGCGACGTTGCTGGGTCAACCGCGAAAGCTCGGCCCGCCGCTGCGCCGTTGCCATCGCAAGCGCTCCCTTCCGAGCGGCGCGTTCCACCCGGGTGGCCTGCAGCTCGGCGAGTCGGGGTTGGAGCAGCCCCGCCGCCGCCAGGACCGCGTCGAGCGAGCGCTGGTGGGATGCCACTGCGTCCACCTGTTGCTGGCAATGCGCGAAGAAGGCCTCCGGGGTCGCAGCGAGCCGTTCCTGCCAACCGGGAACACAACCCAGCGGCCCGTCCAGCTCGAGGTGGAGCCGATCACGCTCCTCCCTCAGTCGAACGAGGACCTGGTCGGTCTGTTGGGATCTCTGCTCGAGGAGAACGGTGGCGCCCTCCCCTTCTTTTCTTCTCAGCTCGGTCGCCGCCTGGGCCTGCTGGGACTGGTCGAACTCGAGCTGGGCTTGCTGAAGATCGGCGCGGCGCCCCTCTTCCGCGCGTTCGGCCTCGGCGAGCGCGGCGAGCTCGAGCCGTGCCGCTGCACTTTGCTCGACGAGCTGGCCTTGGGTATAGGCGTCGCGAAGGGCGTCGTCGAGGGCACCGGGGATGCCCGGGAGAGATCGTTCGAATTCAATGAGCGCCTGAGTCCACCTGAGCGCAAACGCGGTCAGGCGCTGGGAATGACCTTCCAAGCGCACGGCAAAGGCATCTCGTTCACGCTCCGCGGCCGCGAGCCCGGCAAGTGCCGTGGCCCGAGCCCGTTCCGACGCCAGCCGACCCTCTTCCACCTTCGCCACGCGAGCGGCGAGAGAATCGATCAGCTCGGTGAGGGGAGCCTCGAAGGCATAGGGGTGCTCGGTCGCTCCACAGAGCGGACAGGGCTGGAGGGGGATGAGCGCAGCGCGGTGGGAGGCCAGGTCCCGGGTGGCCCGGGCTTGATCGAGCGCTCGGCGGGCCTCATCGAGGGCACCGAGAGCAACTTGCACGGCGACCGCCGCTTCGGCGGCCTCCTTCGCGATCACTTCCCTGCGCCTGCGGGATTCGGCCACCCCCCCCTCGAGACGGAGCTGTTCGAGTCGCTCGGTGTCCGCCGCAGCCAGCAGCAACTCGAGCTGGGAAAGTCGCTCTCTCCGCGCAGTCCAAGCCTCGCGGGCCTGCCGCAGCCGACCAGACGATTCCGGCAAGGCGGCCGCGCGTGCCTTTTCCAAGAGGTCACGCGCTTTCTCCGCACGAATGCGCGCCTGTTCCGACGCTGCTGCTTCGCGCTCTGTTGCGAACCCCCGTTCCTGAAGCTCAACCTCCAGGCGCCCCCGTTCCCGTTCCAGGGGGGCCAACCGACGATGAACATCGAGAGCTTGTCGCAGCGCCGCTTCGCAGCGGGGCCACTGCTGACGAAGGATCGCAAGCCCCTCGTTGCTCCTCAACCAGCGCTGGGCTTCCTCGCGCTCACGGCCCAATCGAGCGTCGGTGGCCTTCGCCTCGTCTTCATCGACAGAAGCCGCTTCAACTCCCCTTCTAACTTCGGCCTCGCTTTGCTCCGCATCGGCCAAGCGGGAAGAGGCGGTGCGCAGATCGGAGTCGAGGGCGCGGACCCGCTCCCATTCCGGCTGGGCACAGCGCCAAGCGTCGATCACTCCCTCCTGTGAACGTTCCGCGGCCGCGAAGAAGGCCTGGCCGTGCTGAATCGCGACGGCAGTCCCGTCCAGCGCCCCGCGGCGCTGCTCGCGCGCCTGGGCTGCACGGTCGCGTTCCGCGGTGCGATCCGCCACCGCGGTCAGCAGAGGTCGCAGCGGCTCGAGCAGGGTGACTCGAGCCACTTCCTCGCGCAGTCCCGCGCCGGCTCCGAATCGCCGCAAAGACCCTTCGAAAATAAAGCGAGCTTCCCGCTCCTCGCCCCGGAGCACCGCCAATCGAGCGTCCCACTCTGACGCCTTTTCAAGCTGGCGGAGCTGGTCTCTCAAGGCCGACACCCGCGCGGCGTGTTTCTCAGTCGCCTGCTCGAGCTGGGTGCGGGCCTCCGCCCCAAGGACAGCGACGGCGGCGATTCCGGCTTCCAGCTTCGCGCACGCCTGGAGCTCGTCGCGGCAGCGCTCGTGGGCGGCCATCGACAGCTGGCCATAAATGTCGGTGCCCGTCATCCGCTCGAGCAATTCGGCGCGGACCTCTGCACTGGCGACCAGGAAAGCGGCAAAGTCGCCCTGGGCGAGCAAGGCCGACCGACGAAACTGCTCGAACGAGAGCCCGAGACGCTTCTCGATCTCGGCGAGCACCTCGCCCTTGGTTCGGCCGAGCGCCTGACCCGTCTGAAGGTCCCGTAGCTCGAGTGTCTGCTGCTGGATTCGCCCTTCGCTGCGGCCGCGGGCGCGCTGCACTTCCCAGTGCGCGCGATAGCGCCGGCCGTCGGCGCCGAGGAAATCCACCTCTGCCTCGGCAAGGGCCGCACCGCGCCGAAGCAGCGAGCGGACATCGTGCGACGAGAGTCTGTCCTTGGGATCATCGCCCGCCCTGCCGATCGCCGGGGCGCTGCGCTGGGTTCGACAGAGTCGGGGGGTGCAGTCGAAGAGCGCCAGGCAGAGCGCATCGAGGAGGGTCGTCTTCCCCGCTCCGGTGGGCCCGGTGATGGCGAACAGGCCCGCCCGGTCCAGCGGAGCTTGGTCGAGCTCGACGGCGAACGTTCCGGCGAGGCTGGCGAGGTTCTTGCCCCGAATGGCGAGGATCTTCATCGCGCTCCCCTCCCTTGACGGACCTGATCGAGCAGCTCGTGAAAAGCCTCGAGCAGCGGGGCCGAAGGCGGTTCGGCATGATCGCGGCGATAGCGCTCTTCGAAAACCTCTTCCGGCTGGAGTTCGTGCAGGGTTCTCTGAGGTTGGGCATCGGCGAGGGTCAGACCTGCACCCGTGAGGCAAGAAGAAACCCGCGCCAGCCGTACCGCCTTGCCCTGGAGTGCGTCGTCAATGCGACGACGTAGGCCGGGCTCGGGAGCGTCGAGCTGGACGCAGATTTCTAGAAAGGGCCGGCAAGCGGGACCACCGGGGGGGTCGCGGTGGGGAAGCCGCTGAAGCAAGGGCTGCAGCTCGCTCCAGGGGGCGGCCCCGCGCGCCGGAATCCGGAGAATCTCGACGGACTGAGGTACCGGTAGCCCGGCAACCCGGACCAGCGCTTCTCCTTCGAGCTCGAGCACACAAACCTGATGGGGATACCGTGCTTCGGCCAGCGACAGCGCAAGGGGGGCTCCGCTGTAGCGGACATGCTCCCGTCCTCCCACGGTCTGGGACAGATGCAGGTGACCGAGGGCCACGTAGGCCACGTCGTCGGGAAACAGGTCAACCGGGAGCGCGTGCTGGTTTCCGCCCAGCACCTTGCGCTCGCTCAGAGCGCTCAGCTCGGTACCGGTCATGTAGCAGTGGCCCATGGCCAGCAAGGCTTGGCCCGGCTTCCGGACTGCGCGGGTGGCGGCGAGAACCTCGGCGTAAACCTGGCGAACCCCTTCCACCAGGGGACTGTCAGCCCCCTCGTCAGGTCGGGAAAGGTCCGCGGGCCGCAGAAAAGGCACCGCGGCCACCCAGGCAGCCACCGCCCCCTCTCGGTTTCGCAGCGGGACCCTGATCCGGTCCAGGTCCAGCCCGTTGGGGGTGCGCGGCAACCCCCCCACCACGTGAATGCCGAAGGCGAGAAAGAGACTGTCGGGGGCGTCGAGGCGGGCGGCGGAATCGTGGTTGCCACCGATCACCACCACGGCCAACCGGGGGAATCGGGTGCGCAGCTGGACCATGAACCCGTACCAGAGCTTCTGGGCATCGGCGGAGGGGTTGGCGGTGTCGAAGATGTCCCCGGCAATCAGCAGTGCGTCGATCTGCTCGCGGTCGAGGACCTCGAGAAGCCAGTCGAGAAAGGCTCGGTGCTCCTCCTCTCGAGGAAGCTCGTGGAGCGAGTGGCCCAGGTGCCAGTCTGAGGTGTGGAGGATTTTCATCGCCAGGTTTTTGC
>JAYUUC010000038.1:0-7470 GCA_043755105.1 Myxococcales bacterium
AGCCCACAACGGCCCTGCCGCAGTCGAAATCACGGTCATGAGACCCTGAGGACAGTTCCGGCATCCGCGACTCCTGCTTCACTGGAGGTACGTCCCGCCCCTTCTTGAGGGCTCGCAGGGCAGGGCAGGCCCGATTGTGCTAGTGCCCCGGGTGGATGAGTCTCGCCTCCCCCGACGCGTTCGATCTGCTTTTTCGGAACCAGCCGGTGCTGCTGGCTCCGATGGAGGACGTGAGCGACGCGGTCTTTCGCAGGCTCTGCCGCGAGGTCGGCGCCGACATCTGCTTTACCGAGTTCGTCAACGTCGACGCGCTGCTCAAGGGCTGCCGAAAGTCGGCCTACAAGCTGATCCTCGATCCTGCTGATCGTCCCACGGCGGTCCAGATTTACGGGTCCGACCCGGCCCATTTGATCGAAGCCGCCCACCTCGCCGAACAGGCCCAGCCTTCGTTCATCGATCTCAACTGCGGCTGCTGGATTCCCCGCATCGCTCAGCGCGGCGCCGGCGCGGGTTGGCTTCGCAACCCGACCGCGATGGTCAAGATGGCCGCGCAGGTGGTCCGGGCCGTCAGCCTCCCCGTGACCGTGAAGACCCGCATCGGCTTGGGCTCGGAGACGACGATGCCGATCGTCGAGCTGGCGAAGCGGCTGGAAGGCGTGGGCGTCCGCGCCCTCTCACTTCATTGCCGCACCGCGAAGATGGGACACCACGGCGCCGCCGATTGGCGATGGGCCGAACAGACCCAGCGCGCCGTTCGCATTCCAGTGATCGTCAACGGCGATCTCCGCACCGCGGAGGACGTGGTGCGGGCCTTGCGCGAGACGGGTTGCGCCGGAGCGATGGTCGGTCGTGGCGCAATGGACCACCCCTGGATTTTTCGCGAAGCGCGCGCGCTGCTCGATGGCTTGCCGATGCCCGCGGCTCCTTCGGCGCTGGAACGCCTGACGTTCTTGCGCAGGCAAGCGATCGCCAACGTCGAGGAGCGAGGCGCCCCCAACGGCGTCCAGTGCCTTCGCCGTCACCTCAAGGGCTATCTCCAGGGCGTGGATGACGCGGACAGCCTTCGCTTCCAGCTCAACCGTTGTGATTCGCTCGAAGGCACCCTCGCGTTGATCGACGCGGCGATGTTTGCTCCATCCGGACACGACGTCTGTGCGGTACCTGAAAGCTCCGATGCGGCCGCTTAGAGGCCTCTGCCTTCGCGGACTCAGAGGCACCTTCCGTAGGCAAGCTCCTTCCCGTTGACATGGATCGCGGCACACGTTCCCGCTGCGCAGGAAGGGCTTCCTCCATCGCGATTGCACATCGTGGCGCAGTGAGTTCCCCCGTCGACCCCCCACTGACAGGCAAGGCCAACGAGGCAGTCGTCGTCGCTACCACACGCGCTCTGCGTCCGGGCCCGCCCTGGCAGGGGGTGCCCTTCACCGCGGCGGCGCCTCGCTGCGGAGCACACCCATTTCCACCTTGACGAGCGCGATCAAGCGCAGGGAGGATGGAATATGCCGAGCGGCCGCTCTCGATGTCGTGACGTCTCCGATCTTGCTCCGGCCCATTCGTCGGACGGACCCGACGCGCTTGTGGCTGAGCTCAAGGCCGTGCGGGTCGCGCGACGCACGCTGCTCATCGGGGTGGGTGCGCTCGGCGCCACGACATTGTTGGCTCGATGTGTCTCAAGCGGGGGAGGCATGCCTTCGCCGCCCGGCATTCAAACGCCGACCCCCTCCAACGTTCAGCCGACTCTTCCGGACGCCGCGGTGCAGCGGGCGATCCGGGATCTCGCCCGGACGAGCCCCGACCACCTGTCCGCCCGAGCTGCCGGGCTCGTCGCGGCGAAGGACCTCACTGCGGCCGTCCGCTTCGTCCGTGACAACGTCGCGGTGCTGCCTCCGCGCGACCCGGGAGAGAGCGCCATCGCCTCGGTGCGCTGGGGTCCAGACGCCACCCTCCGCGCGGGGGCCGGAACCCAGCGCGAGCGGGCCGAACTCCTCGCGGCGCTGCTGACCGCGATGGGGGCGTCGGCCAAGGTTGTCTACTGCAACCGGCCCGCGAGCCTCGACGCGACCAGCCTCTACGCCACCCGCACGCCTGCGTTCTCCGTGGATATGACGCAGATCGCGCTGAGGCCCGACCTCCGCAGCAAGATCGAAGCGCTTCCGAAGCAGCCGGCGGAACCGGACGTCGCGCCCGTCGTGAACTCGCTGCTCGCGCTGCTACCAGCGGGCTCGGCGGCGGTGAACGCTCCCTTCGTCGGCGTCTCGACCCTCGTGCCCATCGTCGAGTACGTCACGGGCGGAGTGATGCGGTGGGCGTTTGCGCTCGGCGCCATCGACGAGGTCACCCAGGCGCCCGATGGCTTGAACTCCAGCGCTCTCGAGCGTCCCACCTACGATACCGTCCGGATGCGCCTGCTCGCGGCGCTCAGCGGGGCTCCGGGCGTTCCCCTGAGTGGCGGTCTCTTCGAGCTCGCCGCGGGCAGCTGGACGGTCGATCAGCTCGCGGGAGCCCGGGTCTACGTCACCACCGGGTCCTCGAATCCGATCGCCACGGCGAACCTGCCGCCCGCCGACGTCGGCGTGCGCAGCGGACTCTTCACGGTGCAGCAGCCCAGCGTACTTCGTGTCGCCGACCCGGCGCTGTGGACGCCTGGGAAGGTGGCCGTCGCCAAGCCGGCCGGAGGACTTCCGTTCACGCTGTCCGGGGCCCGGTACGAGGCACCAGCGTCTCCGGGCGGACCGGTCATGGGGCCCTACGGATCCCTCGCGCAGTCGGATCCGGCCACTCACGCGGCAGCGCTCGCGGCCGTGGCGAGTCTCGTCGCCACTGCCGACGGGAGCGCGTTCCCGAACGTCCAGCTGAACGTGTCCGCGCTGGACGCGGCCGGGGCGCCCGTCTTCGGGCTCTCGCAGAGCGACTTCCTCGTCAGCGACGAGACCCTCACTCAGACATCGACGCTGCTCGGGAACGCGGCGCCCACCGTCAAGCTGATGCTCTCCTACGACTGCAGCGCGAGCGTCAAATGGCCTTCCGCCGGGGCGAAGAACTCCTTCGACACCGCCCTCGCCGGGGCGCTGGTCGCGAGCGACTCGAGCGTGCCGTTCCTGCTCGGCGTTGCCGACGTCGGCACCCGTCCGTTGGCGTACGTGACGCCGGCTGCCGACACCATCGGCGCGTCGATCGCCGCGTGCGCCTCGTCCTCGGACGTCTGGGCGACGCTCGGCGACATCGCGCCGGCGTCCGGCGTGTCGGCGATTGTCCTGGTGAGCGATTTCCAGGTCACGGACGATCCGGCGAGCATCGCCGGTCTGAGGCAGCGACTCGCGCTCAGCGGGCTCCCGGTGGCGCTCGTCCCCGTCTCGACGGCCATCGACCAGAGCACCGTGCAGTCCATCGTCGATGCCTGCGGCGCCGTCGTCCTCGACTGGACCGCCCCCCGCTTCCAGTCGCAGCTGACGACCTTCGTGAGTGGAGCGGCGAAGCGCGCGAGCGCGGTCGGATACCGCTCGGCGTACCGCATCCCGGACGACCAGCAGACAAATCAAGGGAAGCGCACCGCCTCGGTAACCCTGGCCGGGTCGGGCAGTGTCTCCGCGAGCGCGCCGTACACCGTTCCTCCGGCAGGTTTGCGCGTGCTCACGGGTGTGTCGGGCCTGTACCTCGAGCTCCGGGTTGGCACCGGCCAGGCGGTGCTCCGTCGGCTGTCGGGCGTTGGTATCGACTCGGGAGGTACCGTCGAGAAACCCACCCAGGACGACTACGACGCGACGCTCGCACTGCTCAACGGCCTGACGACGGTGGCCTTCGAGCCGGGAAGCCCAACCGGTGGCGTGAACGCAGACGAGATCGCGACCGGAGCGCTGACGTTCCAGCCGGTGGCGGAGGAGATTGGAAAGCCGCTGTCCGAGGCGTACGCGCGGGGCGGGACGGTCCAGCCCTACAGCGCCTCGCTCGCCGCGTTGCTCGATCCGCTGCAACTTCCTGGGGCGCTTTCCGTCACCGCCCCGCAGGCGCTCCGGGTCGCGATCATGACCGAGGCGCTCGAGGCCCACGGGTTCGCCCGGCGATTCGACGTCGTCCCTCAGCTCAACACGACGGTGGTAGCCGAGAAGGACGCGACGACGGCCTTCGCCGCCACCATGCGCGCGACGGCCCCGCTCAGCTTCAGGGAAGGGGTCGTGCTGGGGAGCGGCGCAGCCCAGGCGCTCGGGTCGGCAGCGCTGCAGTACCTCGCGCCGAATGTCTCCCCGGGGGCCCTGGTCGGCTTCACCGATGCGGATAAGTCTGCCTGGGCCGACGTCTTCCGGCAGTACGCCAGCTGGCATCGCTTCGTGCCGACGACGCCCGCCGCGGGGGCGATGTGGGTGGTGCACCCCGCCACCGGGACGACGGTTGCGGTCTCACGGGATGGCCGTGGCGCGGGATGTGGCAAGACGGCGGCCAACGCGATCATCCAGACGGCACTCGCCATCTGCGCGACCCTGGCCTCGATCAAGTCCCTGTCCTGCAATCCCGAGAACCAGAGCGCCGCGGAAGCGGACATCTGCCTCGGCGCGGCGGTGGGAGGGGTCGCCGCAGGGGTCTCCGGCATCCTGGCGGCTGCCCTGCTCGACACCCCGGTGTTCCTCGATTTCATGCTCGTCTTCGCCGGCCTGATCACGGCCGGACTTCCAGGACCCAGTGGACTCGTCGCGGCGGTCCTCGCGGACATCGTCGGCGCGGGCGAGATCATCGTCGGCTTGCACGAGAATTGCTGAGCTCCGCCCGTGCCCCCATCGAAGTTGCAGTTGCTCGTATTCGGCTTCGGTCTCACCCCTCGGTTTCCCCTCCATCACCCGGTGCCGTACTCCGGTTTCCTGGTTTCTTCTTCCTGTTCTTTTTTCCACTGAGCGCTGACTCAGCCAAAGGGGCCCGTTTTTTCGAACGTGCTTCCTCCTGAACCCATTTCCGACGGCGGCCGGTAAATCGAGCTTCCGATCAACGCAAAGGCGGCCGAGGAAAGGGAGCCGGGCTCGGATCGCTTTTTTCGCAGGCGGCATCTATCAGGAGCCTGTTTTGCCAGGGGGTGCTCCCGTGTCGTTCCTGTCGCTTGCCTGTCACTTCACTCGCGTGACCGCGCTGTTTCTTGGCGCACTGATGTTTCAAGGCTGTCCGCAGGCTCCAACGGACCCTGGCGTTCCCCCCGTGGATGGCGGCCCCTTGTTCGATGGCGGCCCCGTGGTTCCCGATCCGGGGCCGGATGCCGGCCCTCTGCCGCCGAACCCTCCTCCACCCGATGGCGGCAACCCACAGGCCGCCCCTGGCCTCGGGCCGGTTCAGGTCGCAGTGACGCAGATCTTCCCGCTTCCCGCCGAGAGCGGGGCGCTGGTCACGTCGCTGACTCAGGTCGGAACCGAGTCCTTTCCGCCCAAGGCGATCAACCTCGGGGCGAGCGCCACCGTCAATTCTTCCGGGGCGATGATCTCCGTCAAGCATCCCTACTCTTCAGACGTGAACACCCCCCTCGATGTCTGCCGTCAGGACCCTTCGTTCGACCCCACGAAGGCGAGCTGCAAGAGAATCCAGGCCTGGTTCGGACGGGGGCCCATTCCCTACTTCGAAGGCTCGGGCGCGCTCCTTCACTCCGGTTTCGATCTGATGCGCCTCCAGTCGGACCTCACGGTGGACACCACCTTCGGGACCTTGGGCGTCGTTCACATCGACCTCGCCGGCAAGGTGAACCCCCGGCTGGTTTCCGCGGTTCGGCTGGCCAACCAGACCTTCGTCACGTCCTTCACCCACGACCCGCTCTATGCCCCGTCGCTGGTTGCCTTTGACGCTTCCGGCGCGCGCGTCTCCGCCTTCGGCACCAATGGAGTGGTCGATTTGCCCGAGGCAGGTCCGCTCGCCGCCACCGCCGATGGCTTCGTCGTGCTTGCCCAGCTCAACGGAAAGACCCAGCTCAGCCGCTTCGATGGCACCGGTCAGCGGGTCATGTCGTTCGGTCAAGCAGGCTCCGTCGACATCGACAGCCGGACCGCCTCGCTCGGGCACACCTACGAACACAATGATTCCGTCCTGGTGTCCCGGTCGGGGTCGCTCTACGTCGGCGGTACCCGTTCCGACAGCACCAGTCAGAGCCAGAAATACCCGTTCGTGCTTCGTTTGACGGCAGCCGGCGCCACCGATGTCTCGTTTGCCACCCAGGGCATCGCCGATCTCGCCACTTCGAGGGGACATGCCAGCGTGCTCGCCCTGGCTGAAGACGAGGCCGGGAAGGTCTGGGTCAGCATCGGCACCGACCAGGGGTCGACCCTGGTCCGGCTGCTGCCCTGAGGCGCTCGATGACCGTTCAGGTCACCACACCCGGCAGGCGTTGGCCGGAGCCCGCGCCATCGGCTGACCGGGCTTGCAGGCGTACGCCTGGCTGAACTCGGGGAGGTTTACCCAGCCCGTTGACCCGGTACTTCGGCGGTGAATGCGGATCGCTGTGGGTGAGCAACAGCGAGCGGGCAGGCCGAACGTTGGCGCAGGCCCACTGGGCATAGTCGACGAATAAACGCTGCTCCGGCGAGAGTGCATCGCTCGGCTTCGATGCCTGCTCCCCGGTGACCGGCTTCCAGGCCCGGTAAGCGAGAATCAACCCGCAGAGGTCGGCGACATCCTCGCCGAGCGTGAGCTTGCCGTGGACGTAAACGTCGTCGACCGCCACTTACGTGGAGTACTGGTCGGAGATGCACTTCGCCCGCTTCTTGAACTGGTCAGCTGCGTTCCACCGTCAAGGCGGTTCCATGCCTGGACTCAGATGCGCGCCCATCGTCGACGCTCTCCGTCCAGCTCGGCGTCCGCTTCCTTGCCCTGGCGTTGATGCCGGTCGTGCCAACCCAGAGCCTGCAGTTTTTTTTCGAGAAAGAGCATCGCCGCGGCCTCGGCCAGGGCCTTGTCCTTGCGACGGAGTTCCCGCTCCAGGATCTTCACCTGCTTCTTCGCCTCGGCGACCTCTCGCCTTGCCGCCTTCGAGCCCACGGAGGGCGCCGCCTCCGCGCCCAGCGCTCCGGCGGCGGCGTCGCGCCACGTCATCAGTTGGGCCTGGTGGACGCCTTCCCGTCGCAGCAGCGCACCGAGCGCCTCGCCGGTCAGTTCGTGTGCCGCAACCGACACGCGCAGCTTCTCGTCGGTGGTCCATCTCTTCGACTCAGCCTTCTTCTCATGGGTCTCGCTCACGCTCGATAAACTACCCGCCCGAGACAACCAGCGCGACAGCTGGGACTGCGAAACCCCCGCCTTCTTCGACAGCGCGTTCGCGCTGATGCCCGGCGGGCCAAGCATTCTCTTCACCCTCTGGGCCTTGAATCCCTCTGTGTACGGCGTCACGTCCACGCTCTTCTTCGCCCCGCTCAGTGCTCTCTCTGCCGTTCAGCCGAGGCGACACCTACGCTGACACAGGGGGGAAGTGTGCAGGGAACTGCACACCCGACAAGCCAGGGCGTTCACTCC
>JAYUUC010000039.1:0-2516 GCA_043755105.1 Myxococcales bacterium
GGGTCTGGACGGCCGGGCGCGGGTGGTCTGCGGGAAGGTTCAACAGCGGAGAGAGGCCTGCGAGCTGGGTCTTCCAGTACGTCAGCTGCGACTGTTCGATTCCCGAATCGAGGAGCGCCCTCTGCCAGGCGACGAAATCGCGATATTGAAGCGGAAGCGGTCCGGAAGGGGCCGCAGCTCGCGAAGCGTGGGCCTGGTAAAGGCGGGAAAGATCGCTCCAGATCACCGAGAGCGACCAGCCGTCGACGGCGACGTGGTGCATCATCAGCATCAGCACGTGCTCTTGCGGGTCGACCTTCAGCAGCGTGGCTCGCACCAGCAAATCCGAGGTGAGGTCGAACGGCCGATGGCGTAGCTCGGTCGCCAGCCGTTGCAGCTCGCTCGCCCGCTCTTCCGAGGTGCCCGGTCGGACCTCGATCACCGGCAACGGGAACTCCGTGCCGGCAGGGCGGACCACCGCGCTCGGCTCACCACTGGGCCCGAGGACGTAGTTGGTACGGAACGGCTCGTGCCTCTGCACCAGATCGGCAAAGGCGCGACGCATCGCCCCGACATCGAGCGGGCCGCGTACGATCACCGCTTCGTTGACGTTGTACGTGGCAGTTCCCGGCTGCAGCTGTTCGAGAAACCACAGTCGCTCCTCGGCAAACGAGAGCGGCAGGGGCGCTTCACGCGGGCTGACCTGCAAGGAAGGGAGCGGCGCTTCGAGTGGGCCGGAACGGGCCTGTTCCACCTTTTGAGCCAGGACCTCGACAACGGCGCTGTCGAACAGCTCGGGGAGCGAGAGCTCGACCCCGAATGCCTCCTGGATCCTCGCCAGCAGCTGGGTGGCCACCAGGGAGTGGCCGCCCAGCTCGAAGAAGTCGTCGAGCGCTCCCACCCGCTCCACCGCAAGAACCTCGGCCATCATCTGGGCAATCGCTCCCTCGACGGAGGTGCGGGGCGCGAGGTGGGGCCGGTCAGATCGGATCACGGGCTGAGGCAGAGCCTTGCGGTCCACCTTGCCATTGCTGTTGAGCGGCAGCGCCGGGAGATCGACGAAGACAGAGGGCACCATGTGTTGGGGGAGGCGAGAACGCAGGAAGTCGCGCAAGTCTGAGACGTCGACGGTCTTCGTCGGCGCGCCGACCACGTAAGCCACCAATCGCTTCCCTTGATCGGAATCCAGGGCCACCACCACGGCATCGGAGATGTCGGGGCTCTTTCTCAGTGCTTCTTCGATCTCCCCCAACTCGATCCGGAAGCCTCTGATTTTCACCTGATGGTCAATGCGTCCCAGATACTCGATGCTTCCATCTGCCTGGTACCGCGCCAGATCGCCGGTGCGATACAGCTTTCCTCGAGCATGGGCGGAGTCCTCGATGAAGCGCTCGGCGGTGAGAGTCGGTCGCGCAAGGTAGCCACGGCCCACGCCTACCCCTCCGATGTAGAGTTCCCCTGGAACCCCCAGCGGCACCGGGTGGAGATGAGGGTCGAGGAGATGGATTTGAAGGTTGGCGATCGGACGCCCGATCGGCACCACCTTGGAACCGTCATCCCGGCACTGCCAGGCGGTGACGTCGATCGCGGCCTCGGTGGGCCCGTACAGGTTGTGAAGCTCCGCTGACAACCGGGCGAAGAACCGACGTTGTACTTCGGCGGGGAGCGCCTCGCCGCTGGCGAGGACCCGCGTCAGCGACACGCACTTGTCGGCTGAAGGCTCCTGGAGGAAGCCCACCAGCATCGAGGGAACGAAGTGGCAGATCGATATCTTCTCTCGCTGGATCAACTGACTCAGATAGCGGGGGTCGCGGTGTCCGCCCGGCTCGGCGAGAACCAACTTGGCGCCGGCCATCAACGGCCAGAAAAATTCGGCGACCGAGACGTCGAAGCTGAACGGCGTCTTCTGCAGGTAGATGTCGTCGGAAGTGAGCGGATAACGTTCCTGGGCCCAGAGCAGTCGATTGAGGACGCCGCGATGGGTGTTCATCGCCCCCTTCGGTTGTCCGGTGGAGCCAGAGGTGTAGATGACGTACGCCAGGTCATCGAGTCCCACGTGTCGCTCCACCGGTGCGTCGGACTCACCCGAGATACTGGCGAAGCCATCGAGCACCAGCCGCTGCGCCTGCGACGTCGCCAGCAGTGGGGCGATGTCTGCCTGGGTAATCACCACCGGCGGAGACGCGTCCTCGAGCATGAACTCGATTCGATCTCTCGGGTAGTCCGGATCGATCGGCACATAGGCGCCGCCCGCGCGCATCACGCCGAGGAGCGCGACCGGCAATTCGAGCGAGCGTTCCAGGCAAACGCCGACCCGAACGTCCTTGCCGACCCCCATGATTTGCAGCCGCCGGGCAAGCTGGTTGGCCCGACGGTTCAACTCCCCGTAAGTGAGCTCGTGGTCCCTGAACCGAAGCGCCACTTGCTTGGGAGCACGC
Source organism: Myxococcales bacterium (assembly GCA_043755105.1). Lineage (GTDB taxonomy): Bacteria > Myxococcota > Myxococcia > Myxococcales > Myxococcaceae > JAYUUC01. The sequence goes on from JAYUUC010000039.1 coordinate 2,418, forward strand.
AGCGCCTGATCCTCGATGCGCTCGAACAGCAGCCGGTCCATCGGGTAGGCCCGTTCGGTCTGGTTCCAGGTTCGGAACAGGTCCCCTTCTTCAGTCGTC
>JAYUUC010000040.1:0-2513 GCA_043755105.1 Myxococcales bacterium
GGTGGCGGCGCTCACCTCAAGCCTGTCGAGGGGTCCCCACCCTCCCCAAACGATTCGTACTCCCCCTATTCCTTGATTCCCCAGGCGCCCGTGCGAGAAGCGGCGAGCTGCAGCACGCCGGTCTGGCGCCATAGCCACGTGGTAAGGCAAGGGTCTGCAAAACCCTCATTCCCCGGTTCGAATCCGGGTGGCGCCTCTCTCCCTCTCGATTCCGCTCTTCCCAGGGGACAGGGCGGACGTTGCTGGCCAGCAAGTCACACCGCGATTACCGTGCGGGGTCGTGCGCCGGATTTCGTTCCTCCTGATTTTTCTGGCGGTGAGCGGGTGTGCCCGGCGCCGTCCCGAAGCGGTGGAGCTCCGCCCGACCGCGGTGGACTCTCGGAGCAACGCTACCGATGCCGGAACTGCCGACGCGGGCAACTCCGCCGAGGTAGCAGTGCCAGTCCCTGCGCTGGCACCGGCCCCGAGCGAAGAGCCGATCGCGCTCGCCTACCTGAAGCGCCTCGACTTCCATCGCGGAGACCCGCTCGTCCCGGTGCGGTTGATGGAAGGGGGCTCGAGCGTGACCTTCTCTCCGCGCGGTCGGATGCGAATGCGGGCTGCGGGTCGGGTAGAGAAGACCGTCGAAGCTCCGGCCGGCTCGGTGTGGACGGTCCGAATCAACCAGGGCGAACCCGCCCAGCTGTCGCAGTCGATTCAGCTCGCCGAGCTCCGCTTCGTGGACAAGACCGGCTTCTTCTTCGAGCAGAAGGTGTGGAAGAAACGAGGTCTCCAGGTACGCGCGGTCACCCTGGGTTCGGTCTATGGCATCGCTGGCAAGGTGATCGACAACCGGCGTTATGTGCTCCTCCTCGACGAGTCGTTGGAAGCCTCTGCGTTGGTGGAGCGCCAAGCCGACCTGCTGCGTCGATTCGGAGCCCGGACCGAAATCTTCGAAGAGATGCAGGCCTACCCCCGCGGCATCCTCGAGCTGCTCGACGAGCGCGGAGCGTCGGTGGCGCTGGCCCAGGATCGTCTGATCGCCGAGACGCTCGATGGCGCCCCCTTTGACGTGCGCCAGGTGGAATATGGCGTCGGCTACGACTTTCATGGCTTTCAGGACCGCAGCTACCGCGGAGGCCTGCAGCTCAGCGTCGATCGCTCTGGAAAACTGGCGGTGGTGAACCTGGTGCCGCTCGAGGAGCTGTTGCTCGGCCTGGTGCCGTCGGAGATCTACGGCCGCGCCCACCCCGAGGCGCTCAAGGCCCAGGCGGTGACTGCCCGGGGCGAGGTGCTGGCGAAGATCGGCCTCAAGCATCTCGGAGACCCTTATCTGCTCTGCGCCGAGCAGCACTGCGCCGTCTACAAGGGCCTCACCGGCGAGGTGGAATCGACCAGCGCAGCGGTGGAGCAGACCCGCGGCGAGGGGCTGTTCTCGGGCGATGGCAAGCTGGTGGACTCGGTCTACAGCGCGGTCTGCGGCGGCCATACCGAGGACAACGATGCGGTGTGGGGAGGGCCGCCCGACCCCAGCTTGCGAGGAGCACCCGACACCCTGCCCCACCGCCGGGCCAAGGCGAGCCCCTCAGACCTCCCCAACTTCCTCACCCGGGAGCTGGGGACGGCGTGTGCCCTTTCGTCCTTTTCTCAGCCGGCAAAGTACCGCTGGGAGAAGCGCCTCTCTGCAGCGGAGATGGGTCGGCTGACCGCGTCCCTGGGCCTCGGTTCCCTGAAAGCGATCACGGTGCTGGAACGGGGCGCGTCGGGCCGGGCGAAGGCGGTGCGCTTGAACGGTGAGCGCGCGTCGGTGACGGTGCGAGGTGAGCTAGCGATCCGTCGGCTGTTTGGAATGCTCAACAGCTCTATGTTCCTGGTACGCGCCGAGCGAGATGGGGCCGGGGCCATTTCAGCGTGGCTGTTTCGGGGCGGCGGCTGGGGCCACGGGGTAGGCATGTGTCAGACGGGAGCGATCGGCCGCGCCGAAGCGGGCCAAAGTTATCGAGAAATTCTCGAGCACTACTTCCACGGGGCTCAGGTGGCCCATATCTACTAGCGCCGGTCGACGACCGAGCCTCAACACTTGCTCCACGCCTGCTCACCGCCCACTTGAGCGAAACGGCGACAAGGGTCATCTTCGAGGGGCGAGGAAGGCCGACGACCCTGGGGCTGTGGGGTTATCATTCGAGGCGATGTGGGAACGATGAGCCTGATTCCACCGACCCGGAAGCGGAGGAGCGACGGCCGGGCCCGACCCTTGCTCGCCGCGGGCCTCGCGGTGCTCGCCCATCTCGCGTTTGCCGGGCTGTTGATGTTCCTGTCGCTGGTCCATTTCGGCGATGCGGAGCCGACGCGCCCCCGCCCTGCCCGGCCGGTGACGTTGCGGGCCCTCGATGCCCAGCAATGGGCGAAGAACCGGGGCCAGGCGCCCTCTGGAAAGACGCCGTCGGCAGAGCCGAGCGCGCACGCCCCGGAGACGGCGAAGGCGGATTCAAAGAAAGAGAAAAAGAAGGAGCCCGACCCGAAGGGGCAGGTGG
>JAYUUC010000041.1:0-2509 GCA_043755105.1 Myxococcales bacterium
GGCTCGAATGACGCCGAGGCGCTGCTCCGTGAGCTCGACGCGGCCCAGGGGCTAAAGGCTCGGGAGAAGACCTTCGAGGTCGCTGCTGCGCTGGGGAAGATTTACTACGGACATGGGCGCTACCCGGAAGCGATCGAGTACCTCGGTCAGGCGAGCGCCCGGGCTGAACCCGCGCGGGCTTTCTACCTCGCGCAGCGGAAAAAGGCCGGCAAGGCGAGCGTCGCGGCGCCTGCGGACTGCGCGGCGCGGCCGGGCAGCAGCCTCGATACCTTGCTCGCGTTGGCGAAGGGAAAACAGAGTGAAGGCGCGCCGGTGGCCGCTGCCTGCATCCAGGCGGCTCTGGCGCCGCTGGTGGAGTCGCGTCAGTTGCTCGCCAATGCACGCTTTCTCTCGGGCGATGCTCCGGGCGCGCTCAAGGCCGAGGAGCAGCTGCTCGCCGACTTCGAAGGCAACCCCGACGCGCTCTATGCGCGCGCCTCGCTCCTGATGGACACGCGCGGCGATGAGGTCTCCGCACTCAAGCAGGCCCGGGCCGATCTGCAGCAAGTGCTCCAGGCCCCGACGTTTGCTCGAGCCGCACAGGCCAAGGCGTTTCTCGGTCGCGCCGAAGAGGCCATTGCCGCGGGAGGAATGACCGCCCTTGCGGCCAAGCGCGCGGCGGAAGCCAAGGCCGCACCTTCGCGGCAGGCGAGCGCGGGCGGGTTCAACCCTCCTGCGCTGACCCCGCAGATGGTCGAGGCGGTGCAGAACACCGAGCGCACGCCCGAACTCGAGGCGGGAATGGCGAAGCTGGTCGACGAGGCGGAGGCCGACCTCGCCGGCGGGAAGTTCCAGGACGCGCTCGACAAGTACAAGCGGGTGGTGCCCTTCCAGCCCGAGAACGGCCGCGCCAAGGCGGGCATGGCCTGGTCCCTGGTGGGGCTGAACAAGCAGCCGATGGCGGACCGGGTGTGGCAGGTGGCAGTGAGCTCGAATCCCGAAGCGGTCGACAAGCTCGGCGATTCGCTCAAGGCGAAGGGAGACGCTCCGGGGGCGAAGGCGCTCTGGGCTCGGCTGGCGCAGAGCTCACCCGGGTACGCAGGAAAGCTGGGCGAGAAGCTGCGCTAGCACGCCCTTGAGTCCTGCCTGGCCGGGCCTCCCTTCAACCCGCGCGTATGCCCTCAGGCCGAAGCCAACGGCGGTGCAGGCCGCGGAGGTCTCTCGACTCTGCGCCTACGGCTCGACGCTCGAGATGAACGGGGGGGGGGGCGGAGAAACTCAGACAAAGCGTGCGGCGAGCAAGTCCTGAACATCGAGCAGGCCGACCGGTTTGCCCTCCGCGTCCACCACCGCCAGCTGGTCGACCTTCGACTCGCGCATGATTGCGGTCGCGGTGAGGACCAGCTCTTCCGGCCCGACGAAACGGGGGCGCTTGCCCATCACGTCCTTCATCCGGGCGTCGAAGCGGGTTTCTCCGCGCTCGACCAGCCGGCGCAGGTCGCCATCGGTGAAGAACCCCACCAGCTGGCCCTTGGCGTCGACCACGTGGGTGGCACCTGGTCGTCCGGGGGTGTTGGTCATCACCACCACCGCCTCGGACAGCTTGGCGGTGTCTCGCACCCTCGGGTTGGCTTCCCCGGCGCGCATCACCTCGAACACCCGCATCACCGAGCGGCCGAGCTTCCCGCCGGGGTGGAACACCGCGTATTCCTCAGTGGTGAATTGACGGGCCTTCACCAGGGTCATCGCCAGCGCGTCGCTGAGCGCATGCAGGGCCGCAGAGGAAGCGGTCGGTACCAGGCCCATCGGGCACGCTTCGTCGATGCGCCCGATGTCCAGCACCACGTCCGATCCGCGGGCCAATGCCGAGCGGGGGTCGCCGGTGAGCGCCACCACCTTGGCGCCGATTCGCCGCAGCGAGGGCAGCAGCCGGACCAGCTCCTCGGTGGCGCCGCTGTTGGACAGTGCAAGGACGACATCGTCCTTTGACACCCGCCCGAGGTCTCCGTGACCGGCCTCGGCGGGGTGGAGGTAGATCGACGGTACCCCGGTCGAAGCCAGGGTGGCGGACAGCTTCTGGGCGATGAACCCGGGCTTGCCAATGCCGGTCACCACCACATGTCCGGGGCAGCGCAGGAGCAGGTCGAGCGCTGCCAGAAAGCTCTCATTCAACCGGGAACGGATCGAGAGGATCGCCGAGGATTCGGCCTCGAGCACGGTGCGCGCGTAGGCGAGGTGAAGCCTTCCTTCCTTGGCGCTCGACGGGCGGTCGGAGCGCTTCGACACCGGCTTCACGGCCGGGGGGACGGCACGGGAGGTGGAACGGGGAGGGCGGGCCACAGGGCCGAAGGTTCTACACCCCTAGGTCGGGCTCCTGCCACCTTGACGGCCCCGAAGTCGGCGATTACGTGCGAGAACCACTCGTTTTTTCCCCTGCAGTCCCCGAGGCAGACCCCATGAAGTTCTTCATCGACAGCGCGGACGTGAAAGAGATCCGCATCGCCCACGCGATGGGCTGTGTGGACGGCGT
>JAYUUC010000042.1:0-7440 GCA_043755105.1 Myxococcales bacterium
GCGATCAAGGCCGCGGTGGCCGCCGTTCCCGGGCTGAAGCCGGAGTCGATCGACGACGTGGTTCTCGGCTGCGCGATGCCCGAGGCCGAGCAGGGGATGAACGTCGCTCGCCTGGCGTCGCTGCTGGCCGGGCTGCCGGATTCGGTTCCCGCGATGACCCTCAACCGGTTTTGCGCTTCCGGGGTGCAGTCGATCGCTCAGGTGGCGCAGGCGATCGAAGCGGGAAAGATCGACATCGGGGTCGCCGGGGGCGTCGAGTCGATGAGCCTGATTCCGATGGGCGGCAACAAGGTCTCTGCCAATCCGGAAATCATGGACACCCACCCCGAGGTCTACACCTCGATGGGGGCCACCGCCGAGAACGTCAGTAGCCGCTACGGGATCAGCCGCGCCGACCAAGACCAGTTTGCCTTCGACAGCCAGCGCAAGGCGGGGTTGGCGCGCAAGGAAGGGCGCTTCCAGGACGAGATCTTCGCGGTGACCACGCGGGTCTATGGGGACGACGGCAAGCCACGCGAAGTGACCGTCCGTGAGGACACCATTCTTCGACCGGAAACCACCCTGGAGGGCCTCGCCAAGCTTCGGCCGGCGTTCAATGCCAAGGGGACCATCACCGCCGGCAATGCGTCGCCGCTCACCGATGGGGCTGCCGCCGCGGTGGTGATGAGCGAGGCGAAAGCCCGCGAGCTGGGCGTCACCCCGCTGGGCTATTTTCTCGATTTCCAGGTCGCCGGAGTGCCTCCGGAAATCATGGGCATCGGCCCGGTGCCGGCGGTGCGCAAGCTGCTCGCCCGCAACCACCTCAAAGTCGAGGACATCGACGTCTTCGAGCTCAACGAGGCCTTCGCGGCCCAGTCGCTCTACTGCATTCGGGAGCTGGGCATTGCTCCCGACAAGGTCAACCCCAATGGAGGCGCCATCGCCCTCGGGCACCCGCTCGGGGTGTCCGGCACCCGGCTGGTGGCGACGTTGCTCCGGGAGCTGAAGCGTCGCAAAGGCCGCTACGGGGTGGTGACGATGTGCATCGGCGGCGGCATGGGCGCCGCGGCCTTGATCGAAGCGCCGCAGTAAGGAACCCCGGCCCATGCCCACTGCTACTCTGTTGTATGGCGCCCTCCACGTGCTGCTGTTCGTGGGGCTCTCGATCAACGTCAGCCGACTGCGCCTTGCCCACGGGGTTTTCGTAGGCGAGGGAACCATCGGTCCGCTCAGCCGGGCAGTTCGCGCCCACGGCAATTACTCGCAATCGGTGGGACTGGCGCTGGTGATGCTGCTCGCCTGTGAGCTCGCCGGCGCGACGCCGCTCTCCGCCCACCTCCTCGGTGGCGGGTTTCTCCTCGCGCGCGTGCTCCACGCCGCGGGGATGCTGGGAAAGAACCGGCTCCAGTCGATCGGCGCGATGCTCAGCCTCGCGGTGCTCCTGGCCGAGGGCGGCTACGCCCTGTGGCTGCGCCACTGACCCCGACGAGGCTCCCCAGACTGCAGGGGGACGGCGGTCTTCTCGGGTGAAGTCGCCAGCGCTGCCGAAGGGACGACTGCCGTCGTTCAGCCCCTGTCTCAGTACCTCATGTCCGATATTCTCGACATCTCTGCTCTAGATGCATAATATATCGGACATGGGCCGCCGTGTCCGCAGACCCTTCCCGCAAGCCAGTCGACAGCTTGAAGCGCTCGGAGAGCGTTTGAGAACAGCCCGACTGCGCCGGAAGCTGACAGGGGTTCTCTTTGCCGAGCGAATGGGGGTGGCGCGCGACACCCTGCATCGACTCGAGAAGGGGGACCCGGGCATCTCTCTGGGGACGTACCTCCGTGCCCTGCGGATCCTCGGTTTGGACGAGGACCTCGACCTTATTGCCCGCGACGACACTCTCGGTCGCAAGCTGCAGGATGCGCGACTGCCCGCTCGTCGACCTGCTTCCCCAGATCCATCGTGACGGGCCGCGCGGCTCGTGAGTCGGTCGAGGTGGTACTGGACGCTCCGGAACTCGCCGCGTGCAGCCGGGTTGGCACGCTCTGGTTCTCGCGCTCTCGCACCGATTTCCCGGCATCCTTTGAGTACGACGCGGCGTGGTTGTCCGCTCCGTCGAGCTTCCAGCTTGATCCTCGGCTCGAGCTCTTCGCTGGCGAGCAGCATCCGCCGTCGGGCCAGGTCACCTTCGGTGTGCTCCAGGATGCAGCGCCAGACAGGTGGGGCCGCGTCTTGATGGAGCGTCGAGAGGGTCTGGTTGCCAAGAAGGAGGGCCGCCGCGCACGCCGACTGGGGGAGATGGATTTTCTACTCGGGGTGCACGACCTCACCCGGTCCGGCGCGCTCCGCTTTCGCTCGGTGTCCGATGGCCGCTTTCTCGACAACTCTCGGGAACAGCCGGCTCCGCCTGTGACTGAACTCCGTGCACTGGCGAGAATCAGTGAAAAACTCGAGGCGCCGGGTGCCGATGATTCGCCCGAGTTGGAGCGCTGGCTCACGCTGCTATTGGCTCCCGGGACGTCGCTCGGTGGCGCACGCCCGAAGGCAAACTTCATGGAGGCCAATGGCCGCCTCTGGCTGGGTAAGTTTCCCTCGCGAGAGGACCGGTACGACGTCGGAGCCTGGGAGTTCACGGTGCACAAGCTGGCAAAGGAGGCGGGGATCGACGTGCCGAACGCTCAGCTTGTTTCGCTCGGCGGGCGTTCGCACACCTTCTGCGTCGAGCGGTTCGACCGGAACCCGGGCGGGCGCCGCTTGTACACCTCGGCAATGACGTTGCTCGAGCACCGCGATGGCAGGAGTGGAAGCTACGTGGAACTTGCCGAGGTACTCGCCAACCACGGCGCCGCGGGTGACATCGATGCCGACCTCGCTCAGTTGTTCCGACGAGTCGTGTTCAATGTGCTGGTGTCGAACCGAGATGACCATCTTCGCAACCATGGCTTCCTGCGCACTCGCCTGGGGTGGCGACTCGCGCCCGCCTTCGACATGAATCCCAACCTCGACAAGCATGAGCACGCGCTGATGCTCGACGACACCAGCGCCGAGCCGAACCTGGACGTTGCGCTCGAGACAGCCGAATTTTACCGATTGACGAGGAAGGCTGCCGAACGCCTGTTGGTCCAGGTACGATCGACGGTTCGCAAGTGGAGGACGGTCGCCAAGGCCGTTGGCCTATCCCGTGCCGAGGTGGACCGAATGGAAGGCGCGTTCGATTCGCGGTAGGCGCCGTGGCAGACCGGCGAGGCTTTTCGCCAAGCTCGGAGGTGGCGCGAGTGGCGCCGGCAGTTGCAAGAGAAGCTCGAAGGGGCCGGAACGGGTCCTCCGCATTTCAGTCGACGAGGGGGCTGCAGGAGAGAGGAGGAGACTCGGGGCACGACTCTCGGTCTGGGCCATGTGCCCGATTTACTGCATGCACTCGCGATGAGGACTTGGACGGGCGGGCAGCGCGCTGTGCAATGCAGACCCGCTCGTCCGGCGCCGGGTTGACTTCGCTCCCCCCGTCGCAGGAAGGAGCAGAGCGGAACACTTCAGTCGAGAAAGAAGTCGGGGAGCAGCGCTGTTCCCGCCTGCACGGCGTAGGGCTCGAAGTCCGCGATGCCGGTGGAGCGGAGCAGGTCCTCGTCGATGAAGAAGTTGCCGGTGCAATGGCGGCTGTCGCGGGTGAGAACGAAGTGGGCGGCGTCGGCGATGATCTGCGGGGTGCGGCACTGGGCGAGTACGCCTTCGCCGCCGATCATCTCCATCGCGGAAGTGGCGATCGCGGTTCGGGGCCAGAGCGCATTGAAGGCGATGCCGACCTCCTTGAACTCGGCGGCCATGCCGAGGACGCACAGACTCATCCCGTACTTGGCCATGGTGTAGGCGACGTGGCCCTCGAACCAGCGAGGCGAGAGGTTGAGCGGGGGCGAGAGGTTGAGGACGTGAGGGTTGGGGGCTTGGCGAAGGTACGGCAAGCAGGCCTGGGTGGTGGCGAAGGTGCCCCGGGCGTTGACCTGATGCATCAGGTCGAAGCGCTTCATCGGAGTGTCCTCGGTGCCGGTGAGGCTGATCGCGCTCGCATTGTTGACGCAGATGTCGATGCCGCCAAAGCGCGCCACGGCCTGTTTGACCGCCTCGGCGATCTGCTCCTCGTGTCGGATGTCGACGATGAGAGGGAGCGCCTCCCCCCCGGCCGCCTCGATCTCCGCAGCAGCGGTGTAGATGGTCCCCGGCAGCTTGGGGTGCGGCTCGGCGGTCTTGGCGGCGATGACGATGCGGGCGCCGTCTCGGGCCGCCCGCAGGGCGATCGCCTTGCCGATGCCGCGACTGGCACCGGTGATAAACAGGGTGCGACCCTTCAAGGGGGTGCCATCTCGCGGTCCGGGAAGGTTTTCCATGGGTGTGCTCCTCGGCACCGGGCCATACCACTACTTTGGGGAAGCTTTCATCGACGCTCCCGGAACGGGGGTAGCATCGAGTCCCCCGCGGGAGACCTGAGTGGACGGCTGGTTAAATTCCTCAGAGAAGGCCCTGGCGATGCTGGTCGCAGAGGTAGCCGCGGTGATCGACCCCCGCCAGGTTCCCGCTTTCATCGTGGATGCCGAGGGCGAGGCGCCGCTGTCTGCGGAGCTGGTCGAAGCGGTGGAACCCGCGACGACGCGGGGCGACATCGCCCACATCGTCCTCGTCGGTCATCGGTCCGCCGGCAAGTCGCGGCTGCTGAAGGTTCTCGCCCCGTGGATGGGACGGAAGGCGGTGGACCTCGACGAAGCACTGGAGGGGCGGTGGAAGCGCTCGCTCCGGGAGTGGGTCGAGAAGGATGAGCCCAGCTTTCGGCTCGCCGAGCGGGAGTGCTTCGGAGCATTGGCGCCGCGCTCACTGGTAGCGGTGGGGGGCGGATTCTTGGCTCTGCACGCGCCGCTGCTCGAGGGGCATCGGGTGGTCGAGGTCCCGATGACGTTCCCGACCTATCGAGAGCGGCTCCTGGCCGACCGCACGCGGCCGCGCCTCCGTCCCCACTTGAGCCTCGAGGAGGAGCTGGTTCAGATTTATCGCGAGCGAGAAGAGGTTCATCGAAGGCAGGGAGCATTGACGCTCGCGCAGTTGGTTCGCGCGCTTGCGTCCAAAGGGGGAAGCGAGAGAAGGGGATGGCTGCCCGGTGAGATTCAGGAGCGGAGCGCGGGGCAGGACGGTGAACGCGACCCGACTTCGAGACCCGTTGTTGGGCCGGCGATGGAGGAGCGCGGCGGGCGCTCCGTGGGTGACTTCGCGTCGAGGCTCGGAGCCGATGCCGCTGCAGAGCGGGCGGCTGACCAAAACAGCGAGCCTAGGATGTCGCCCATTTCGCCGAGGCTCGCAGCCGATGCTGCTGCGGAGCGGAAGGCAGGGAAAATCGCCGAGCGCGCGGTGGCCGGTTTTTCGCCGAGGCTCGCAGCCGATGCTGCTGCGGAGCGGAAGGCGGGACAGATCGCCGAGCACGCGGTGGCCGGTTTTTCGTCGAGGCTCGCAGCCGATGCTGCTGCGGAGCGGAAGGCGGGGCAAATCGCCGAGCACGCGGTGGCCGGTTTTTCGTCGAGGCTCGCAGCCGATGCTGCTGCGGAGCGGAAGGCGGGGCAAATTGCCGAGGACGCGGTGGTTTGCTTTTCGCCGACGCGTGGAGCCGATGCTGCCGCGGGACAGGGTGGCGAGCGCAGGATTGCCGATGTCTTGTCGAGTTCCGATGGGTTGACCGTTGCCGCGCCGCAAGCGGAACGCGGTGCCCGGAGAATCGCGACTTACCCTGCTTTTGCGCCCGAGAATCGCCGACGGTTTGCGCTCGCGGTCGTGACCCTCCCTCCCGCGCAGATCGGTGAGGCGGCGCTCGATTTCGCCCGCCGCGCCCACAACACGGGTGCCGATCTGCTCGAGCTTCGCACCGACCTTCACTCCGAAAATTCGGTGGATGTCGTCGCCCTCGCCAAGGTGATGACGTTGCTGGTGGCCGAGCGTGGCATCTCGATTCCGGAATCCTGGCTTCGCGCTGCCCTCTACGTGGACCGCGCGCTCGAATCCCCCCGGGCGGCTGCGGTTGGCCAGACCCTGGTGCTGTCACACCACGCCGTCGCTCCTTTGACGCCAGAGGCTGCGGTCTCACTCTGGGATTCGGCGCACAACTTTCCCGATGCCTGGGTCAAGCACATCGAGCCCTTGGGCAGTCCCGCCGACGCCGACCGGCTCATTCGGACCCGCGCACTCCTCAACACTCGTTTCGGGCAAGATCGAGTGACGGTGCTCGCCACTGGACCGCTCGCGCTTCCCTTCCGCTGCATCCTCGCCGAGCACAACCGCCTCGACTATCTCGCCGCATCGTCCGCCTGGGCCTCCGCGCCAGGACAGCGGCTGCTCGCGGACGCGGTTCGGGAGCGCCTGTCCCTGCAACGTGGCTCACGGCGTCTCGGCATTCTCGGCAACCCTCTCGGCCATTCCCGCTCTCCGCGCATTCATCCTCAGCCCTTCGATCGCATCGAGCTTCCCTCCGATGTGCCTCTGGGGCCGTTGCTCGAGGCGCTCCACCCTCATTACTCAGGCTTCGCGGTCACCAGCCCGTTCAAGAAGGCTGCGGCTTCGGCCGTCGGGGCGCAGCTGCCGGCGATCAACACCCTGGTGAGACAGCCTTCCGGTTGGTGGGCGGCGAACACCGATGTGGACGGTGCGACCGCCGTTCTCTCGCGCTTCGGCCAAGGCCCGGTGACGGTGCTCGGCGACGGCGGAACAGGGACGGCGCTTCGACTCGCGGCAGAGCAACAGGGGCGCAGGCTCACCTTCGTTCGCCGGTCCTCGCTCGAAGCTTCACCCCTCACCGGCCCGTGCATCTGGACCTGGCCGGCCACCGTGCCGGCGCCCACGGCCCTGCGCTTCTTCAACGCCGAGGTGGCAGTGATCGCCTACGGTACCGGTGCCCGCGTCATCGCCGCCGAAATCGTCCGGTTCGGAGGCAGACCGGTGCTCTGTGGAAGTGCGTGGTTCGTGGCCCAGGCCCGGGGCCAACGTCGACTGTGGGAGACCGCGAGATGAACACCTTTGGTTCTTTGTTCCGGCTCACGACGTTCGGCGAAAGCCACGGGCCAGCGATGGGCGCGGTGGTCGACGGCTGCCCGGCGGGAGTTCCCCTCCTCCGCGAACAGCTGCAAGCGGCGCTTGATCGACGGCGCCCCGGTCAATCCGAGCTGACCACCGCGCGCCAGGAGCCCGACCAGGTCGAGGTCCTCTCCGGTGTCTTCGAAGAGAAGACCCTGGGCACTCCTCTCGCGGCGATCGTCCGCAATCAGGACCAGCGCTCATCCGATTACGATGAGCTCAAGCGTGAAGACCGCGCCGGCCACGCCGATGCGGTGTGGCGCGAGCGATTCAAGCACCGAGATCACCGCGGGGGCGGCCGCACCAGCGGACGAGAAACGGTGAGCCGGGTGATCGGTGGGGCGGTCGCCGAGGCACTGCTCGCCCGCGAGCAA
>JAYUUC010000043.1:0-7438 GCA_043755105.1 Myxococcales bacterium
CCTCGCGGGCGCTCGAGCTGGCGCGCGCCAACTGGGCAGTTCAGCGCGAACCGGCCGACGCGAGAATTTTTCTCGAGGCTGCGGTGCAAGCCCGCGCAGTCACCGCCGCCGAACCGGTGGTCGCTTTTCTCGCGCGCAATCCCACCGCCGACCCGGCGCTGTTGAAGCCGCTCGCCGCGCTCCAGGAGCTGGGCCGATGAGCCATTGGTCTCGCGACCGCGGGAACTCCACGTTTCGGCCCGCGCTCACCCTCTTCGCTCTGGTCGCTGCGCTGAGCAGCGCCCCCGCGCACGCACACAAGCCGAGTGACAGCTACCTCACCCTGGAGCGCTCGGGCACCCGCCTCGACGGCCGCTGGGATGTGTCCCTTCGCGACCTCGACTATCTGCTCGGTCTCGATGCCAACCACGACGGTGAGCTGACCTGGGGAGAAGTTCGCACCCGACAGGAGGAGATCGGTCGCCGGGTGCTCGCGGGATTGCGCCTTCGCTCCGCGTCCCGGCCCTGTGCCCTCGTGCCCGGGAAGCTGGAGACGGTTCGCCACTCGGACGGCGCCTATGCGGTGCTCTCCTTCACTGCCGCGTGCGAAGACCTGAGCAGAACGCTCGAGGTGGACTACCAGCTCTTCTTCGACCGGGACCCACAGCACCGCGGGCTGCTGCGCGTCGAGGGTGCCGGCGCCACTCGAACGGCGATCTTCTCCAGCGCCGAGCGCCACCTTCAGCTCGAGCTGGGCAGCAGCGATCGAAGCGCTCAGTTCGCGGGCATCGTCGCCGAGGGCGTCCACCACATCTGGACCGGCTACGACCATCTGCTCTTCCTGATTGCCCTGCTCCTCCCTTCGGTGCTGGTGCGTCGAGAGGGCCGCTGGATTCCCCTTCCCTCCTTTCGCCCCGCCTTCTTCGACGTGCTCAAGATCGTGAGCGCCTTCACCCTCGCGCATTCGTTGACCTTGAGTCTGGCGGCACTGCATCTCGCCACGCTTCCCTCGCGCTTCATCGAGTCGGCGATCGCCGCGTCGGTGGTGCTGGCCGCCTTGAACAACCTGATTCCCGTTCTCGGCAAGGACCGCTGGGTGGCCGCCTTCGCCCTGGGGCTGCTCCACGGCTTCGGCTTTTCCGCGGTGCTCGGCGAGCTGGGGCTCGCCCCCGCGCAGTGGATTCTGCACCTCTTCGGCTTCAACCTCGGGGTCGAGCTCGGGCAACTGGCAGTGGTGGGAACGTTGTTCCCGCTCGCGTACCTGCTGCGCCGCTCGACCGTCTACCCGAAGCTGATTCTGGGCGGCGGTTCGCTGGTGGCCCTGGTGATCGCTTGCGGCTGGTTCGTCGAAAGGGCATTTCAAGTCAGTTTATGATTCGGCCTCTGATGTTCCTCGCGCTGCTGTCGATCGCGGGCCTGCTCTCCTGTGACGCCCGGAAACCGCCGCTTCCCGCGGACCCGGACTGCCAGGAAGTGCTCACCGGTTCAGGCCCGGCAGGGACGACGCCGCTCAAGGTCGAGAAGGTGGTGGACGGGCTCGAGGTCCCCTGGGGGCTGGCCTTTCTTCCCGGAGGAGATCTGCTGGTGACCGAGCGCCCCGGACGGGTGCGGTTGGTGCGTCACGGCGCGCTGGTGGCAGCCCCGGTCGCCACGCTCGCGGTCGGAGGCAGCGCCGAGGCCGGATTGCTGGGCATCGCGGCCCACCCGGACTTCGCGGCCAATCGATTCTTCTATCTCTACCTCACCGCCGAACAGAGCGGGCAGCTGAGCAACCGGGTCGAACGCTGGAAGCTGTCGCCCGACGGTCTGTCGGCAGCGAAGGACCGGGTGATTCTGCAGGGCATTCCCAGCGCGCAGTACCACGACGGAGGCCGGCTTCGATTCGGGCCCGACGGAATGCTCTACGTCGGGACCGGTGACTCGCGGAATCCCCCCCTGGCGCAGGACGTGGACAGCCTCGCCGGCAAGTTGCTCCGGCTCACCCCCGAGGGCGCGATTCCGGCCGACAACCCGTTTCCCGGCAAGGCCGCATTCGTGCTCGGGGTGCGCAACACCCAGGGCTTCGACTGGCTCGACGCGCATAACCTGGTGCTCACCGACCACGGGCCGAGCGGTGAGCTGGGCCGCACCGGCCACGACGAGGTGAATCTGACTTCCGCGGGCGCGAACCTCGGCTGGCCAAAAATCTACTCCTGCGAGACCCAGCCCGGCCTGGTCACTCCGCTGCTGACCTGGAAGCAAGCAGTGCCTCCGGGCGGCGCCGCGCTCTACAAAGGCGACGCGATTCCCGGCTGGAAGGGCAGCCTGGTGATCGGCACGCTGGGGTCGAAGCACCTTCACCGGGTGGTGTTCGACGCCGACCACAAGAAGGTCGCACGCCACGAGGTCTATCTGGAAGGCGACCCCCCGGCGGGCTTCGGTCGCCTGCGCGAGGTGGTGATCGGCCCCGACCAGCAGCTCTACGTCACCACCAGCAACTGCGATGGTCGTGGAAAATGTCCGGAGAATAAAGATGCCGTTCTCCGGATCGTCGCCGGGCCCTGAACGCTAGAGCTTGGCGAACAGCTCGACCAGTTGCTTCTGTTCGGCATCGGCCTCGGCGCTGGGGGCAGACTCGAGGACGGTGAGGGTGGTCTTCTTGTTGAGATAAATCTGCCGGTGAGTGATCGCCCCGAACGCCTTGAGCGACATCTGCTTTCCGGCCGAGGCCTTGGCGGCATCGTCGTACTCGCACACGCTCAGCGACAACCCGCCTCCACTCTCGGCGCCGACACAGTACGCCGCTTCGATGGGCGCTCCGAGGTGCTGCTTTTCACTGCTCAGCTTCACACCCGCGCCCTTGAAGGCGCCCATCACATCCTCCGCTCGGGGAGTGCCTTCCGGGCGGCGGAGCGACTCCTGCTCGAGCGCGCCTCCCAACGAACCCGAGCGGGCAACCGCGGGTGCCGCCGGAGCGACCGGTGCGGCCACGGGAACGGGGGCGGGCGCCTGCTTGCTACATCCCCAGACCGCCATCACTGTCACTGCGAGGACAATTCGCTTCATCCGTTGCTCCCTGCGCCACCTCGATCGGCGTCGCCAAAGGCTGTCTTCGCAGCCGCGATAAATCCACGCAAGCGGCGCCCGCGTAGTCCCCATGCGCCATCTGAGGTGCGTAGTCCCTTTCGCTCGAGGAGCAGACGCATGAACTGGAAAGTGTTGGGCAGCATACTGGCTGCAGGTGCCCTCGCGGGTGGCACTGCGATGGCGTCGAGTCACCGGGAGGCTCCGTTTATCACCAAGAACCCGAAGGTGGACGGCACCGACCTCTACGTGTTTCGAAGCTACGAGACCGGCCGCGATGGGTACGTCACCCTGATTGCCGACTATCAGCCGTTCCAGGATCCGTTCGGGGGGCCAAATTACTTCACCCTGGACGATCAGGCGCTGTACGAAATCCACGTTGATAACAACGGCGACGCCAAGGAAGACATCACCTTTCAGTTCCAGTTCCAGAACAAGCTCAACGGTGGCAACGGCATCAGCCTGGACATCGGGCCTGCCGGCGCGAAGCGCTCGGTCGCGGTGCCGTTCGTCAACCTCGGCGGGGTGAGCGCGGCCGACGAGTCGAAGCGCAACGTCATCGAGACCTACACCCTGAAGGTGGTCCGCGGCGATCGCCGCAGCGGGGTGAGCAAGGACGTGACCGCCGTGGCCGGCGGCGGAAAGGTGTTCAACAAGCCGCTCGACTACGTGGGCACGAAGAGCTTCGGCGACACCGTGGGAAGCACCACCAAGTACGACGCCTACGCGAAGGCCCACATCTACGATGTGAACATTCCTGATTGTGCGGGGACCTCGCGGGTCTTCGTCGGCCAGCGCAAGGAGCCGTTCGCCGTCAACCTGGGGCCGATCTTCGACCTGGTCAACGCTCCGGCTTCTGTGATCACCGACCCCAATGCGCGGGGCGCCGTTCCCAATCCGCTCGGGGGCAAGAACATCTCCACCCTCGCGCTCGAGGTGCCGATTGCATGCCTCAAGGCTGGCACCCAGGACGTGATCGGTGCGTGGACCACCGCCAGCGTCCGCCAGGCCCGGGTCATCAACCCCCAGGCCACCTACAACCGGCCCTCCCGTGAAGGAGGCCCCTGGGCGCAGGTGTCCCGGCTCGGAAACCCCTTGGTCAACGAAGTGGTGATCGGAATCAAGGACAAGGACCGCTGGAACAGCAGCCAGCCTTCCGAGGACACGCAGTTCATCGACTACGTCACCCACCCCACCCTTCCGGCGATCATCGAAGTGCTCTTCGGGCCGACGGTGAAGGCGCCGACCAAGTTCCCCCGCGCCGACCTGGTGGCGGTGTTTCTCACCGGTGTTCCCAGCGTCAACGCGAACGGAGCCACCGCCGAGTACGAGCGCCTCAACATGGCGATTCCGCCCACGGCAGCGGCCAGCCAGAACAACCTCGGCGCGCTTGGCTGCTTCATCAACGGCGCGCTCCAGCTGCCGCCGGGCAACACCGCCTGTGACCCCGCGGGTCACCCCAACGGCCGCCGCCCCGGCGACGACGTGACCGACATCGCCCTCCGCGCGGTGATGGGAGCGCTGCTCTCCAATGACACCGACGCCCCTGCGCGCAACGTGCCCTTTCACGATGCGGTACTGCAGGACGCGTCGCAGTTCGACGTGAAGTTCCCCTACCTCACCACTCCGTTGCCCGGCGCCAAGGGCAATGGAACCTAGGAATCGGCCATGAGAGCTCTCCATCCATTGTGGTTACTTCCGCTCGCGGCCCTCGCGTTCGGGACAGGCTGTCCCGCCACCTCGAACCCCGGCGGGGAGGTTCCCGACGGGGGCCATCCGCAGCCTGTCGTGGACGGCGGCAACGGAGACGGGGGCCAACCCGATCCCGACGGCGGCATGCCTGACGGCGGTCCGGTTTCCCTCGAGCTGACCGACTTCGCCCAGGACCTGGTGCTCAACAAGACGTCGGACATCACCCCGCCGGTCACCACCGAGGACAAGAACCTGGTCGACTCCGCTCGGCCGAACTCTTTCCCGGCCAGCTTCTTTCAGTAACCGGGCACGCAGGAAAGAGGAGCGCAGGGTTCCTGCGCTCCTCTTTCTTTTTCTACCAACTCAGCGCAGCAGCGCCGATAACTTTTCCATCCCCAGGCGGATGCGGGTCTTCACCGTCCCCAGGGGAAGCGTGGTCTGCTCGGCAATTTCCCGCTGGGTCAACCCTTCGAAGTAGGCGAGCTCGACCACTCGGCGTTGCTCCCGAGGCAGCCGGGTGAGCGCCGCGGCGATCCGAGCGGCGCGCTCCCGACCTTCGATATGTTCTACCCCTATCGGCGCCTGGGGCGGCGGCAGCGAGCGCGCCTCGGTATCCGCCAGGCGCAGCCTTGCACTTGCATTGCGGAGCCGGTCGAGCGCACGGCTGCGGACCATCATCGACAGCCAGTGTTCGGGAGAAGCGCGGTCGCGGTCGTAGCGCGACGCCTGCTGCCAGATGGCGAGGAAGGTCTCTTGAAGAACCTCTTCTGCCTCGCCCCGGTTCTTGAGAAGGTGAATCGCGATCGCCATTACCCGGGAGCAATGGCGCCGGTAAAACTCGGTCAGCGCCGCCGGGTCCCCGAGGGCGATGCGCTCCACCAGGGGCGCGTCGTTACTGGCGGAAGGAGAAGCGAGGGGGGCCGGCATGCGTGGAAGGGACTAGCTTAGCTTTCCCGAACCGGCCAGCGCCGGAAGTATTGAACAACGTGTTCCGGTCCACACTCTGGCGCGGACGTCACCCGTCCGGGGTCGTTGCTTCCGTGGCGAACTCGGTGACCGCGGCGCAGACGCAGGGCTGGCCTTCGAGTGCGTGAAATTCGTGCGCGGTTCCCGAGGCTTGATACGCGAGCTCGCCCCGCCAGACCTGGGTGCCGTCGTTTTCCCGATAGCCGCCCTCGAGCACCAGCACCCGCTCGGGGCCGAAGTGGTCGTGCATCGGAAAGGTGGCACCAGGGTCGAGCCGCACCAGCGCCGTGAGCGCATGCTGCGCGCGCGGGCCAGGGTTGACCGAAATCAACTTCACTCCCGGGCCGGGCCCGGGTTCCCACGCATGGGGGTCATCGATGCGCGCGAGCAGCGGGCGAATCTCCGCCTCCGGCAAGTCGAACAGCTCTGCCACCCGCGCAAAGAGATGGGCGAAGCGCTCGGGGCCGGACACCGACGCGGTGATTCGGCTGAGCAGCTCGGGCGAGGGGCTCACCGCGGGGAGCGAGTCGTCGAGCGCGGAAGTGACATCGAGGAGCTCATTCTGGTGTTGGGTACAGGCCTCGCACTCCGCCAGGTGGGCAGCGATCCGGATCCGGGCCTGCTCGTCGAGCAAGCCCAGCACCAGTTCAGGCAATTCGCTGTCCACATGGTCCGACAACGGTTCACTCCTGTTCAATCCAACGGCGTCGACGAAGGGTCTACGAACCACACTCCCGGCTGGTTTTTCAAGCACCGTCGGGAATTGGGCGATTTCGTTATTCAGGGCACCGGACCCGCGGGAGGCACGGGCAAGGTGAGCTCAAAGCCCCGCAATGCCTGGTAAACCTCGAGCAGAAGGTAGATCAGCGCCGCCGAGTAACACACCATCGCACCGAGAAAGAGCCCGGCGATGGCCCAGGCAAAGAGCAGCTGGAAGACGTAACCGGCGAAGGCGGTGCCGATCAACAGGCACACCAGCAGCGCCGAGAGCACCCCGAAGCACATTGCCAGGTAGATGAGGCGGGCTCGGGCTTCAAGAATCGCCAGCTCGCCCCGAATCACCGGAGCGGTCTGGTCCGAGGCTCGCTCCTGCAGGCTGCGGCCGCGGTCGACGATGCGGGCGAGGCGATTGGTGAGAACGTTGAGGGTGGTTCCCACCGCGGTGAGCAGGAACACCGGGGCGATCGCCAGCTGGATCAGGTGGGTGATGTCGCTGGGGCCTGCACTGCTGTCGATCGCCACGAGAGCCAACTCCTCGAACCTGCGGACCGCTTCAGGTTTAGATTAACGGGCGCGGGGCCGGGCGGCAGGGCCTGCGTCCGATGCTTCAGGGCTCGGCAAGCTCTTCGAGGTTGAGAAGGATGACGCCCACCTCGGGTCCCTTGGGGCCGCCCATCTTGGGGCGCTCGGGGCGCGGGTGGGGGGAAGCGCGGCAGAAACTGGTCAACGGCCCGGGCCCTCCGGGGAAGAAGATCGACCCGTCGTGGGGATAAGCGTGGACCCCGCTCTCGCCCTGGCTGCGATTGAAGCGCTCGAAGGGCTGCGCCTGATTTCGGTCCACCGGGACGGCGGCCGGATCATAGAACGCAATCACGTCGATGTCCCCGGGGGTGGGGTAGTCGGTGGTGAAGAAGCTGCCGCCTCCGACGATGTCGGTGACTCCGAAGTGGTCCCGCAGACGACGGGCCGCGCCTTCGAGCTTGTCCCAGGCCGTTTCCCGCGCCGGGCTCCAGGCGAA
>JAYUUC010000044.1:0-2504 GCA_043755105.1 Myxococcales bacterium
GCCCATGTCCATCGGCTTGAACTTGAGCTTGCCCTGCATCGCCGCCATCTGCGCGTTCATCTGCTTGGCGCGGATCTTCACGAAGTCCTCGTTCGAGACGCTGATCGTCATCTTCGGGGTGCCGTTCGCGCCCGTGGTGACCCAGTCCGAGTCCTTGGTGCAGTCGAGGGTCCAGGTGCCGCCCCCGTCGCCGCTGACGACGAAGTGAACGACAGCGTTGAGGTCCTTCGCCAGCTCGGGCTTGGCCTTCAACAGCGTGGGGATCTCAGTCTCGAGGATGTCCTTGGAGGTCATGCGATTTCCTGTGGTCGGGCAGCGGGTTGGGAAAACCGATTGCGGAATCAATAACGGCGCGGAACCTAGTGGCGCGAGAACGACAAATCAAGCGGGCGCGAGTGCCTGCCACGCGGCCTCTTTTTCGAGCAGCGCGATGAACTCTTCCAGCGGCATCGCCTTCAGTCCCTCGCCACCGTAGCGCCGCGGAGCGACCGCGTTGGTTTCCTTCTCTTTGTCGCCAATCACCAGGGTGAACGGGATCTTCTGAACCTGCGCGACCGCGATCTTCGCCTGCATGGTCATCCCGCGATCGTCGAGCTCGACGCGGAAGCCGCGCGCCAGCAGCTTCGTCTGCACCTCGCGCGCGTAGTCGAGCTGCTTGTCCGAGATGGTGACCAGCGCGACCTGCACCGGAGCGAGCCAGACCGGAAACGCGCCGGCGAAGTGTTCGATCAAGATCGCGATGAACCGCTCGAAGCTGCCGTAGATCGCACGGTGGAGCACGACCGGCCGCGCCGGGTGGTTCTCTGCGCTGACGTAGGTCAGGTCGAATCTTTCGGGCGCCGCGTAGTCGAGCTGCATGGTGCCCAGCTGCCACTTGCGGCCGATGCTGTCGGACACGTCGAAGTCGATCTTCGGGCCGTAGAACGCGCCGTCGCCCGGCTTGAGCTCGTACGGCAGAGTGAGCGCGTCGAGCGCCTTCTTCAGCGACGCCTCGGCCCGATCCCACATCGCGTCATCGCCCAGCCGATTGACCGGCCGGGTCGCGAACTTGGCGGTGTATTTGAGCCCGAAGCAGCCGTAGGTGAAGTCGAGCAGCCGCACGAAGTGCTTCACCTCGTCGGCGACCTGGTCCTCGGTGCAGTAGATGTGCGCGTCGTCCTGCGCGAACTGGCGCACCCGGGTGAGGCCGCCCAGCGAGCCGGCCGCCTCGTTGCGATGCAGCACGTCCTGGGTGTGGTACCGCAGCGGCAGGTCGCGGTAGCTGTGCTTCTTGAACCCGTAGAACAGGTGGTGCGACGGGCAGTTCATCGGCTTGAGCGAGAAGTCGTGCTGCTGGGTGTCGCTGTCCTCGACCAGGAACATATTCTCTTTGTATTTGCCCCAGTGGCCCGAGATCTCCCAAAGGCCCTTGTTGAAGAGCAGCGGGGTCTTGATCTCGACGTAGCCGTTGTCGAGCAGCAGCTTGCGCATGAAGCCGGACAGCACGGTGTAGAGGGTGGTGCCCTTCGGGGTCCAGAACGCGGAGCCCGGCGCGAAGTGATGGAAGTGAAAGAGATCGAGCTCTTTGCCCAGCTTGCGGTGGTCGCGTTTGGCGGCCTCCTCGCGCTGCTTGTTCCACGCGTCGAGCGCCTTCTGATCGAAGAACGAAGTGCCGTAGATCCGCTGCAGCATCGGGTTGCGGTGATCGCCGCGCCAGTACGCGCCTGAGCTCGACAGCAGCTTGATCACGCCCACCCGTCCGGTCGATGGAGCGTGGGGCCCGAGGCAGAAGTCGACCCAGTTGCCGTGGCGGTAGAGGGTGAGAGTCTTCGCTCCCTTGGCGGCGATGTCGTTGACGATCTCGACTTTGAACTTCTCGCCCATCTTCTCGAACATCGCGACCGCGTCCGGCATCGAGATCTCTTCGCGGCGGAACGGCAGGTCGGCCTTCACGATCTCGTTCGCGAGCTTCTCGATCTTCTCGAGGTCCTCGGGGGTGAACGGCTGCTCGCGCGCGAAGTCGTAATAGAAGCCTTCTTCGATCGCGGGGCCGATGGTGACCTGGGTGCCGGGGAACAGCTGCTGCACCGCATCCGCAACGATGTGCGCGGCGTCGTGGCGCGCCAGCTCGAGGCCTTCGGGGCTCTTCGGAGTGAAGATCTGCAGTGACGCATCGGCCTCGAGCGGCCGCGAAAGATCCGCGTCCTTGCCATTCACGCGCGCGAACAGCGCCGCTTTGGCGAGACCCGCGCCAATCGAGGTCTTCACGAACTCGGAGATCTGAATTCCAGCGGGTGCTTCTTTCTTCGAGCCGTCAGGCAGGGTGATGGTGATGGAGGCCATGGGTCCTTCAATAGCGGAGGGGAACAGCAAGCGGGAGGCAAAACCTCTACCGCGTGCACGTTCAAGCCGATTGAAGGACCATGGCCTGGGCTGACGCGCCTACCCCGGCAACCCTGACAGGCGGCCTTTTTTCAGCGGATGTTGCCGATGATCGTCTTCAGCGTCTCGTGCCGGGTCTTGAG
>JAYUUC010000045.1:0-2500 GCA_043755105.1 Myxococcales bacterium
CGGGGTCATTCCCACCTCGGTGATGGGATACCTGACCTATCGGGCCAACCGCGACGAGCTCACCACCACGGTGGGTCGGATGCAGACCCAGACCGCCGAGGAGCTGGCGCGCTTCGCGGAGCAGACGGTGGTCCACGCAGTCGAAGGGCTGCAGCTATCCGCGAGCACGGTGCCGTTTTCCGCAATGCCCCGAACCCAGTGGGGCGAGGTGCTGCGGATTCCCTTTCGCCAGGTGAAGGGGCTCAACCTGGTGGTGCTGCTCGACGCCTCCGGGCAGGCGGTGGTGTCCCCGGTCCACGAGGTCGATGCCCAGGGTCAGGCACCGAGCGGGCGGGATCCGGTCGATGAGGAAGCGCTGGCAGCCTTCGGCCGCCGGGTTCCCCTCGCTGAAGCGTTGAAGCTGGGGGCCGCGGTGGGGCCACCCTATTTCTCAGGCACCCAGACCCACCCCCGGGTGGCGATCGCCGTTCGCACCGGGGGCTCTCCTGTGTTGGTGATCGCCGGCGAGCTGTCACTTCAGGTCCTCTCCGAGCGAATCGAGGAGCTGCGCGGAAACGGCCAGGCCGCCTTTCTGGTCGACCCGGTCGGGGCGCTGATCGCCGCCGCGGGTTCCGGCGAAAGGCTGTCGACCGACGAGGCAGGGTTGGCCCGGGAAGGACTCGCGCATCCTCCGCTGGGGCCGCGCCTGTTGACCCGATCCGACGGCAGCCGCCAGCTGGCTGCGTTTGCCCAAGCCCCGTTGCTGGGGTGGGGGGTGGCGGTGGAACAACCGGAGGCTCTGGCCTTCCACGCGGCCGACCGGGTGCGCACCTTCACCCTCTACTGGACCGGGGTGGGCGTGGTGCTCACCCTCGCTCTGGGAATTTTTCTCGGGCGAGATCTGGCCCGACCGCTGGGTCCGTTGTCGGAGGCGGCGACCGCGTTGACCGAGGGCCGGTACGAGCACACCGTCGAGGTCACCCGACAGGACGAGCTGGGCTCGTTCGCTCAGGCCTTCAATCACATGGCGCGCGAGATTCAGCGGCGGGATGCGGACATCCGCACCTGGAACGAGGAGCTTCAGCGTCGCGTCGACCAGCGCACCGCCGAGCTGAAGGAAGCCCAGGATCAGATCGGTCGAACCCGAAGGCTGGCCGCGCTGGGGTCCCTCGGAGCGGGCATCGCGCATGAGCTCAACAACCCGATGACCGCGATCATGGGTCTGGTGGCGATCGTCCGCAGCGACCTCGGCGAACAGAGCGGGCCCGGGAAAACGCTGGGGCTGGTGCTCGAGCAGGCCAAGCGGGTGACACAGATCGTGGCCAACTTTCGCCAGTTCGCCGAAACCGAAAGAACCACCGCGGGCAAACGCTTTGCCCTCGCGGCGCCGATCCGGTCTGCGCTCGACCCCCTGCAGGGCTCTTTGGCTGCGCGCAAGATCGAGCTCTCGACGGTGCTGCCCCCCGAGCTGCCCGAGGTCCAGGGAGACCCTGCGCAGATTCAACGGCTGGTCACCCACCTTCTGGAAAACGCCATCGCCGCGATGCCCGGGGGCGGAACGATTCAGGTCAGTGTCTCGGCGGTGAACGGGGAGGCGCTGAAGTTGTCGATCCAGGACTCGGGCGTCGGAATTCCTGCCACGCTTCACGAGCGAATTTTTGACCCTTTCTTCAGCACCAAGGCTGACCCGTCCGGGGTGGGTATGGGACTCTCGCTCGCCCATCGCATCGTCGAGGCCCACCATGGGAAAATCAGCGTCGAGAGCGAGGTGGGCCAGGGCGCCCGCTTCACCGTGATTCTCCCCACCGCAGCAGCGCCGGCCCACCTGGCCTGAGCCATGACCCCTTCCTCTTCTTCAAGACCGGTGTTGATTGCGATGGCTCTGGTGTTTCTGGTGACGGGCCTCGCCTACGGCGGCTTCCAAGTCTGGGTCCACCCAGCGCCGACGCCCGAAGCGGTCCCCGAGGTGAAGGCGGTGGAAGAGGTCAAGGCGGTCTCGCGGGTGGATGCCGGCGCACCGGCGGTGGCGGAACCGGAGGAGCGACAAGAGGCGGTGGTCGCCAACGTCGAAGGCACCGTGGAACGCAGCGGAGCCGAGGGCACGGGCTGGACCCTGCTCGCCTCGGGCGACGCGCTCCATGCCGACGATTCGCTGCGCACCGGCCCGGGAGCCAGCGCCGAGCTGCAGATCGGCCTGGCCTCGAAGATGACGGTGAACGAGTCCACCCAGTTGACGGTGAAGGAGCTCACCCGCGCTGTGCACCGGGTGAAGTTGAGCCGCGGTCGCATCGCGGTGGCCTACGAGGCCGATGGTTCCCGGGTACTGAGGATCGAAGACGAGCAGGGCGGCGTCGCCGAGACCCGCGCCGCCCGCTTCACCGTTCTCTCCACCGGCCAGGCATTGGCCGTCGCGACCTCGACCGGGGTGGTCAACCTGGTGGCCCAGGACCAGACGGTGCAGGTCAAGGCAGGGGAACAGGCACTCGTCCTGGCGGGGAAGGCTCCGTCGGCGGCAACCCCG
>JAYUUC010000046.1:0-2497 GCA_043755105.1 Myxococcales bacterium
GATCAAGTAGCTGATCTCGAGCCACTGCTGCCCGAGGTAGACGCTGAAGAAGCCGCACACGAAGCCGAGCGCGCCTTCGTTGTGGCGGGCGACGAAGTAGAGGCCGGCCGTCAGCAGCAGCGCGCGCATCGCCATCACCATCGCGAGCGTCTTGATGCCGTTGGTGAGCGCGTCGAGGCCATCGGTCGACATCGCCCGGCGCTTGAGCAGCAGGGCGACCGCGCCGGACAGGGTTGCGAGGCCGACTCCCAGCCAGGCTGCGCCACGGGAAGAGTCGGTGGCGGGAACCAACGCCACGACCAGCGCGGCCGTCGCGGCCACCGCTGCGCTCACTCCTGCGTAGAACGAAAACTGTTTCACTTCTTCTTACCCATTTTGATGACGCCGCTGATGAAGCCCCAGAACCCGGCGAACAGCCCCAGCGCCGAGCAGATGATGATTCCCCAGTGCTGCTCCTGCCAGCCCATCGCCTTGTCCAGGCCCCAACCCGCCAACACCCCGAACAGCGCCCCGCCCGTCAGCCTGGAAGTCACTTCCAGCCACGGCCCTGCCGTTCGCATCGATTTCGCCAGCGGTGACAACCCATCATCTGGCTCAGACAAGGCAGCGCGCCTCTAGCACAGGGGGTCGGGTAGGCAACGCTTCAGTCAACCCCTTTCAATGCTTCAGCATCTGGTGGCCGGCCGTGGATTCCATGCCGTGGCTGACGACGAAAAACGCGACCCCGAACGGGTCCTCTTTGCTGCCGCCGATGACCTCGAACAGCCAGTGGCCCGACTGTGGCGCCTCGACGTCGATCGACGACTGGACGAAGAGGACGGTGGCCTTGTCGATGACGAGCTCGCCGACGAGGTTCTTGCCGCGGATGAGGCCGATGATTGCGTGGCCGTCTTCCTCGTCGTGAAATTCCCAGTGGTAGTCGTCGAAGTCGAACAGCGTGGCTTCGCCGGTTCCTGCGCGGACGACGCAGTTGGGGTGCTCGGAAATCCAGCGCCAGAAGCGCTCGAAGGTCAGCGGCGCAGCCTGGGGATCGCTGGAAGACATGCGGCGGCTTTACACGAAAAATCAGCGGCGAAATGGTTTTCCAAACGGAGGCGGCCCGGTGGCGCTGGGGCGTAACGCCAGGGAATCGAGGCGCTTCCCGAGGGCAGGGCGGAGGCATCGTTTGTGCTGAAACGATTTTCGCGACGCGCGCCAATTCGAAGCGGGAGGCGACCTATGAACGCCCTTGAGTTGCTCGAGAACGACCACCACCGCGTCGACCAGCTCTTCGAGACGTACGCCTCGACGCAGGTGCTCGCGCAGAAGGAAGAGCTCGCCCAGCAGCGCATCGAAGCGCTGTCGGTGCACGCGTCGGTCGAAGATCGGTGCGTATACGGGCCTGCGTCCGAGCGCGGCCCGGTGCTCTACGCGCAGGTGCTGCAGGGCCACGAGACGCACGACTTGGTGAAGACGACCCGGCTGCGCCTCGAGGGGTTGCTCGCGACGCCGAGCGCGGCGGCTCACCGCGAGCAGAAGCTGGACGCGGTGGTGAAGGTGCTGGCGGCCGTGGTGCGGCACCACGTCACGGAAGAAGAGCAGGCCTTCGTCCCCGAGCTGCAGCGGGTGATGGGCGACGCCGAGCTCGAGGCGATGGGGCGGCGGCTGGTCGAGGCGACGACGACCGCGCCCCGCTTTCCTCCGCTGCCCCACCCGATTGGAGCCCTGGCCCAGAGAGTGGATCAGCTGGTCGAGCTCGCGCGCGACATCCTGGGCACGGCGACGGAAGCGCTGCGCGGAATCTGAAAGGCGCTACCTGGCCTGGGAAGCCTTGGCGGCGGCCTTTCCGGCCCCGAGCACCAGCTCGTCATCGAGGATGCGCGCGATGGTGTCGGCGTGGCCGCGGTACGTCTGGTACTCGGCCGCGGAGATCCGCTCGCACTTCAGCTTCACATCTTGCTTCACCTCGACGCTCTTCCCGTCGGCCGACAGCTTCACCGTGCGCTGAAAGCTCAGGCACGGCGCGTCGACGCTTCCGCCCTGCGGCAGCTTCCTCACCTGCATCCCGTCGGGCAGCGCCAGCTCGGTGTGGGTCAGGTACTGCGTCGGCGCGCCGAGCACGAGCGGGTGGCGGCGGCTGGCGAGGTTGTAGGAATAGCGCGGGTTCCAGTCGGTGGGGATGCGGACGCGGAAGGTGTCTGCCTCTTTGCGCGCGAAGGCCTTCGAGACGACATGGGTCTGCAGCACCGCCGGCGCGGTCAGCGACTTCACCTCGACCACCTTCGGATCCGAGCTCGCTGAGCCGGGCATCAACGCGACGGCGACCCGCTGTAGGAACTGGGCGGTCGTCTCGGCATTGCGCGCGGTGCGGCGCAGCGAAGAGCCGGTGCGGCCGACGCCGGACATCGTGAGGGTGCCCTCGGCCGAGCCTTCGCTGTCGAGCGCGAGCTTGAGGTCGAACGCGTCGGAGTTGAGCTCGGGCGCCTGGAAGGGGATCTCGCGCCAGGTGTGCACGTTG
>JAYUUC010000047.1:0-7421 GCA_043755105.1 Myxococcales bacterium
AAAACGCCCGGAGGTGTGAGCGCGCACCCAGCGGTCGAGTTCGCCGAGTTCCTCATCGGTCAATCCGGAGTAGGCCTTGGCCACCGGGACCAACGCGTCGTCCTTCCACACCGCGAAGGTGTAGTCGGTGAAGAGGTTGGCGCGGCGGCCGTTGCCGGGGTGAGCGTAGACCAGCACCGCATCCACCGTGTACGGGTCGATCTTCCACTTCCACCATTCGCCGCGCTTGCGACCGGTTCGGTAAGGCGCGTCGAGCCGCTTCAGCATCAGCCCTTCGACGGCGCGCTCGCGGGAGCCCAGACGCAGAGTGGCCAGCGCGTCCCAGTCGGGGGCTTCGATCGCAGGCGAAACTTGAAGCACCGGGCCGCGGCCGTCGAGCATCCGAGCCAGAGCTTCTCGGCGTTCGCGGAGCGGCCGCTCCCGCAGGTCCACCGCCCCAGCCTCGAGGAGATCGAAAGCCATGAACACCACGGGCGCTTCCGCCAGCACCTGGGCGGTGAGCTTCTGCCGGCCGATTCGCCGCTGCAGGACCGAGAACGGAAGCGGTGCACCTTCAGAAAAGGCCAGCACTTCGCCGTCGAGGACGCTTCCCTCCGGCAACGAGGCCGCTGCGGAGACCACTTCGGGGAAGCAGTCGGTGATCAGCTCCTCTCCTCGTGACCACAGCCAGGTCTGCCCCGCGCGTCGGAGCAATTGTGCGCGGATGCCGTCCCACTTCCATTCCACCTGCCACTCCGGCAGAGGCCCCAGCGATGCGGGAGGGTCCTCGAGCGGAGAGGCGAGGTAGAAGGGATACGGACGAGAGGGCGCGGCGTCATCGTCCGTTCGCTCGAGCAGTTTGCGAAACAGCTCGGCGCTCGGTTCCCATTGGCCCATCAGTCGGTGGGCCACCGTTGCGGGTGGCAGCTCGGCGACCTGGGACACGGCGCGCACCACCAGCGTATCGGAGACGCCGACGCGGAGTTCACCGGTAAGCATCTTGTTGAGAAGGAACAGCTCTTTCCGGGGTAGGCGGACCCACCACTCTTGCACCCGCTGTCTGCGGGCATCGGGCTCGAGCACCTTGAGCGGCAGCAGCCGCTCGGTGATCCACTGGCTCAGCGACACCTCCTCGGCGGCCTCGGGAGCGAGATTACGATCGAGCAGCAGCGCGGTGGTCTCGGCGAGATCTCCCACCGCTGCGTACGACTCTTCCATCAACCAGGCGGGAAGCCCGGTCAGCCCGCGGGTCCACTCCGCCAGCTGGGTGGGAGAGATCAACCGCTTCAGCCGTCGACCCATCAGCAGGAACAGGGCCCACGCGGAATCCTCGGAAGGTGCGGCCCGGAAGTAGCTGACCATCGCCTCCACCTTGGCGAGCGTCGAGCGGGTGGAGTCGAGCGCGTCGTAAAGGTTGGCGAAGCGCTTCATTCCCCTTTCTCTACCATCGGGGTGGAAGGGTTTTCAGCGAGGCGACGGCGGAACCGTTGTTCGGTCCACGCTTCAGTGCGGCGACTTTGCTTTCCGCGCGAGGTGGTCGTCCACCGCGGCGACGATCTGCCGAGCTCGGACGGGCTCCAGCCTCTGAATCAATTCCCATTCGGAGTCCAGGTCCCGCGCAAGAATCGCCGGGCCGAGCGGCAGCGGTCGGTTGCCCGTTCCCGCCTCGCCCCTCGATTGGGTGCCATCGTTGTTGCGAGCAGCAGTGCCGCCGCTCAGGGTCGGGTGGGCGGTCTCCATCCCTACCGTGGCTCGGGTGAGGTGAACCATCTCCAGCCGGCAGTGCTGTGGGGTCAGGGGGCGAATCACCACCAGATGCCGTTCATAGGTGGTGGCGATTCCTTCCGCCTCGAAGGCGGTCCGCCAATCGGTGCGGACGACTGTGTCGCCGCTCATCGAGCTGACGCTGAAGTCCTTCTCTGCGAGCAGCGCCCGGACCGCGGCGCTGACCTCGGTGATTGGTCGATGAAAGACGTAAGCGCTGGCCCGCGCGTCGATCAACCTCCGCTGAGCACCGATGCAGCTGACCATCAATGTGAGCGGAATCAGCAGCAGAGCAAGCCGTCTCGTCAGGGGCACTCGCATGCGCGAAAGATATCAATGATCAAGAGTTCTTGCCTCCGCCGTCGATGTCTCTCAAACGAATCATTGAGGTCGCAGAACAGAGCAGGTCCACCTCCACCTGTCCTCGATGGCCAGAGAGTGATGCCGTGAGCCATTGCGCCGATAGACGCGAGCCCCGGTGTGACTCATCGACTGCCCCCGTTCGACGGTCAATTTCAGGCAACGGCGTTCGATCACGTCGAGTCCCTAACCAGGCGACCGGGTCATTCCTGAACTTCGCCTTCGAATCGGGTCTGAATTGCCTGCGCATCGAGGCCGCCCTCACGCAAGTAGCGCGCGAGTGGCTCGGTATATCCGTGAGTGACGAGCACCCGCTTGGCCCCCGTCTGCTCGATGGTCGTCAGCAGCGCCGGCCAATCGGCGTGGTCGGAGAAGACGAAGCCGCGATCGTAGCCTTGTCGGCGCCGGGTACCGCGCAGCCGCATCCACCCCGAGGCGAAGCCACTCCCGTAATCTCCGAAGCGCTGGGTCCACGCGGTGCCTCGTGAAGCGGGCGGTGCCAGCACCAGCTCGCCGGCGAAGGCCTTGCCCTTTGCGGTCTCTGCGACCGGAAGGGTGGGAAGCATCGCCACGCCCGCCGCCCGGTAGAGCTCGGTCAACCCGGCCATCGCTCCATGAAGATAGACCGGTCGATGAGTGAAGGCGGAGAGCTCGGCGAGCAGCCGCTGGGCCTTCCCCAGCGCGTAGCAGAACAGCACCGAGGCACGGTTGCGGGCACGGTTCGACTCCCACCAGTCGAAGATTTCTTGCACCGTCTGCGCCGGCTCATCCCATCGATACACCGGCAACCCGAAGGTCGCCTCGGTGATGAACACCTGACAGGGCACCGGTTCGAACGGGGCGCAGGTCGGGTCCGCCGCGCGCTTGTAATCGCCGGACACCCCCCACACTTCGCCGTCGGCCTCGATTCGCAGCTGCGCTGCCCCCAGCACATGTCCCGAAGGGTGAAAGGAGACCGAGACGTCTCCCAGTTGACGGGGCTGGCCATAAGGGAGCGCTGTCAGTTGCGGCGTCGGCAATTCCTCGGGAGCGCCCACCCGTCGCTGCATCAAGGGCAGGCCCGGCTCG
This sequence comes from Myxococcales bacterium, assembly GCA_043755105.1. Lineage (GTDB taxonomy): Bacteria > Myxococcota > Myxococcia > Myxococcales > Myxococcaceae > JAYUUC01. Next base: position 3,172 of record JAYUUC010000047.1, read on the forward strand.
GCACACAGATAGGAGGCTGAGCCCTGCGTGGCGTGGTCCCCGTGGGCGTGGGTCACCAGCGCTTGCTCCACGGGCTTCCAGGGGTCAATGTGAAAGCCGCCGCGCTCGCAATAGAGCCCCGAAGGGCTGACGGTGATCAGGTCGGACACCAGGGTGACCTTAACGCTCGCCGCTCCCACAAGCGCTTTCACCGATGGCGAGGGGTTGAGCTATGAACGCCCGCCATGAACCCCAACCGAGCCCTCCGGCTGCTGCTGTGCTGCTCTTTCTTCCCCCTCGTACCCGCTGTGGCCAGCGCAGCCGAGGCGCTGCCCGACGAAGCGGCGCTGCGGAAGCTGACTTCGCGGCTGGCCCCCGTGGATCTCATCGTGGACATCTCGAAGTTGCCGGCCAGCGAGCAGGCGGCGCTCGCCAAGATGATCGAGGCCGCCAAGCTGATGGACCCGCTCTTCCTCCGCCAGGTGTGGGCGGGCAACGAGCGTTTGCTCCTCGATCTGCTTCAGGACTCCAGACCGCTCGGCCGGGCACGCCTGCACGCCTTCCTGCAGCAGAAGGGACCGTGGGACCGCATCAACCTCGAAAAGCCGTTCCTCGCCGGTGTCCCTGCGGACAAGACCGCGGCGGGAAACTTCTACCCCGCGGGCGCGAGCAAGGCCGACGTCGAGCAATGGTTGAAAGGTCTCACCGATGCCGATCGCGGCCACGCCACGGGCTTCTTCACCACCGTGCGACGTGCACCCGACGGCAAGTTCCAGGTCATTCCTTATAGCCTCGAATACCAGGGCGAGCTGTCCCTTGCGGCGGGCCTGCTGCGGGAGGCGGCGACGTTGACCGAGCAGCCTACCTTGAAGGCGTACCTCACCCAGCGGGCCGACGCCTTCCTCTCCAACAACTACTACGACAGCGACGTGGCATGGATGAAGCTGGACGCGTCGATCGAGCCCACCGTGGGGCCCTACGAGGTCTACGAAGACGCCTGGTTCAACTCCAAGGCCGCGTTCGAAGCGTTCATCACCGTCCGCGACGATGCCGAGACCGCCAAGCTCGCCAAGTTCGGCGCCGAGCTGCAGAACATCGAGAACCAGTTGCCGATCGAACCTTCGCTGCGCAACCCCAAGCTGGGCGCGCTGGCGCCGATCCGGGTGGTCAACTCGCTCTACTGCTCGGGTGACGCCAACCGCGGCGTGCAGACGGCGGCCTTCAACCTTCCCAACGACGAGAAGATCGGCAAGGAGATGGGCACCAAGCGGACGATGCTGAAGAATGTTCAGGAGGCGAAGTTCAAGACGGTGCTGATGCCGATCACCCAGGTGGCGCTCGCCGCTGCGGACCGCAAGAACGTCACCTTCGAGGCGTTCTTCACCCACATCCTGATGCACGAGTTGATGCATGGGCTGGGGCCGCACAACATCACCGTCGCGGGGAAGGCGAGCACCGTCCGCGAGCGACTGCAGGAAACCTACAGTGCACTCGAGGAAGCCAAGGCAGACATCTCGGGGCTGTTCGCGATGCAGCTGCTGGTGGACAAGGGCGTGCTCGACCGCTCGCTGGAGAAGACGATGTACACCACCTTCCTCGCCTCGTCGTTCCGGGCGATCCGCTTCGGGCTCAGCGAGGCACACGGCAAGGGCATTGCCCTCCAGCTCAACTCCCTGCTCGACGCCGGAGCCTACAAGGTCGCTCCGGACGGGACCTTCGCGGTGGTGCCTTCCAAGGTGAAAGAGGCGGTGAAGGCGCTCACCGGCGAATTGATGTCGCTCCAGGCTGCGGGAGACAAGGCCCGGGCCACCGAGCTGCTCGGCCGGATGGCGGTGGTGCGGCCCGAGGTACAGAAAATTCTCACCCGTCTGGAGAAGGTCCCGGTGGACATCGAGCCGCACTTCGTCACTGCGGAAAAGTTGCTCGCCGCACACGCTGCGACCGCGAAATAGCTCGACCGTTCGAGGCCAACGTTCCCGAGGGCCGCATTGCTGGCAAATGCGGCCCCCGGTTCGTAACGTCTGGGCATGGCCAAACTGCCCAAGGAACCGCCCTCTTCCGAGGTCACCCCCGAAGCGCTCTATCAGCGGCGGCGGGAGTTCTTGAAGAGCGCGGCGCTGTTCACCGGCACCAGCGCGGCGATCGGCAGCGGGCTTCTCTGGCTGACACGCAACGGTGCTCCGGTGGACGCCGAATCGGCTCCGGAGCTCTCAGTGGCCGACCCCGTTCTGGACGAGGCGACCGCGCGGCCGGCCAAGGCGCTCGAGGTCACCAAGAAGACCAACTACGCGGGCGACGAGGCGCAGACTCCGTTCAAGGATGTGAGCACCTACAACAACTTCTACGAGTTCGGGCTCGACAAGTCCGACCCCGCCCGAAACGCCCACACCCTGAAGACGCGCCCCTGGACCGTCGAGCTTCAGGGAGAGGTGGCGCGCCCGCGCCGCGTCGACATCGACGAGCTGCTCGGCTGGTTCCCCCTCGAAGAGCGCGTCTACCGGATGCGATGTGTCGAGGCCTGGTCGATGGTCATCCCCTGGCTCGGCTTTCCGCTCGCCTCGTTGATCAAGAAGCTCGAACCGACCTCGAAGGCGAAGTACGTCTCGTTCACCACCCTGCTCGACAGCGAGCAGATGCCTGGGGAATCCACCGGGGTGCTGGAGTGGCCGTACGTCGAAGCGCTCCGCCTCGATGAGGCAATGAACCCGCTCGCGCTCCTGGCGGTGGGGCTTTACGGCAAGTCGCTGCCCAATCAGAACGGCGCCCCGCTGCGGCTGGTGGTGCCCTGGAAGTACGGATTCAAGGGCATCAAGTCGATCGTGCGAATCAAGCTCACCGCCGAGGCTCCCCCGACCACCTGGAATGTGGCCGGGCCGCGCGAGTACGGCTTCTACGCCAACGTCAATCCCGCGGTGGACCACCCTCGCTGGTCGCAGGCCTCCGAGCGAAGAATTGGCGAGTTTCGCCGACGTCCGACGTTGCCCTTCAACGGTTACGCCGAGCAAGTTGCGTCGCTCTACACCGGGATGGACCTGAGGAAGGACTTCTGAGCGCGGGGGCTGTCCCCGCGGCGCCGCGAAAGCGGGCCGTGCCGCTGCCCTGGCTCAAACCTGCGGTGCTCACCGGCGGCCTGGTTCCCGCTGCGGTGCTCGCATGGCGTGGGCTTCGGGGAACACTCGGCGCCAATCCGATCGCCGAGGTGCTCAACCAGCTCGGCCTGCTGGCGTTGATCTTCCTCGTCGCTGGGCTCGCGTGCACCCCGCTGAAGAAGGCGTTTCAGTGGACCTGGCCGATTCGCCTCCGCCGGTTGCTCGGGTTGCTCGCGTTCTTCTACGCCACCAGCCACGTGCTCACGTACGTGGGGGCCGATCAGGGCTTTGCGCTGGGGCCTCTGCTTGCCGATGTGTGGAAGCGGAAGTTCATCTTCGTCGGCGTCGCAGCCTGGCTGTTGCTGGTGCCGCTCGCAGTCACTTCCACCGACGCCAGCGTTCGCAAGCTCGGGTTCAAACGGTGGCAACTGCTACACCGGGCGGTCTATCTCTCGGCGGGCTTGGCGGCCGTGCACTTCATCCTCCGGGTGAAGAAAGACCTCACCGAGCCGGGGGCCTACGCGGTGGTTCTTGCGGTCCTGCTGGCGACGCGTGTCCCGGAGTTGATGAAGGCGCTCGGAAAGCGGAAAGCGCGATTGCCCACGCGCGCCTGAACCCCGCTTTTGTCCCCAGGCACCAGCAGCGGCCATCGGGTGCTTCCCGACGCCCTACCCAGACCCGGGCGCGATGTTCACCGAAGTCTTCACGACAAACGCGCCCTTCACCCCGGCCACTCCGGGGAGCGACCACCCAGGGCGTACTGGCGGTGGGCATCGCGGCCAATAAAAAAAGCCGCCTTCGACAGTCTCGAAGGCGGCCAGTTTCTACGCTGTATTTGTAAGCCGCTTACTCGAAGCTGATCATCACTTCGTAGTCGGGGTGATCGGCCGCGAACGCAACGCTGGAGTAGACCTCGATGTAGTAGTCGCCCGCAGCCGGAATCGCAGTGCTGGTGAAGGTTTCACTGACTCCGAAATCGCTGCCCGGCCCACCCAGAGACGTCAACCCGTCCGATGCAAGGACGTCGATCACGGTATCCGCTTCCGTGGTCGAACCCGTGGGGCCCGCATGGGTCTCGACGTGGAACTTCTTGCCCACGTTCGCGGCGGTCACCGTCACCTTGTAGAAGTCCTTGTCGGTCAGAGCAGACATCGTAGCTCCCTTGATCTGGGCAGGGAGGGT
>JAYUUC010000048.1:0-7398 GCA_043755105.1 Myxococcales bacterium
CGCTTGAACGCAGACCTACCTCACTGCGCGAAGACAACATGGAGAAGAAGGTGGGGGCGACGCCCGAGCCTTCTGGTGAGACAAAGTCTGGTGTCCTCGACGGCGGCATTCTTCATCGGTTCGACAGGGACGGGCTCCACGAGGCAATGCATTCAGCGATGCCAGACATTGAGCGCTGCTACGAGGAATGGCTGAAGATTCGACCTTCTTTGGGTGGCCAGATGAGGGTTCGATTCAGGATTGATACCGACGATGGAATCGAGGGTGAGGTCAGTCGAGTTTCGGTTGGCGACGCTGGAACCGGAAACATCGCCTTTGAGGGTTGCGTTCTATCGGTCGTTTCTGCGCTCCGCTTTGAACCCCCAATGGATGGACACGTCGACGTATCCTATCCCCTCGTGTTCGTCCCCCCGGTTCAGCGGCGAGAGACCTTCACGCGTGCGATCTCGTCGGCCATCGGAGCGCCGTGGAACTGCCCCGAATTCGATGCGCTGTGGGAGGGGAAGCCGATTGGAGGTTAAGGCGGTCCGTCCCCGGAGTGGCTACCGCCTTCCCGGCTTCTCGGCGTTCCCCGACTCGTGCACCAGCAGCGGCGAGAAGAAGCAGTCCTTCTTGGTGTACTCATCGAACGAGAACGCGAACCGGTAACTCGCCGCCGCACGCTGGTTGCAGTCGGTGCGCTCGCAGAACCGGCACGAGACTCCCGTCGGCACCGAGTCCTTGCGGAGGTCGTTGGTGGGCAATCCGTAGGCGAGGTACTTCGCATTCTCGGCGTGAGTCCCCAGCCCGATGGAGTACGCGGTGCCCCGGACGATCGAACCCTCCACCGGCTGCAGCTGCACCTTGGCGAAGCAGAAGTAGGTGGTTCCGTCGGGCATCGTCGAGTACTGGCGGGTGATCTGCGAGGGGTTGAGGAATGCCAGGTGGACCGCCCACTTCGCGCATGAGCCTCCGCCGCTGGCGAACTTCAACCCGGTACCGCTGTAGCGCTTTGAAATGTTTCCGGCGATGTCTGTCTTGAGGAAATGGAACTGAATCCCGGTGCGCTTCGGGTCCGAGAGGTTGCAGAGCCTGTGGGCCACCGTTTCATAGGTGGTGGCGAAGATGTTGGAGAGCAGCTCGACGTCGTAGCGGGTGCGTTCGACCTCTCGGAAGAAGTCCCCGTAGGAGAGCATCAGAGCTCCCGCGAAGTAGTTGGCGAGGTTGACCTTCACCAGCCGGGTGGTCTCGACGTGGCGGGTCTTTCCGGTGCCGACGATGCGCTCCACCAGCCGCTCCCGGTCGAGCACCAGCAGCCCGATTGACGCTGCGAGCTGAAACTTGAGCGGCTGTTCGGTGAGGGTGGGGGACACGGTGAGCACCTTCGCCTCGGGATCGAGCCGGCGCACCACCGAGCTTCCCGGGGTCGAGCTCTCCATCGCGACTCGGTACCCGAACCGCTGGTCGAGCAGCCGGATCAACTGCCCAGAGGTCACCTGACGCTCGAGGTGAAAGTCCTTCCGCAGCGCCTCGGCCTGCTCCTCGATTTCGGGAAAGTAGTTCTGGTGCGACTGGAGAAAGTCCGAGACCTCGTCGAAGGGCGAATAGTCGAACCTCATCCCCATCGAGGTGGCGGTGCTGGCCCCGTCGGCCCGGGCCCGTTCGTCGGCTGAAAGCTGGGCGAGCACGTTCTCCAGCTGGGTGCGGGTGTTCTTGTAGAGGTTGAACAGGGCCGCCACCGTTCCCGCCAGCTTCGGCTCGGCGGAGAGGTGCTTGAGCGACTCGGGGTCGAAGTCGAGCGTCTTCAGCAGCGGCTCGTCGAGCAACTTCGCCAGCGCCTCGTCGACCCCGCCTTCCCCCAGGCTGCCCATGAACTGCTCGGGGTCCTGGTTGAAGTAGCGGAGCGCCTTCCACAGCAGCGGAAACGGAGTCACCCGTTTCCCTTTTTCAATCAGGTTCAGGTAGGCCGGGCTGACCCCGAGGTCCTTCGCCGCGTCGGACTGCTTGATGTTGCGGGCCAGCCTCAAGCTTCGAAGCTTCAAGCCTACATTCGAGTTGAGCGCGCTCTCGTTCACGTCAGGTCCCGGACATTGACAACATTTTCTGAACTCGACGTTCGGCGAAAATTTACACCTTTTCAAGCAATGCCCTCAGGTCCGTTGACGCAAGGGACTGCGGTGCCCACGATGCGAAGCGGCATGCCCGAGAGAAAGCTCCGCCGCACCGGTCGCTACTACGAGGATTTTCAGGCGGGAGCCACCTACCTTTTAAGACCTGGACCCAGAACGCCAACCCGCTCTACTTCAACCGCGCCTACGCCGAGCAGCTGGGGCACCCGGCCTGCCCTGCAAATCGGTGCTGGTGATGAACGTGGTGTTCGAATCGCCGGTCTATCCCGGACAGACCCTGTTTGCCGAGTCGCTGGTGCTGTCGAAGGCCGCCGCCGACCGCAAGGATGCGGGCATCGTCGGGTTCAAGCTGATCGGCCGCAACCAGGATGGAAAAGTCGTCCTCGAGATCGACCGCGAAGTGCTGATCAAACGCCGCTCCCATTTCCCCTGACGCTGGAGTCCCGATGTCGAAGTCGTACGAGCAGCTGGTGATTGCCAAGGAATTCTCCGTCCGCCGCACCGAGCTCACCTGTCCCGCGCACTCGATGAAGATGATGACCAAGGCCGCGGAGTCGGCGGCGGACGAGGTGATTCTCGACCTCGAGGATTCGTGCGCGGTGTCCCAGAAGGTCGAGGCGCGGAAGACCCTGGTGCAGGCGCTCACCACGCTCGACTTTCACGGGAAGATTCGCGCCTTCCGGCCCAACAACGTCCGCACCCGCTACTTCTATCGGGATGTGATCGACGTCCTCGAAGCTGCGGGCAAGTTCGTCGACGTGGTGGTGGTCCCCAAGGTCTACACCGCCGAGGACGTCCTCTTCGTCGACCGGCTGATCACCCAGGTGGAAGAGAACATGGGCTTGCCGGTGGGACGCATCAAGCTCGAGGTTTTGATCGAGAGTGCCAAGGGTCTGCTCCGCGCCGAGGAGATCGCCGAGTGCACGCCCCGAATGGCCTCGTTGATCTTCGGGATCGCTGACTACGCCGGCGACGTGGGAGCGAAGGAGATGACCGGGGAGCAGTTCCAGACCTTCCACTACCCGAAGTCCCACACCATCGCCGCGGCGCGCGCGGCGGGGATCGACGTGATCGACAACGTCACCCTTCACTTCCGCGACCTCGAGCAGGTGCGCAAGGACGCGCAGGCAGGCGCGAAGCTGGGCTTCGATGGGAAGTGGGCGATCCACCCCTCGCACATCGAAATCATCAACAGCAGCTACACCCCCACGACGGAAGAGCTGACCCGGGCGCTGGCGATCATGGACCAATACGCCAAGGCGGACACCGAGCAGGGCGCAGGGGCGATCGTCTTCGGCGACGAGATGGTCGATGCGGCGACCTTGAGGGTGGAGTGGAAGAAGATCGCCGTCGCCCGCAAGGCCGGGCTGATCGACGCCAACCACCGCCTGGTGGAAACGAAAGTGAAGGCGGTGAGCTGACGATGGCCGCGCTCTTTCCTCAAGGGTCCGGGCGCGGGGTCGGGGCCGCGGAGGGTTCTGGCGTCCCTCCTCGACCGACTTCGGCGCCTGGATGAGGAGAGGGCGGGACAGTCAAGAGGGTCGCCTTCGCGCCGCTTCCTCCCGCTGTCGGTCGTGGAGTTCCTGTCGAGGGGGAGCCCGGCGTCGGTGTTCGATCGACTTCTTCGTCCGCCAAGAGGAGCTGCGAGTGAGCGACCGCCCTCCCTCCGCCGCTCAGGCCGGTTCGTCCGCGCCTCGCGAGCACGCCGGTCCCCACACCCGTTCGGGGATCCCGCTCAAGGCCAGCTACGGTCCAGAAGACGTGGGTGTCCCGCCTCCGCCCGCGGGGGAGTTTCCGTTCACCCGCGGAATCCATCCAACGATGTACCGGGGCAAGCCGTGGACGATGCGCCAGTACGCCGGGTTCGGAACCGCGGCCGAGACCAACGCCCGCTTCCGTTTTCTCCTCGAGCAAGGTCAGACCGGGCTCTCGCTCGCGCTCGACCTCCCCACCCAGCTGGGACTCGACGCCGATGCTCCGGAAGCGCAGGGCGAGGTGGGCAAGGTCGGGGTGTCGGTCGGTTCGCTCGAGGACATGGAGGCGCTGCTCGACCAGCTTCCTCTCGCGAAGGTCTCGACCTCGATGACCCTCAACGCCACCGCGGGCACCTTGCTCGCGGTGGACGAGGCGGTCGCACTCGGTCAGCTGGTTCCGGCAGAGCGAATCTCAGGAACGGTGCAGAACGACCTGCTCAAGGAATTCGGAGCGCGGGGCGCGTGGGTCTACCCCATCGTCCCTTCGATGCGGCTGTGCGTGGACGTGATTGAAGACTGCGTGCAGCGCCTGCCCCGATTCAATCCCATCTCGATCGCTTCCCACTATCCTCGAGGCGTTCGCGGTGGCCTGCGGCGGCCTCCAATCGGTGTTCACCACTGCCTACGATGAGGCCTTCGCCCTTCCCACCGAGCAGTCGGCCCGCACCGCGCTGCGGGTGCAGCAAGGGGTCGCGCACGAGACCGAAGTCGCGCAGGTGGCAGACCCTCTCGGAGGCTCGTACTTCGTCGAGGCGCTCACCGATCAGATGGAGGAAGCGGTGAACGCGATGTTGAGGGACATCGACGCGCAGGGCGGCATGGTCAAGGCGATGGAGAGCAGTTACGTCCAGGGCCGCATCTCCCAGCGGGCCTACGAACAGCAGCGGGACATCGAGAGCGGGGCCCAACCGATTTTCGGGGTCAACCTCTTCCGCTCCACCGAGCGGCAAGGACGTGGACATCGTCTTCGAGCACGTGGGGAAGGACACCTTTCCCATCTCGGTGTTCGTGGCCAAGCGATTCGGGAAGATCGTGATCTGCGGCGCCACCACCGGCTAAGACCTCAACTTCGACGTCCGCCACCTGTGGATGCGGCAGAAGTCGATTCTCGGGTCCCACTTCTGCAACGCCTATCAGGCCGAGCGGGCCAACACCTTGGTGCACGACGGGCGGTCTTCCGACGCCTCTGTCGAACAGTCGGCTAACTAAGCCCGGGCGGGCAGGACGGCGGTTGGCGGCACCGTCGGGGATCGCGGTACACAGAGCGGATGGAGCAACTCGAGGCCACTCCGGTGACGGCGCCCGTCCCCGTCGTCCTGGCACCGCGCCGTCCGCTCGGGCTGAGGCTGATCATCGCTTACAAGCTGTTGAAGGTCCCGGCGATGGTGGGGCTGGCGCTGGCGTTGACCCTGGCGCCGGTGCGGGTCCACTCCCTGGTGGCGGACTTCGCCGAGGAACTCGCAGGCGGGGGAGCGCTGGTCCGGAGGATCGGCGAGTGGATCCACGGCCACGTGCTCCCGGCGCTGGTGGCAGCGAAGTGGATCGCCTGGCTCGACGCCCTCGCCACTTTGGTCGAGGTGGTGTTGCTGTTGATGGGAAAAGCCTGGGGCGAGTGGATTGTCGTCGCCGGCCTGGGCGCGTTGATTCCGGCCGAGCTGTGGTCGATGCGAAAACCTTCCGTCATCAAGCTGATGGTACTGGCGGGCAACGCGGTGATCGTGGCCTACCTGGCCCGCCGTCGACTGCGGCTCGACCGGAAAGGCCACGCACCGTCCTGAACTCACCCTGCGTCGAGCAGTTCGACTTCGAACACCAGGGTCGAGTTGGGGGGAATGACCGGCGGATAGCCCCGTGCGCCGTAACCCAGCTCGGGTGGGATGGTGAGCTTGCGCAGCCCGCCGACTTTCATACCGGCGACGCCGTCGTCCCAGCCCTTGATCACCTGGCCCGCACCGAGCTTGAAGGAAAACCCTTCACCGCGATCGCGGGAGCTGTCGAACTTCGAGCCAGAGGTGAGCGTCCCCACGTAGTGGACGGTGACCTTGGCGCCGGACTTGGCCTCTTTGCCGCTCCCCACCTTCACGTCTTCGATCTGCAGTGCCACGCGATGCTCCTTGGGTTGGAAGTGCTGGAAGTGAACGGCGCTCCCCTTAGCATGCCGGCGGATTCCTAGGCTTCCGGGACCCCGGTGAGCCCGACCGCAAAATCGGCCAGGCCGCGCACGTCTTCGATTGCCTCGCCCATGTAAGGGGCGGCCACCGCGAGGCCCGAGGCGGTGACCTTCGAACGAAGACTCTCGAGCAGAGCCTGGTCGCGCGCCCGCCGTTGCTGCTCGATCTCGGCGAGACCTTGCAGCTTTTCCAGCGCCGATTTCAATGTGGCGGAGCTGTCCGCCGGCGCCTCGAGCGGGGAGCGGTCGGCTTCGGCAGAGGCGGCCCAGCTGCGGTTGAGGACGAAGCCGGCGAAGGGCAGCTGCATCTCGAGCAGCCGGTCGCGAAAATAGGCAGCCTCGGTGAGCGCGGCGTGCTCGGGACTGGTGATCAACAAGAATGCTGAATCGGTCGAGGCGAGCAATGCGCGCACCGCTTCGGCATGCCGACGCATCGGCCCGAACATGCCTCCGAACGCTCCGAGGAATTGCTGCATCTCTTCAAAGAAATCCGAGCCGAATACCCGGGTGAACACGTTGCCGATCAGCTCGGTGGCCTTCTTCCACAAGCCCAGGCGCCGGGACTGCGCGGGCAAAAAGAGGTTGAGGATTCGCTCGTCGAGAAAGCGCGAGAGCCGGCCGGGGGCATCGAGAAAGTCGAGAGCGTTGCGTGCGGGCGGAGTGTCCAGCACCACCAGGTCGTACTTTCCGCTGGTGGAGAGGGTGTAGAGCGCTTCTGCCGCGGTGTACTCCTGCATCCCCGAGACCAGCTCGGAGAGGTGGCGGAAGAGGCGGTTCTTCAAGATCCGCTCCGCCTGCTCTGACGAGGACGCGAGCTCACGAACCAGGCTCTCGAACACCACGTCGGGGTTGAGCATCCATGCGTCGAGGGTTCCCTTTGCGAAGCCAGAGCCTTCGAGGTGAGAGAGATCCACGGGCGAAGGGGCGCGGCTGTTGGCGGGAATCCCCATCGCCTGGGCCAGTCGGCGGGCGGGGTCGATGGTGAGCACCAGCACCCGCCTGCCGAAGCGGGCGCCGGCGAGGGCCAGCGCTGCGGCGGTGGTGGTTTTCCCTACCCCTCCGGCACCGCAACAGACCAGTACCTTCTTGTCGCGAACCAGGGCAGCGAGCTCGAGGGGAGGGTGGGAGGACATCAGGCTGGCGCCATTCTAGTGGGAATTGCGGAGCCGAGCCGAGGGGAATTGAGTCGGGGGCAGGCCTGGTGGACTGCCTGAATGCCCTAAATATGGACCGCGAACAGGTACGCCATCCGATCGGTGAGCAGGCTCCCGTGTTCCGGCAGCTCGGGCAGGAAGCTGAGCGCGGCGGGCGGGTCGGCCTTGAGCGCCACCAGCGAGCGCTGGGCCCGTTCGATACGTTCCAGCTC
>JAYUUC010000049.1:0-7395 GCA_043755105.1 Myxococcales bacterium
TGGGGGCCCTCGACCTCCTCTCGCACCACGGCGAGACGGCCCTGCACCATTCCGACCTCGAGCACCGGCACGATGCCCGCGGCTCCGGACAGCGCCCGCGCGGTGCCCGCAATCTCCCGGGCGTAGCGCCCGTCGGAGGTGTGAGGATGGAAGAGCTTCACCCCCACCCGGCGGGCGGAGTCGTCGGTAGCCCGGTACAGATCGGCGAGCGCGCCGGTCTCGACCCGGCTGCGCAGCCGGTACTTCCTTCGATTCACCGGAAGGCCCTGCCCACCGCTTCGAACTTGAAGCCGCACCAGACGCAGCTCGACCCCCGGGGCCCGGCCGGAAGCTCGAGCACGCAACCGGGGCAACGATCGCGGACCTTGCGGGCTCTCCCCTTCTTCGCCCCGGTCAGCTCGGTCTTCGGCGCCGCGACGAGGTCGCGCATTCGCGCTTCCAGCAGCTTGAGACGGAGCTCGAGGTCGGCAATCCGGGCGGACAACAACTGAGCCCCATCCCCCGAAGGACCGGGAGAGGGGTGGCGCCTTCGAATCGCCTTCGCGGAAGGGGTGCGCATCACCATTGGAAGCGTGCCACGCAATTGTTATGAATGGAATTCCTTGCCTCCGCTCTTGCCGCCCGAAGGCCCCATTCCTGGAGGCCTCTCTCCGACTCCCCTGCACGGCAGCTTTTCTGCCACCCGCGACCGGGAAAAGGCCCTCGAGGCCGACCGACGGGCCCGTGAGCTGCTCGCCGATGAAGATCTCGCCAAGTTGCTCACCGCGCCGCGTCAACAGCGAGACACCGTGCGAGCCCGGCAGATCTTCGTCAACCGAAACCTGCGGATGAGCAAGGTCAGCCTGATCGGCTTCGACATGGACTACACGCTGGCGATTTACCACATGCGGCGGATCGAACAGCTCTCGTACGACATGACGCTGGTGAAGCTGATCTCCGAGTACGGGTACCCAGCCGAGATCGGCAAGATCCAGTACGACCACCAGTTCGTGATGCGCGGTCTGGTGGTGGACAAGCTCAACGGCAACCTGATCAAGATGGACCGGTTTGGACACGTCGGTCGAGCCTTTCATGGCCGGGCGAAGCTGTCCGAGGAGCGCTGGCAAGCTCTCTACGGGCACGCCCGCATCCGGTTGAAGAACCCGCAGTACGCGTGGATCGACACCCTCTTCGCGCTCCCCGAGGCATGCCTCTACGCCGGGGTGATCGACCTGCTCGAAGCCCAGGGCCAGGTGATCGACTACGCCAAGCTCTATGATGACATCCGCGAGGCGATCGACAAGGTCCATCGCGACAACTCGCTCAAGCGCGAGATCCGCAAGGATATCGGCCGCTACATCTTCAAAGATCTCGAACTGGGACCAGCGCTGCACAAGCTGCGTTCGGGCGGAAAGAAGCTCTTTCTGCTCACCAACTCTCTCTGGGACTACACCGACGCGGTGATGCGCTACCTGCTCGACGGGTTGGTCGCGGAGTACCCCAGCTGGCGGAACTACTTCGACTTCGTCTGCACCGGCGCTTCGAAGCCGGCCTTCTTCTCCGAGAAGAACCCCTTCCTGGAAGTCGACCATTCCACCGAAGAGGGAAAGGTGATCGGCGAAGCCTCCACGCTGGACCGCTGGAAGGTCTACCAGGGGGGCAACCTCTTCGAGCTGGAGCGTCAGCTGGGCTTCGCCGGTGAGTCGGTCCTCTACGTCGGCGACCACATCTACGGTGACATCCTCAAATCGAAGAAGACCTCGCTGTGGCGAACCTGCATGGTGGTGCAGGAGATCGAGGACGAGATCACCTACACCGATTCGCGCAAGGAAGAGATCACCCGACTCTCGGAGATCGAGCTGGTGATCGCCCGGCTCGACGACGAGGTGAACCAGCGGAAGGGTCTGCTCAACCTGCTCGAACGTCGGCTGGAGAAGGAAACCTTAGAGGAGGCGGCGAGGGAGAAGCTTGACGAGGAGAGGCGCCGGGGCAAGGCCGAGCTCGACAAGCTGCGCAAGGCGCTGAAGGAAGCGACCGAGATCGCCGACACCTTCGAGAATGATGTCGAGGCGGGCTTCAACCCTTACTGGGGTCTGCTGTTCAAGGAGGGGAACGAGAACAGCCGCTTCGGTGAACAGGTCGAGCAGTACGCGTGCATCTACACCAGCCGGGTGTCCAACCTGCTGCACTCGTCGCCGATGCAGTACTTCCGTTCGCCGCGGGACTTGATGCCCCACGAGCAGGCTGGGGCACTCTCCGGAAAGCTCTCCCCGATGGGAAGCGAAGGTCCCCCGAAGGCCTCGAACCGGGACTAGAGGGAACGGCCCCTACGCCTGGGGATTCGGGATCGCCACCCCTGGAATGACGTAGAGGCGTTGCTGGCCCGCTTTCCTGAATTTATGCTTCGTGTCGGACCACACTCCGAAGAGCTGTGGAAGAGACTCAGCGACCGTTCGGGGCTCCCAGCACCACCCTCGCCCTGCCCTCCATCGGAAGCGGGGCCTCGTCCACCTCGAGTCCCAGGCCCGTTGCGAGCGATGCCAGGTGCTTCATCCAGGACCTGTAGGGCATGCCGTTGTCGGAGCAGCACGGGACCACCGCGAAGGGAATCTGGTGCCGAGCGGCGTACTCGATGATCAGCCGGGTTGCGCCATCGGGATGCATGCCGACAACCAGGTCCGCCTCGCAGGGCTCCTCGAGCGTGAATGCCCTCTGCTCGAAGTGCTTCACCGGCAAGTGCTTGTGGCGAAGGTCGAACGTCGTCACTTCCCGCCCGAGCCGGGACAGGGCCTCGTTCAGCTTTCCCATCCCCCCGGCGACGTCGAAAATCCGCGCGCCGGAAAACCGTGCGACCAGAAGTTGGGCGAAGAGCTCGAAGCGGCGCTTGTCAGCCATGGTTCAGCCCCGCTTACCACGTGGCTCAGGACCCGAGGTGAATCGCTGCTCCCGAGGCCTTCGCGAGGAAGCTCTGGTGTTCCTGCGCTTCGGATGCCGCAGTCACGGTCAAGATCTGGATGTTGTTCGAAGACGGGTCGTCCGGCATCCACGACGAGTTGTTGTTGGTCGAGCCGTCGGCCTTCACCTGGATCCAGCCGCTGTTGTTCGCGTTCATCGTGCTGTTCTGGAAGGTCGACGGAACGAGGTTCTTCTGACGGTTGATATCCCAGACATAGAGGCCGACGTTCTGGGCCAGAATCCGACGCCCATCGGGCAGCAGGCCGCTGGAGACGACGCGGTTGTGGAAGACCGATTGCTCGACGCCACCGACGATGGCCAGGCCGTAGTTGGAAGTCGACACCACCTGGTTGTCGTAGACTTGGGCGTAACCGTAATCGAGAGGAACGGTCGAGGTTCCATCCCCCAGCATGATGCCGCCACCGGAATAAGTCGGGTCATTGGCCGGGTCGTTGTTGTAACCGCCCTGGATATAATTGTCGTGAATGAGAATCGGCGACGCCGGGGTGCCGCTCGACGAATACATGTTGATGTTGTCGGCGACCATGCTCTTGCCCGGCTCGTTGATCACCTCATTCCAGGCGATCTCCGCAAGGTCGATGCGGTGGACGGCGTTGAAGATCACCACGTGGCGGGCAGCACCGGAATCCTGGCTTTCGGCGATCAGACCGCCCGACCCATTGCTGCGGCGGCCGTCAATGTTGCGCACCACATTCCGGAGCACCTTGATCGATTCGCCCGCAGCCGAACTGCCCACCCACTTGTTGACGTAGACGAAGCCGCCCCCGATCGAAACGTTGTTTTCCACCCGGACGTCGAACACCTCGGCGACATTGAGGAAGTAGCCGGCCACCTGCCCCGAGACGTTGGGATTGAGCGCTTCGCCCCGGGTGCCGCGAACGGTGATCCGCAGGCCCGTTCCCGAAATCAGGTTTCCCCTGCTGCGGAGGTTCGAGTTCTCGATCACCACCGGTTCGCGGGTCTGGATGGTCACCGCCGACACGCCCGGATTCTGACTTTCCCAGTTGCCGCTGTAGGTGCCTCCATGGGTGATGGTGAGGGGACCGGAAAAGACCAAGGGAGCAGGCGCGGGCGCAGGAGTGACAGTCCCCGCCGGGGTGCAGTTCTTCAAAATCGGGGCGGCCCAATCCGCGTGGTCATACCCGGTGCCGTCTCCTCCATCGGTGACCACCAGTTTCAGCTCGCGCTTTCCTGCGATCGAAACGTTCACCCTGGCCGTGGCGCTCGCGCCGGTGAGGACGCCGCTGTCGTAGAGCTTGGCGCCGTCGGCAAAAACCTGAAACACCACACTGCCCCGGCCGCCCACTTCGTCATCGATGCCGACATCGGCGATGAAGCCTGCACATCTGGCCCCGACGTCGAAGGTGACGGCGGAGCTGGAGTGAACCCCAAAGCCCCGTGGGTACACCTTGCCATTGAGCGTAATCGCGTGGCCGTCTCCCGCAGCGCTCTCACCATTGCTGTGGTCCCGCTCCACCGGTCCCCATCCACTGGTCGCAGCGACGATCGGCTCGAAGGACAGGCTGTTGTCGCCGGGATCAATCACCTCCTGATCGAGCGTCAGCGAGTCGTCGGAGACCGCACCCGAGCACCCCAGTCCCGAGAGCAATGCGCAGGCGATGCTGCAGACAACCAGGGGTCGCCCAATCGAGAGAGGAAATGGCTTCATCGGGGCTGACCTCGGCAAGGGAAGTGGCAAACTTGCCTCCTTCCTTGCAAGCGGATAGCCACCCGCAACAGCCTGAATTCAGGAACGAAAGCTCGCGCGCAGAGTCGACTGGAGCGTCAGCGCGCGGTGCCCATGGAGTGCTCCTGCCCCAGGCAGGCCACACTTACACGGACGCGAGGCGGCGTGTGCCCTGCATTTGCGCCACTGTGATCACCTGGTTCCGGCCGTGCCTTTTCGCGTGGTAGAGGCACTGGTCCGAGAGGTCGATCAACCCCTGCTTCTCGGTCGAGTGCTCGGGGCAGGTGGCGATACCCAGCGAGAGGGTCACCCGGAGCGGACCGACCTCCGTCTGAAACACCTCGGCCTGGACCGCTTCGCGAATGCGCTCTGCAATCGCCTTCGCGCCGGCACTGTCGGTCTCGGGCATCACGATCGCGAACTCCTCGCCTCCGTAGCGGGCGACGATATCGGTGTCCCGGGCCTTGTCCTTGATGATCTGCGCCACGCCCTTGAGCACCATGTCTCCGGTGGGATGCCCGTAGGTGTCGTTGACGTTCTTGAAGTGGTCGATGTCGGTGAGGATGATCGAGCACTTTCGGCCGGAGCGCTTCGCCTGGGCCAGCGCTTCCTCTGCCTTGCCCTGGAAGGTCCGGTGATTGACCAGCCCGGTGAGCCCATCGGTGGTCGCCATCTTTTCCATCTGCTCGAACAGCTGGGCCCGCAGCACCGCCTGGGCCGCCTGAAAGGCAATCACCTCGAGCATCCGCAGCCGATCGTCGTCGAGCGCGGCCTTCTTTCGAGAGCCGGCGACCAGGGTCCCGAGGATTCGATCGCCAGCAATCAGGGGAAAGATCTTCAGCCCCGCAAGCCCGCGGACCTCGGTGTCGCCGTCGAAGATCACCTGCTTGTCCATCGCGCGAACATCGCGGCCGGGCAGGGGCGCGCCATAGCGCACCACGTTGGCCACCAGTCCGTTGTTGTCGAGGAAGGTTCGACCTTCGAGCGCCCTGCCCTGCGCGGTCACGCCGGTCATGCGGGCGATGCGGTGAACGCGCTTTCCGTCCTGCTCGCTCACCAGGGTGACGGCACAGAAGTCGAGGCCCGCCAGCTGGCGCGCGCTCTCCAGCACCGCGAGAAAGACCTGCTCCGGCGCTCCCGCACGGTTGAGTTCTTCGATCGCCCGGAAGAACCTGTCCTTCTCATCACGGGTCTTGCGGATGTAACCCATCACCCGCTCGACCTCGATCGCCCGCAGCACCTCGGACGCCACGGTGCTCAGCAGCTTCTCTTCCTGCTCGCTGAAGGGGCGGTCGGTGAGCCGGTCGGCGACGAGCACCCCCCGCACCAGCCCTCCCCCTTCCACGATCGGCACCGCCAGGAGCGAGCCGATCTGCGGCGCCGAGCTGTCGTAGTAGGTGATGCCCTTGAGCCCCGCCGCGGAGTGCATTCGCACGGGTACCGTCCGCTTCAGCACCCCGCCGAGTATTCCTTCGCCGGCGGAGATCAAATCCCGCTCCACCCGTTCCGAGGCCGACCGGCAGTCGTGAAGCTTGAGCGAGCGATCGTCGGAGGTGAGCAGGAACACCGCGCAGGTATGGGTGCCAAGGGCGAGCTCGGCCACTTCCAGCGAGGTCCCCACGGCCCCTTCGATCTCCTTCACCGAGGCGAGCAGCCACTTCTCCTGGTCTTCGATTCCCGGTTGGCTGTCCTGCGTTCCCGAGCTCACCAGGCGGAAAGTGCGCGCCCGCTCTTCCACCTCGCGAATGCGATTGGCCACCGCGTCATGCTCGGCACGTCGAGCCACCGCCAGTCGGGCCGAGAGGACCACGTGGTACATCGCCGCAAACATCACCAGAAAAGCGGTGTGCACCGCAAAGGTCATCGGACTGGGCCCGAGCGTGTCCACTGCGTCGAACAGCACCGCCACCCCGAGGAGAGTGACCCCCGCGGACCGCGAAAAGAAGCTGACCAGAAACGCGATCAACAGATAGACGATCGGAAAAGTAGCCGGCCCGGACACGGCGACGACGATGAACGCGGCCGATAGCAGCCCGGCGCCCAGCTCGAGCTCGTCGCGCAGGTCCGCCCTTGCCCCCAGGGCTCCGCGACGAAACCGGCGCCAGGCCGACACCGCCAGACCTGCGACCAAGAGAAAGGCGGCAATCCCTTCCAGCCACCCGAGGTGCGCGAGCCCGTGAAAGCCACCCCGGGCCAGGTACCCGAAGGCCACCACCACCGAAACGGCCGGCAACATCCTGAGCGAGGCGGTAACGCCCCGCGCCCCCTTCGAGTGGGGCGCGATCATGGGGACTCCAGGTTGATGATCACCTCTCCCGGCTTGATGAAGCCGAGTTCCTCACGCGCTGCCCGCTCCATCGCCCTGGGGTCGCTGCGCAGAGCGGCGATCTGCCCGATCAGCACCCGGTTGGCGGCCGCCATGTTCCGGTTGCGCTCGGCGAGCGTCGCGCTGTCCTTGCGCAGCTGGACGTAGCGCCGGAAGCCTCCGGAATCGGCCACGGACACCAGGGTGAGCAGCGTGGCGACTCCCACCGAACCCCATAGAAGCTTTCGACGTGTCACCATGGCCTCGAGGCCAAGGTACCAGGTGGGCGGGCGTCGGCAAGAAATCCGCTGCAGGTCTGTAGCAGGTGCAACGCCCGTCCCTCAGCGCCCCACCACTTGCTCTACCCGGTCGATCAGCTTTTCGGGCGAGGCCACGCCCTGGAAAGCGACCACCACCTGCCCGTCGCGGTCGATCAAGAAGGTGGAAG
>JAYUUC010000050.1:0-2486 GCA_043755105.1 Myxococcales bacterium
CGATCGCCTCCCGGTGCCGCGCCGACGACAACACCACGGCCTCAGCGCGCCGGTAGCCCACCGCCTCCAGAATCGCCGCGCGCAACCCGTCGACCCCCAGCCCGGTGCTCCCACTGACCGCGAGCCCGCCCGCAGGAGCCACGCATAAATCCGCCTTTCCATAGGCCACCAGTCCTCCGGGCGCCTCCCGCCGCCAGGCCGCCACCTCGGCCTCGGTGGCTTCGGGCGGAAGCAGCAGCACGGCGAGATCCGACGACTTCAGCGCCCGCCGCGTCCGCTCGATGCCGCGCGCCTCGAGCCGCTCGGGGTCGTCACGCAACCCAGCCGTGTCCACGAGCGTCACCTGCAGGCCATCCCACTCCAGGCTCGCTTCGAGCGCATCGCGGGTCGTCCCCGGTGACTCGTCCACCAGCGCGCGCTCGGCCCCGGCCAGTCGATTGAACAGCGTCGACTTCCCCGAGTTCACCGGCCCATACAGCACCACGTGCGCCCCGCGCCGACTCAGGGCCCCGCGCCGACCCTGGTCCCGCAGTGCCTTCAACGCACCGAGCGCCGCGTCGAGCCGCGCCGCCGTGGCGACCTCCGTTCCTTCGGACTCCTCAGGAAAATCGAGCGAGGCCTCGAGATCCGCGTGCAACTCGACCAGCGGCGTCCGCACCGCGCGAAGCTGCTCCGACAGCGCGCCCGCCAGCTGCGCCGCCGCTGCCCGCACCGCGGCCTCCGAGTCCGCTGCAATCAAATCCGCCACCGCCTCGGCCCGCGCGAGATCGATGCGCCCGTTCAGGAATGCACGACGGGTGAACTCTCCTGGCTCGGCGAGCCGCGCACCTGGCAGCGCCGTCACCGCCTCGAGTAGCAGCTGCAACAACCGCGGGGCCCCGTGCGCGTGGAGCTCGACGACGTCTTCCCCCGTGAACGACGCCGGCGCCTGGAAGTAGATGGCCACCCCTTCGTCGACGACCGCACCCGCCCCATCGGTGAATGGCAGAAAATAGGCATGCCGTGGAACAGAAGATGCCGGCCACCCCGGCACCACGCGCCGCGCGGCCTCGAGCGCCAGCGGTCCGCTGATCCGCAGCACTCCGATTCCGCCGCGGGCCGGGCCGGTCGCGATCGCCGCAATGGTACTCGACGACACCGCGCTACTCGCCGGAAGTATCGCCGACACTTCCGCGCGCGGCCTTCTCGACGGCTTCCCGGTTCGCGGCGATGTACGTGTCGACCGCGGAGTCCTCGACGCCGAGGTCGCGCAGCACTCCGGGATAGATGCTGCGAAATGCAGGTGACTCGAGCCCATCGCGCAGCGCGAAGCTGGTCTTCAGCACCGCGGCGCCCCACAGCTTGTCCTTGAGTGACTTGGCCTTACCCACGGCCCTCAGTCTCCCTCTTCTTCGTCGTCCGGGTACACGGCCATGGCATGGCGCTTCGGCATCGCGGTCGGCTTCTCCGGTACGAACGCGAGCCGACGGAAATGGCTCTCGCCTTCCACCCGCGCCGTCACCCCGGCGATGGGCTTTGCCGCTTGCAGCAGCCGCGCGCGATCTTCCACCGACATCATCGCCACCGCATAGACGCGGCCCAGCTTCGCGGACTTCTCGGCGAACGCTTTTCCCAGCGCCGACATCAATGGATCCGCTGCGACTTCGAGCTTCGACTCGTCGACCTCGGCCGGACGCGACGGCCGCTGCGCAGCCTTCGGCGCCTTCACAGTCGCGTCGGGGCGCGCCGCAGGCGCCGGTCTGGCAGGGCGGGTCGACCCGGCCGCAGGCGCAACCAAGGGCGCCGGGACAGGCGCGGAAGCAGCCGCGGCAGGCGCACCATTGGAACCCGGAGCGCTCGGAGCCGCCGGCCTCGAACCCCTCGGCTCCGGAAACCCGCCGACGCCGAGCGTGACCCAGCGCCGCTCGGTGTTCGGGCGGTTGATGCACTTGTTCAGCAGAAACTGGAGCGAGTCGACCAGGAAGCTCTTCTTGCCCGCGGTGATTCCCTGCGGAACCTCACCGACGAAGTGCATCGCGACCGCGAGGCTCCCATCGGGCGCATCCTTGAAATCGAGCCGCGCTGGGAACTGCATCAGCGTGAGGATGTCTCCGAGCAGCTTCTCGACCTGCTGTTGCTTTTCCAAAACCCCACCCCTCTTTGCCGGCCAATCGTGCCGGCACCACGTCAGGCCTTGGTGGCCGGCTGCAACTTCTTGTTCTTGTCCGGCTTGTCAGAAGGCTTGTCCGATGGACCCAACAGCTTTCCCCCCGAACCGCCACCCTTTCGCGCGAGGTACCGCTTGAGCGCCGCCTGCTGGCCGATCGACAGCAGGTTGTTGGTGAAGATGTAGAGGGCGAGACCCGCCGGGTAGTTCATCATGATGGCCGTAAAAAAGATCGGCATGAACCAGGTCATGATCTTCGCCTGGGTCGCATCCATCATCTGGGGCTGCAGCCGCTGGGTGATGATCATCGTGATGCCGAGCGCGAGCGGCAGCAGGTAGG
>JAYUUC010000051.1:0-2486 GCA_043755105.1 Myxococcales bacterium
GAGCCGAGCCGCAGCAGCAGGTATCCCGTCACTCCCGAGACGATCGAGCCGAGAAGGATGCCGAGCTTCGCCTGAGCGAGCAGTGCCGGTTCCATCGGAAAGGCGAGCGAGGCGATGAACAGCGCCACGGTGAAGCCGATTCCCGCGAGCACCGAGGCCCCGTAGAGCTGCCACCGGGACGCTCCACCGGGCATCGGGGCAAAGCCGATGGCCACCGCGAGCTGCGTGAAGAGGAAGATGCCCGCCTGCTTGCCGACGAACAGCCCCACCGCAGTTCCCAGCGGTATCGGCATCGCCAGCTGCGCCCAGGAGCTGCCGCGAAGGTCGATGCCCGCGTTGGCGAGCGCAAACAGCGGCATCACCCCGAATGCCACCCAGGGATGAAGCTGTCGCATCAGGAGTTCCAGGGGAGCCTTCTGCTCTGGCCCCGAACGGGGCGGCATTGGGGTCCGAATCGGAATCATCAGCCCCAGCACTACCCCGGAGAGCGTGGCGTGGATCCCTGACCTCTGCACACAGGCCCATAGCGCGCAGCCCGCGAGCAGGTAGGGCCACACCCTGCGGACCTCGAGGCGATTGAAGAGGAAGAGCACGAGGGTGAGTCCGCCGGCGGCGCCGAGCCAGAGCAGGTCGAGGCCGTGGCCATAGAAGAAGGCAATCACCAGGATCCCTCCGAGATCGTCGAAGATCGCGAGTGCGGTGACGAACACCACCAGCGCCTGCGGAACCCTTCCCTTGAGGAGGGTCAGGCAGCCAATGCAGAACGCGATGTCGGTGGCCATGGGAATTCCCCAGCCTCGTTCACCGGGGGTATGGCGGTTGAAGAGGAAGTAGATCATCGCCGGCAGCGCCATTCCTCCGAGCGCCGCGATCGCCGGCAGCGCAGCCTGGGCAAAGGTGCGAAGCGCTCCGACGGCGAGCTCGCGCTTCATCTCCATTCCCACCACGAAGAAGAACACCGTCATCAGCCCGTCGTTGACGAGCTCGATCAAGGTGAAGGGCGCAGTGAGGCTGCCGCCGAGCGGAATCTGGGTCTCGAAGAGCACGCGGTGGGTTGGGGCCAGCGGAGAGTTGGCCCAGCCGAGGGCCACCACCGCGGCGCAGAAGAGCAGGATTCCACTGGCAGCTTCGAGGCGGAGAAACCCTTGAAGCGGGGCAACCATGCCTCGGAAGAGGTGGAGCTGGCGTGGGCTCTTCATCGGCTGGGTACCTTAACGACATGGCTGGGTATAGGAATGAGGACATGCCTGCAGCGTCGAAGTCCGTCACCTTTCCTGCCCTTTCCGTTTCGGAGCGTCTGCTCATCCTCACCATCGCCGTGACCCAGTTCCTGGTCGGCCATGGACGGATCTGGCAGCAGAAGCGGTTCGATTGGGACCGTTCCATCCTCTGGAGCTACGCGAGCGTTCCAGTGCTGGTGGGGTTGGCGCTGCTGATGCGGAGGCGGCTCCGCCCGCTGCCCTGGTTTCTGCACAGCCTCGAGTTGGTGGGTGCCAAGTTCGCGATCACCGCCACGGTGCTGATTGCCCTGCTCCTCGCTTCAGGCGAAGGGGTGAAGGACTTGCCCCGCCGGATTCTTCCTTCAGGTCCAGCCGTGGCAACCGCCGGGAAAGCGCCTCCGCCTCGGGTCGCCACGGTGATCGACCCCGCCACCACCGGCACCCTCGAGGGTCAGGTGGTCGGGCCCGATGGTGCGCCGGTGGCCGATGCGCTGGTCTACCTCTCTGGCGGTCTCGACCGCTGGGTGTTCGCGGCTCCGGAGAATCCGGTCGAGCTTCGCAATGATGGAAAGGGGTTTTCCCCCGAGGTGGTGGTCGCGCAGCAGGGACAGCCGGTGGTGGCCCGCTCGACCGACCGGGTGCTTCACACCGTACTGGTGATTCAGCGCGGAAAACCCTGGGGCGCGAACGTGCCGCTTCCAGGAACGGGAGCCGAGGCGACCCTGCCGCTGCGGGACCTCCGAGGCCTGGTGGCGCTGCGCTGCGCCGTTCACGGAGGAAGCGAGAGCGAAGGGCACCTGATTCTGCTCACCCACCCGTTTCATGTTCGCGCAGGAAAGGACGGCCGCTTTGCGCTCAACGGAGTGCCTGCCACGGCAGTGCAACTGAATGCGTTCGACCCGCACGCGGGAGAGGCAACGACTTCAATCACTCTCGCGGCAGGGCAGAGACTTGACGTCGAGCTTCGGTTTGCGCGCCCGAGTCCGTGAGGCATGGCTGGGCTTGCAAAAGTACGGCGCAGCGGCGAGGTCTTCGGTTACTTCGCGCCTGCCCGCGCCTCTACGTCGAGAACCGGGGTCCTTGACCCGATTCCACGTCACCTCTCGCCGACCACCTCTCTCCATCCATCAGGCCCAAGGCTTACGCGGAAACCCATCGATTCGCAGAGGCTTTGATGGACACCGACGGCTCGGCCGCCGAGCACCACGTGCCGTCCGGCGCCGAGATGTTTCTTCAGCTGCAGCAGCTGACGGCGAAACGCGGTGC
>JAYUUC010000052.1:0-2481 GCA_043755105.1 Myxococcales bacterium
GACAATCTGCTGCACCACGAAGCCACCTCCGGCCGGGTCGTGGGCCGTCCGCTCACAGAGGTCACTCCAGCTCAAATCCTCGCCGTAGGCTGCCCGAACCCGCTCGTGGAAAGAGAGGTGGTCGCGGGTCGACCCGACGAACACGGCGCGGCCTCCGTAGTCCCAGGAGCGCTTGAGCACGAACCGCGACGGGTCCGCCGCCACCCTCGCGACCAGGTCGGCGACCGGTTCGCCGTCCGGCCCCACCCCTGGCCCTGGACGGAACGCCCGCGTCCAAGGAACCGAGCGGGCGATCGCGTCGAGCTCTTCCTCTGTCAGCTGGGCGGTCTGGGCCAACCTCCGATCGGCGAGGGCTTCGGAGAGCAGCGCAAAGGTCGTCTTCACCTCGACCTGGGAGGCGGGCGGGTTGAGCACCACCACCTGGTCATTGGGCCCTCGAGCCAGCAGCTGCTTCACCGTCTCTGCGCCCACGAGGCCTGGCTCCTCGAGGCGGCGGACAAAGAGGTGGCGATAGACGAAGTCGAAGCTCTTCCCTCGGGCTTGCACGCCCTCGTTCAGCAACAGCTCGTCCGGGTGCACCACCTCGGCGTCGGTCCCCAGCTCGCGAAACCGTTCACAGAGAAAGCGCTGCTCGCTCAGCTGCGCGTCGTTGCGGCGCGAGAGCAGGGCAATCCGGTTCGGGCGCGCGCCTCCTCGCTGCTGCGCAAAGCCCGCCAGCAGGGCCTGATGGAGCGCGACCGAGTTGGGGCGATTCGCCGTCTTGAGCTGACGGATGCGGGTGGGTGTCAGCCCGCCCAGCGCGCCGAGCTGCTCGATGAAGGTTTCGGCAGCGATGTCCGAATACCCCTGCATCGCCGGGATGGTGGCGTTGATCTCCAGCGCCGACGGAACGCTGCTTCCCGAGGCAACGAAGAAATCTACCCGGGTGGTGGCGAGCATTCCACTGGTGCGCCAGGTCTTCACCGCCAGCTCCCGCTCGAGCGGAGAGAGCGCAGAGAGCAGCAGCTCGGCCCGGGGCCCTTCCAGAATGGCCGCGGCCATCTTCGCGCCGGCCGTGGAGAGCGTGGTCGCGAGGGCGGCCCGGCGATCGAGCTCAGCCTCTTCGATCACGATCGGCGTGGCAGTGATCGGAATGGGGCGGGTCGTCCCATCCCTGGCAGTGACCGCGAGGCCTCGCGCATAGGCCGCTGCCGCCAGCTGGGGGCCTACCTGTTGGGCTCGTTGCTGCAAGGCTTCTAAAAGTTCACGCACGGCGCTAAGGCGCTCCTTCCGTGCACACGCGTGCACCGGGTGAAAGGCTCACTCAAGATGCCCAGAACCCTCGAGTTCTTCTTCGATTACGTCAGCCCCTCCTCCTATCTCGCTTCGACGCAAATGGCAGCGCTGGCGGCACGGACCGGAGCCGAAATCCGCTATCGCCCGCTCTTCTTGATGGGCGTGTACCAGGCCACCGGCAACACGCCGCCGATCGCCAACCCGGCCAAGGCCCGGTACCTGCGCCGCGACCTGGTCGATTGGTGCGAGCACCTCAAGCTGCCGCCCTTCCGATTGCCCGATCCCTTTCCCCAGAGCAGCCTTCTGGCGAATCGGGCCGGACTCGTCGCCGATGAGCACGGCAAGCTCGAAGCCTTCACCGATGCTTTCTACCGGAGGACGTTCGTGGAGGGCCTCCCGCCGTCGGACCCAGCCGGCGTCGCGCAGACGTTGGAGGCAGTGGGATTGAATTCCGAAACCATTCTCGCCCGCGCAGAGGCAGAAGAGATCAAGGGCCTGCTCAAAAGCCAACACCGCCGAAGCTGTCGCTCGCGGAGCGTTCGGTGCTCCGACTTTTTTCATCGGCGAGAAGATGTTCGTGGGCAACGATCGACTGTCGTTCGTCGAAGGCTTTCTTCGACAGGCGAATTCGCCCAGCACCGGTCGCTGAGGCACTGTCTTTTCTGTCGAATGGGCGCGGCCAGCATCGACAGACAAGGGTGTGCTACGCATTGCCAATGAAGAGAGCAGGCCTCGCCTGGGCGATGATGACGGTATTCGCAGCCGGCGTCGGTTGCAGTACGGCCGCATCGTCGAAGACGGGATGCGGGCCAGACGATCTCGACTGCAGCCTGCGACTTTCCGAAGTCATCGACGGGTCGACTCCAGAGGATGCCGGCGGAAGCGATGGCGGTGATGCGGGAGCGGAAGCCCCACCACCCCTCCGGGTGCTGTTCATCGGAAACAGCTACACCTTCGTCAACGACCTGCCCGCGATGCTCGCGCGAATTGCCCTGAGCGTGGACGGTGGACCGGCGATGATCAC
The DNA here is from genome assembly GCA_043755105.1 of Myxococcales bacterium. Lineage (GTDB taxonomy): Bacteria > Myxococcota > Myxococcia > Myxococcales > Myxococcaceae > JAYUUC01. The sequence continues at coordinate 2,300 of JAYUUC010000052.1, forward strand.
CGAGTCGGTGGTCGAGGGCGGGGCCACCCTGGAGTCCCTCTGGGACAAGGGCCTGGCTCAGGCTCGAATTCGAGACGGACATTGGACCCACGTGGTGCTTCAAGGGCAGAGCCTCGAGCCGCTCGAGGACCCCGGAACGTTCAACTCGTATTCGCAGCGCTTTGCCGTCGCCTCGGTCGACG
>JAYUUC010000053.1:0-20666 GCA_043755105.1 Myxococcales bacterium
TGTTCATGCTCACCCGGCTTCGCGATGAAGCCCACCGCTTTGCAATCACCTTCCAACAGAAGCTGATGCGGCGCAGCAATTTCCAGTCCGAGCTGGAGAACATCCCCGGCATCGGCGAGGGGCGAAAGAAGGCGTTGCTGCGCCACTTCGGTTCATTCAAGCGGATCCGGGAAGCGTCGATCGAAGCCCTCGCCGAGGTCGAGGGGGTGGGGCAGGCGGTGGCAGAACGGATTCACACCCACCTCCATCGGTCGTCCAAGGAGAGGCTGAAAGAGAAGCTCGAAGAAGGGCGGGAAGGTGACCCCGACGCGGTTCGCGAGGCCTCATTGGAGGACGCCGGCGTGGCTCTACCCGAGGGTCCGACCCCGGGCTGATGCTTCTTCAAGCGGACAAACCTACGAGCCGCTTGGGTTTTTTCATTGCGACACCCCTCCTCGGTGACGTATTACAAACAGACATTCGCGGCTGTTTCATCGAGGGCGAGGGTACCAATGCGGCTTTATCCGAAGGTGATTCCGATCATTTCCCGCGAAGGCATCCAGAAGCTGATGCAGGACGGGGACATCGAGGTCGAGACCCTGCGGATCGCCGACGCCGAGATGGACATGTCGGCGATCATGCGCGAGTACCTGGCCAACGAAGAGCGGGTCAATCAGGCAACCCGGGAAGCGCTGGAGCGGCGAGGCTACGACCCGAGCAAGTTCAATCAGGTCAAGCGCGAGATGGCCGATGTCCGTGGCTTCAAGATGGGCGATGAAGGCATCGAGTACGTCATCAACCAGATGATCGAGTTTCTCCTCATCAGCCGGAACGTCGAAGAGGTGTTTTCGGCGGACACGGTGCTGCGCCAGAAGTTTCACGGAATCATGAAGAAGCACCTCGACGTCGACGATGAGATCGACAAGGAAGCCCGCTCCCGGTTGAAGCATCTCCAGGAAGGCACCTCGGCGTTCGACATCGAATACAACAAGACGATCGAGCAGATCCGTCGCGCCCGTGGGTTGATTTAGGCGGCTTCAAAATTGACCGATCGCGCCTTGCCGGTAGCTTGGCGCCCATGGTCACTTTGCAAGCCGTCGCCTCCGAATCCCTCACTGAAACCGTCGACGAGATTGGCGAAGCAGTCGATCGCCTAGAGCAGCTGTTGCCCGCGCGCGACGAGAACGCCGCGGTGCTCGACTTCCTCGAAGACGATCTTCGCGAAGGGTTGGAGGCCGCCGCCGAGGTGGAAGCCCACTTCACCGAGATCCTCGAAGTGCTGCGCTCGGACGAGGTCTCTCCGCGGGCACTGGTCGACGCCGCGGAGGATTTTCGGGTCCTCAATCGGCTCGAGTACCTGATGGTGGTGGTGGCGCAGCTGCGGCGCCGGATGTGCCAGGCTGCAGGGCGGGTCGAGGAGCGCCGCGGCGCCAGGACCTGAATTGCGGTGAGCTGGACCCGAGCCGCATCGTTCACCACTTCAGAGTCGAACTTCCTTGCGAGCGCGCCTTTCGGTCCCCGGGTCGTGAGAACCCGGTCAAGGTCGCGCGCACGGCTCCGAGGTCGATCGCTCCCAGTGCCGCCAGCGGCAGCCTCCGCTCGTCGTCGCTGATCCACACGTGGACTTCGCGGCGCTGCGCCGGGTTGGTGAGGCGAACCGCTTCGCCCGAGAGATGCCAGGCCTCGAACTCGCCGATCGGCAGCGAGACGTGCTCGCGCGCGATCACCTTGCCGCTCATCCGCCAGATGGTGCGGATGCCGTAGACGTCGAAACAGACGCTGAGGTCCTTCTTCAACGGCAGCTGCCGGATGGCGTAGATGGCGCCGCCCACGTCGAGCGTGTCGCTTCCCGTTCGGAGCTCGGTGTCTCCGCCAGCGCCGCCAGTGGCGTATTTCAGGGCCACGTTGTGCGCCTTGGGGTTGAAGGTCACATCCGCGGTCTTGAGGATTCCATTCTCGGTCGCGTCCTCGGTGTAGCGCGTCGGCCGCAGCGTTTTCGGCGAGAGGTAGCTGAGCGCGAGCCCGGTCACCCGACGCACCTTGGAGAAGAAGGTGTTGGTCTGGGCCCGGACCTCGACGGGCAGGGTTCCGTTCCGCTGGGGGAGCACCTTCATCGTCATCTTTCCCGCCTGGGCGCCCATCGCGTCGAGGTCGAACTCGAGCGACTCGCCGGGCCCGAAGGCGAACGGCGTCTTCAGCGGCGGCAATCCCACACACTCGGCGTCGGTGGGAGGAGGCTTCGGCGAAGCCGCCGCAGGAGCGGCCAGGGCCGGAGCAGCAAGGAGCAGCATCAGCGAGGCGGCGGCGCGCATGGTTTGGATTTCCTGAGGCAAGGCCTTTACAGGCAACCGAGTTTATCGACCGACGCCGGGCCCATCGCGGTATTCGGACGCATTCCAGAGCTCGACCAATCGCGAGGTGAGCTTTTGGCGCACCGACTCCCACTCCTCGGGGCGCTGGCTGATGTCATAGCCCGAGCGGGCGAGCTGGCGGGCGCTGGCTCGAGCGAGAGGTTCGTCTCCCAGCTTCGAGAGCAAGGCGAGGTACTCGTAATCTTCCAACCCGTCGCGGACGGTGGCCAGCCGCAGCGAGGTGACCGGAACGGGCCGGGTGCCTCCGATTCGGGACGGGTCTCCGGGATAGAAGAGGGTGCCATCGCCATTGCCCCCGAAGGCAAACACCGAACCCCAGGGGTCTTGTCGATTGTAGGCGAACACGGTGTCGAAATAGAGCTCGCCGCCGATCTGCTCGGCAAAGGCGAGGGCCCCCATTGCCCGGTTCGAGGGGACCGACTGATCCACCATGTACGACGCCCAGCCGGCGTAGGCCTTCTCGATTTCCGGGTCCGCACTGCGCTTCTCGCTGCAGCCGTGTGAACTGCAGCTCTGATACCACCAGAGCTCGTGTCCCGGCTCGAGCCGCTGGCGCAGCACCTCTGCGGGCATCACCTTCGAGCAGGTCTGGGCGCCGGCCCGGGGGAAGAAGCAATTGAGGTTGGGGCAGAGGATGTCTCCTGCCCCCCGAAGCGCTTGCTGCAGTGAAGCGGTGAGCAGCACCGGAATGCCGCCTGCCTGGTGCACCCGCTTCGACTGGATCCTCACCAGGGGGTAGTCCTCTGGCTTGGGCTCATCCTTGGCGTAGAAGAACAGCCGCGTTTTCCAGCCCTTCTCGGCAAAGTGTTCCCGGAAGGCCTGGTAATAGGCTGCCTTCTCGTCGTCGGTGACCGCCTTGCGCGAATCCCTGACGTCGGTGGTGGTGAAGCGGGCTCCGCTCGCGAGTGCGGTGCCGTCGAGAAAGGGGGCGAGCTCGGCGTCGTAGCCGGCGAAGTCCACCGAGGCCTTCCCCCCTTCGAAGGACACCGGCGGCGGATCGATGCCCATGCCGTAGGCAGAGAGCCGATGAGAAAGCAGGGCGGCCGCGTAGTCGTGCAGTAGCTGTCGCGCTTGGGGGCTGGCGGGGTCAAGGTGGTGGCCCTTGGCGAGGCTGTAAATGGATAGGCCGAAGCTGTTGGGAAGGCTCGAGGTCGCGGGCAAAGCAAAGGGCTGCACCTCGACGGTGAGCGGGAGCCGCCGGTCGCGTTCTCCGGCTGCACTCAGGGTGAGTGTCCCCTGGTACTTGCCGGGCAGCTGGGCGACCGGGACGCATACCTCGAGGTAAAGAATGAGCGGCCGCTCTTCCGTGGAGTCGAAGGGGAGGGCGTTTCGCTTCTGGTGGGCGAAGTCATCGACCACCGGAATCAAGGGGTCGGGCCACAGACCGGTGGCTCCCTGCAGATTCGAAGGCTGACGGACCTCGACGTAGGCCTCGCGGTAGAGCTTCACCGCCAAATGGCTCTGGGGTCCTCGGAGCGGGGGCAGCCGTGCGTCGACCTGGCGGCGGGGCGGAGGAATGTGAACCTGCACCGCCTCGCACTCGCCGCGGGCGACTTGAAGCGTGGCCGTGGGAGCGGCTTTGACCGCTGCTCCCGGACGAAGCTTGATCAACGCAGAGACGTAGCCCGGAGACGCCAGGGCGGCGACGGCGAAGAGTGCGGAGAGCACAGCCATCGCCCACTTCTAGCGGACTTCAGCCATCACTCGCGACCGTCGGTTTGAGCGCCAGATCGCGTCCTTGTTGATATTCGGTCAGCTCGGCGACCAGCGTTCCAATCAGGAATTCCGCCTCGATCCTCACCGGCAGGTGGCGCGGGTCGGTGGTGAAGTACGCGAACATGTCTCGCTTCGAGGCAAGCTTGCCGCTGAAGTCGGTGACGATGCGGACCTTGAAGACTTCGCGCTCACCGAGCCGCGTCTTTAGATTTTGCTTCGCTTCCACTCGGGCCTGGAGGGTGAAGCTCTTTACTCCAGTGAAGACCGGAAGCAGGTATTCCCGGCCGAGCTGAAGGTCGCTGTTGCGCAGGGTGAAAGCCACTGCAGCCATGTCGAGCGCATTGGCATCGACGTCGTGGGTTTGCTCCTCCGCCGAGCCGCCTTCCTTCTGCACCAGGACCACGGCCTTGCTGTCGGGGACCAGCTGGATTCGCTGCCGCCGCTTCTTTCGCCCTTCGTCAGCGAAGAGATCGCTGCCAATCGACTTCTGGATCGAGTGGTCCCAATAGGTGACGAACTTGTCCTTCATCGGAAAGAGCGCGATCAGCGATTCGGTCTTGGCGAGGGTGACGATCGGCCACACTTCCTTCCCCCATTGCTGGGTCTCGCTCCCGATGGTGATCTGTGCAGAGCCGGCGTGAAGGCCAAGGTAGGCAACGTCGTACTTCGAATGCTCGCCCGGACCAAAGGCAGACGGGCGCCGGGAAGGCTCCTCTGCACGTGCGGGCGCATATGCCATTCCCATCACTACCATCGCCGCGAGCCACGCAGAAAAGGGCTTCAACATGAGGGCTCCAGGTGTGTGTAAGTGACCGTGGGTGGACAATCTAAGCAGCCTACCTACCAAGCGCCAGCAAGTGCTCCATTGCACCTGGGGGCTGGAAGAGTCCCCTTCAACATTTGGCCTCGTCCGGTACATCCCGCCAGCGCCACACTCATTCCTGATAACCTTTGAACCCGCCGACTGGACGGACGAACGAACGGGGTTTCGCTCGTGACGCCTTCCTCTGAACAAAGATTCACCCCCTCGACTTGCCAAGGCGAACGCCGATGACCGCGAAAACTGTCCCTGGCCATGGTGACTTCACGCCGGTCACCCGGGTCGAACTCCGGCGGGTAGACCTCGTCGACTTCGTGCTCAACGACCCCACCTTGCGCGAGTGTGCGTTGGTCCGGGCGTTGGGAAACGAACGGGCCGCGTCTGTGCTCAAGCTCGGCATCGGCCGTCGCTACCCCGACAAGGTCCAGCTCTTCGGACAGGGCAGCGCGGGCGACTCACTGGTGTTGGTGCTCAAGGGCGAGGCCCGACTGTTCACCCGCATCGCTGCCGAAACCCTCGAGGTCGGTACGGTCACCAAGGGCGATGTGTTCGGGGAGGCCGAGGTGATCGGCGACTCGGGAGAGCGCAGCTGTACGGCACTCGCTGCCGGAGAGCTGGATGTGGTCGAGCTGCCCCGGCGGGCGCTTCGAGATGCCGCTCACGCCCAGGCCCCGCTGCTCGATTATCTCACCGCGCTGGCGAAACGACGGCAGACCGCCACCGACGAGATGGCCAGCTTCCTCAAGCGGTGGTGAACGATGCCGGTCGACGGTTACGACGACGATGACGACGAGACCCGGAGCAATTCGGGGACCGCGACGCGGTTCAAGGAGTTCGACTGCCCCGGTTGCAACGCGCACAACCCGGTGGAGTTCGGCGAAGGTGACGAACTGCTCTGCAATTACTGCGGCCAGGAGTACCGGGTGAAGGTGTCCCAGGAAGGCAAGGCCAAGCTCCGCGAGACCTGAGCGGCTACGGCTTCGGTGCCGGCCGCTCGCCGAACAGCGCGGTGCCCACCCGCACTGCGGTGGCTCCCTCTTCGATCGCCACTTCGAAATCAGCGGTGGTCCCCATCGACAGCCCTCGCAGGCCACAACGGAGGGCGAGCGCCGCGAGAGCGCGGAAGTGGGACCGGGAGTGCTCTGGCGTTTCAGTGAAGGGCGGCAGGCACATCAGCCCCACCACCTCGAGGCGAGGAAGGGCCCGAACGGCGTCGACGAAGGGGGCAACGGCTTCCGGAGCAAGGCCGCGCTTGGTCTGCTCGCCGGCGAGGTTGACCTCGACGTAGCAGAGGAGCGGAGCCCCGGTGCGCCGGCGCGAGAGCTCTTCGGCGACCTCGATTCGCTCGAGGGCGTGGAACACGTGGGCCACCTGGGCGATGTATTTCGCCTTGTTCACCTGAAGCGGGCCGATGGCATGCCAGAGCAGGCCGCGCAGCTGTCCGAGCTCAGCGGCCTTGTCCCGAAGCTCCTGGGCGTAGTTCTCGCCGAAGCTGCGCTGTCCCAGCGCGTGGAAGGCGGCGATCGCCGCAGGAGGGTGCTTCTTCGAGACCGCGATCAGCTCGGCCGACCCTGGTGGCCGCCGAGAGCGGGCCAGCGCTGCATCGATCCGCGCCTGCACCGACTGCAGGCTCACTGAATACAGGGCGGTGAGGTCCGGCCCAGGGCCACTGTCGCTCATCGGGTCGTGGCTCCAACCCAGGGCAACCGGAAGCCTACCTTCGCCAGCAGCTCGAGGGTCTCTGCGAGCGGCAGTCCGATCACGTTGGACACGCTGCCTTCGACTGCCCGGACCAGGGAGCCGCCGATGCCCTGAAGCGCGTAGCTGCCTGCCTTGTCCAGCGGCTCGCCGGTGGCGACATACCAGGCGATCTCTTCACTGCGCAGCGGCCTGAACTCGACGGTGGTGGTGACGACGCAATCCGCGCTGGCTGCGCCCGCGAGGGCGACTGCCGTGAGCACTTGGTGGGCGCGACCCGAAAGGCGGGCCAGGGTGCGGGCGGCGTGGTCGCCATCGGTGGGCTTTCCGAGCAGCTCACCCTCGAGCACCACCGTGGTGTCGGCGGCGAGCACGAGCGCAGCGGGGTGGGAAGCTGCTACCGCCGCGGCTTTTTCGCGAGCCAGCCGGAGGACGTAGTCGGGGGGCCGCTCACCGGAACGAGGCGTTTCGTCGAGCGCCGGTTGTACCACCTGGAACGACAGCCCCAGCTGCTCGCAGAAAAGACGGCGGCGCGGGGAAGCCGAGGCGAGAACGAGGAGAGTTTGCTCGGGAAGAAGGGCCATGCCACTCTCGAGGTTAGCTCACACTTGCCTCCGAGGGACGACGATCAAAGCCGCCGACCTTCTCTCCGCCCTGCAGCGAACGGTCGATCAGCTCTCGGCGTTCAACGACATCGCCAAGGCGCTCACCTCCACGCTCGAAGTTCGTGAGGTGCTGAAGCTGATGATGCAGAAGGTGTCCGAGCTGATGCAGCCCAACAACTGGTCGCTGCTGCTGCTCGACGACACCGGCCATCTCTACTTCGAGATCTGCATCGGCGAAGGTTCAGAGACCTTGAAGGACATGCGCTTCTTGCCCGGCGAAGGCATCGCGGGGAGCGTGTTCGAGACCGGGGTGCCGCGTCTGGTGGTCGACGTTGCCACAGACCCTGCGTTCTCTCGCCGATTCGATCAGGAATCGAAGTTCGTCACCCGCTCTCTGCTGGCGGTGCCGTTGCGAGCCAAGGGAAAGAGCCTCGGAGTGATCGAGCTGGTGAACGGGGCCCAGGCGCGCTCCTTCAGCGAAGACGACCTTCAGGTGGTTTCGGGCATCGCCGAGTTCGCGGCGATCGCGATCGAGAACGCGCGCAACTTCCAGCGGGTGCAAGAGCTGACGATCACCGATGAGCACACCGGCCTGTTCAACGCTCGCCACCTGCGCACACTGATGGAACGCGAAGTGGCCCGCGCGGAGCGGTTCGGCCACGCGCTCTCGTTGATCTTTCTGGACCTCGACGGGTTCAAGCAGGTCAACGACAACAACGGCCACCTGGTGGGGAGCGCGCTGTTGAGCGAGGTGGGTCAGCTGCTCCAGAAGTCGATCCGGCAGGTCGACTTCGCCTTCCGCTATGGCGGTGACGAGTTCGCGTTGCTGTTGATCGAAGCCGATTCGAATGCCGCCCGCATCACCGCGGAACGGATCCGGGACGGCTTTCGCGAGATGAAGTTCCTCGCCGATCGCGGGCTCTCGATCGCACTCACTGCCTCGCTCGGGGTCGCTACCTTTCCGGACAATGCGAGCACCCCCACCGAGCTGATCCAGGCGGCGGACCGGACGATGTATCGGGTCAAGGCACAGGGACGGAATGCGGTACTGGTGGCCGAAGGTCGACCGACGATGCCCCAGGGCATTCCGTCCTCGCGAGGGTAGGGCAGGCGCCTTGTTGAGGAACTAACCCGTTCAGCCCAAGCGTAGTCCGTGAGGCCGAAGTCGAGGGTAGTCAGGGCAGAGGGTCATCCCTCGACTCTGCGCCTTCGGCGCGACGCTCGGGACGAACGGGGGCTCGCATCCTGAGGGGACCCCGTTTTGACGCGACCCCGTTTTGACGCGACCCCACTGGGCGCTCTGGTGGGCGCCGCTTGCTCTGGGTCAGCCTTCCGAGGCCTTCGAGGTGAGCTCGGTGTTGGTGACCACCGACCCCTGCTTCTTCAGCGCCTTGAGATAGGCATCGCGGAGCTCGAACTGCTTCCCCTTCACCGCCTCGGCCCGCAGCACTTCCTTCTTGCTGACGAAGTCGGCGTCGGTGGGACGCTTTCTTGCGGTCACCACCACCACCGCGAAGCCGTCGCCGCTGGGGTAAAGCTGGTCCATCGTCTTCGGAGCGTCGAGCGCGAAGATTTCCTTTACCAGCTCGGGCGCGGGGCCCATCTGGGGGAGCGAATCGGCGGTCGAGCTGAACTCGCCGGTGTCCACCGTCTGAGGCCGGCTTTCGGTCTCGAACCGCATCGCCTGGGTCTGGGTGTCCTTCCCCGGAGGATAGAGGTCGACCAGCAGCTTCTTGCCGGTCTTCACTGCGTCGAGCGCCTTCTGCGCCTCGATGCGGGCGAGCGCCTTCGCCCTGTCCTTGGCGAGCAGCTGTCGGGCGATCTCCGGCTCGACGTCCTTGAGCTCTTTATTCTCGGGAGGCTTCTTCGCTTCGACCTTGATCAGGTGGAACCCGAAGTCGGTCTCGACCGGGGCAGAGAGCTCGCCAGCCTTGAGCGCGAAGGCGGCCTCGGCGAACGGGGGCACCCAGGCGCCGCGCTCGTTGAAACCGAGGTCGCCGCCCTTGTCCTTGCTGCCGGTATCTTCGGAGAACTGTTTCGCCAGGGTGGCGAAGTCCTTGCCGCCCTCGAGTTCCTTGCGGAGTTCCTCGATCTTCTTCTTCGCTTCCGCCTTCTTCTCCGGCGACGCGCCCTTCTCGGCCTTGATCAAGATGTGGGCAGCCTTGACCCGCTCGGGCTGGTGGTAGAGAAACTTGTTCGCCTGGTAGGAGTCGCTGATCTCCTTCGGGTGGGCCTTCTGAAAAGCAGCCACGTCTGCCGGCTTGAGGGTGCCGACCTTGTCTGCGTACATGGTGGGGAGAAAGCGCACAAAGCTGGCCTGCGCCTGGTTCCCTTCCTTAAGAAAGCGGGCCTTGACCTCGTCATCGGAGACCGCGGCCACACCTTCGACCAGGTCCTGGAGCTTGTTCGCTGCCATTCTCCGGCGGATGTCGGCCTCGTAGGTGATCTCTGTCCGCTTGTAATAGTCGCGCAGGACCTGACGGTAATGGTCGAAGTCGAACTTCCCGTCTTTCTGGAAGTCAGGGTTCTTGTGGATGATCTGCCGCAGCTCCTGGTCAGAGGGAGTGATGCCCTGCTTCTCGGCCTGCTGCGCGAGCAGCTCAGTGTTGACCATCTGGTCGAGCACCTGGGTAGGCAGCCCAAGCTGGCGCGCGAGCGATTCGGGAATGGGGCTCCCCTGTTGCCGCATGTAGGAGAGCTGGGTCGAGTAGGTGCGGTTGAACTCGGTCATCGGAATTTCCTTTCCGTTGACGGTGGCCGCGACCTGTTTCGGGGTCTCCTTGAGAGATTCGCACCCCCGCGCGCCGGGGCCCCACTGGAGCGCAAAGAGCAGTGCGATCCCGAAGATGAAGAGGTAGGAGACGATCGACGTGAATTGCCGGTTCGAAGCAGGTTCGGTCATGGGGCCTGGAAGGTTCGGGGGCTCGAGCGCCGGTGTTCAAAACCTTGACTCTCTAAGATCGAGAGCGTGAAAATGCAAGCAGTTCAGAGACGTTAGGGAGCTCCGACTTTGCTGTCCCTGCTGAAGCGGTACCGCGAGCTGCTCGTCGTCACCGCGCTGCTGGTCAGTCCCCTGATTGCGTTCCTCACCTCGGGTCACCGGGGACGGGAGTTCAACTTCCTTGACCGTTCGGTGTTGGCGATCAGCTCGCCGATCGAGCGGGCGCTGAGCTGGGCCGTGAGCGGAGTGGGGTCGGCCGTCTCGGGGTACATTGCGTTGCGTGGAGTGCGGGAGAGAAACCTGGTGCTGGAATCTGAGAACAGCAAGCTGCGCGCCCGCTCGACCGAGTGCGAGGAAGAGACCGCCGAGAACGCGCGCCTGAAGAAGCTGGTGGGCTATGTCCAGACCACCCCCGACGAGGAGATCGCCGCGCGAATCATCGGAGTCAACCCGAGCGCGACCTTTCTCTCGGTGCGAATCGACCGCGGTTCCGCCGATGGCGTGAAGCAGGACATGCCGGTGGTCACCGCCGACGGGGTGATCGGCCGGGTCCACCGCGCCGGCTCAGGTTTTTCGGACGTGCGGTTGATCACCGACCCGAGCAGCAAGCTGGGGGTGATGGTTCAGCGCTCGCGGGTGCGGGCCACTGCCGCCGGCGCCGGAGGCAACAAGCCGCTGCTGCTGGAAACGGTGCTCCGGACCGAAGAGCTGCAGGATGGCGACCTGATCGTCACCAGCGGCACCGATGGCATCTTTCCCAAGGGCTTGATCGTGGGGAAAGTTACCGGACTGAAGCGCAGCGACTCGGGCATGTTCCTCACAGCAGGCATCGTTCCCGCGGTGGACGCGAGCCGGCTCGAAGAGCTGCTGGTGTTGCCGGTGCTGGGGTCTTCGGGAAGCGCGACACCCCGGGAGGAGACGCGGTGAAATTTCTGGTCACCTTCGCCATCGCGCTGCTGCTGCTCGCCCTCGAGTCGGTGGTGGTGAAGTACCTCGGCTTCGCGGTCACCCGCATCGACGTCACCGTGGCGCTGGTGGTCTTTCTCGCGCTTCGGGCGAGCACCCTGGAAGGGGCGTTCTCCTCCTTCGCGATCGGCTACCTGCTCGACGTGATGAGCGGGCGACCCACCTGGCTTTACCCCTTTCTCGCCGTGCTCACGTTCCTCATCACCCGGGTCGGCTCCTCTCTGGTGGACGTGCGCTCGATGCCCTCGTTCGTGATGGTGGTGCTGGCCGCGGATCTCGGCCACGGGCTGCTGGCAGTAGGCTTCACCCTGCTCACCTCGAAGGCGGGCGCGGTGGCGCTGTCGCCGCTGTCCGGACTGCCGATCCAGGTGGCCGTGACCGGGGTGGCGGCGATGCTGATGTGGCCGCTGCTGCGGCGAATCGACCCCGGCAACGAGCGACCGCAGATTGGAGCGCTGCGCTAAGCGATGAGCCTCGGCCAGAATAGTGCTGGGCGGGAGCTGAAAACCCGCTATTTGTACCTCGGCCTGGCGATGATTGCCGGGCTGGCGATTCTCGCGCTCAACCTCTATCGGCTGCAGATCGTTCGCTTCGACGAGTACCGCGCGAAGTCGAAGGAGAACTACGTCAAGGAGGTCCGGATCCGGGCCGACCGGGGAATGATCAAGGACACCCGGGGAGCAATCCTCGTCGACGGCCGCCCTTCGTTCGACGTGTTCATCACCCCCGCCTTCTGCCAGCAGTGCGCCACCGAGGTGCTTCCTCGGCTCGCCACCTGGTTCAACTGGGACGCGGCCAAGCTCGCCGACGTCGAGTACCAGGTGAAGGCCACCCGCGGACCGCAGCGCTTCTCGCAGCTCTCGGTGCGGGTGGACCTGAGCCGGGACGAGCTCGACGTGATCAACGCGCACCAGTTCGAGCTGCCCGGCGTCGACGTGGAGGCGGTGCAGCACCGCAGCTACCGCCTCGGCCCGGTGCTCGCCCACGTGGTCGGTTACATGAACGAGATCACCCAGGACGAGCTCGACCGGCTCAACGGCGGTGGCGCCAAATACGCGCTCGGCGACTACCTTGGGCGCCGCGGCATCGAGCGCTACTTCGAGCCGCGGCTCCGCGGCACCGATGGTTGGCGCAAGGAAGTGGTCAACGCCCGCGGCGAGCGCCGAGACGACATGGGGCTGCTCGACTCCAGCGAGGACATTGCTCCCAAGGCTGGCAACAACGTCATCCTCTCGATCGATCAGAGACTCCAGGAGGTGGCGGAGAAGGCGTTCACTGGAACTGCGGGCGCGGTGGTGGCGATGGACGTGCGCACCGGCTTCATCCTCGCGATGGTGTCCCGACCGTCCTACGACCCCAACATCCTCACCGGCCGGGTGACGCCGACGCAGATGGCCGCGCTGGCGAAGGACCCGCTTCAGCCGATGATCTTCCGGCCGGTGGCGCAGCATTACAGCCCCGGCTCGACCTTCAAGCCGATCACCTTGCTCGCGGCGCTGAAGTCCGGCGTCTTCAACACCCGTACCCAGGTGAATTGTCCCGGCGGCTATCGCCTCGGCAAGCGGCTGTGGCGCTGCCACCTCGACCGCGGACATGGTCTGGTGGACGCTCGCAGCGCTCTGCAGAAGTCGTGCGACACCTATTTCTACAAGGTGGCCGACACCCTCGGGCTAGATCCAATCGCGGAGATCGGCACCGGGTTGGGGCTCGGCTCCGCGACCGGTATCGGAGTGGTGGCCGAGGTCCCCGGCATCATGCCCACCAGCGCGTACCATGACCGGGTCACCCCGGGCGGGTACACCAAGGGCATGGCGCTCAACAGCGCGATTGGCCAGGGCGATGACAACGTCACTCCGCTGCAGCTGACCCTGGTCTACGCAGCGATCGCCAACGGGGGCACGGTGTATCAACCCCAGCTGGTGCGCCGGGTGGAGTCGCCCGACGGGCAACTGCTGGAAGAGTTCTCGCCCAAGGTGGTGCGCACCCTGGACATCAATGCCGAACATCGGCAGGTGGTGGTCGACGCGCTCACCGCGGTGGTGAACGAGGCCGGAGGGACCGCGTACCGGAGCCGGCTGAAGGACATTCTCATCGCCGGGAAGACCGGCACCGCGCAGGTGGGCCGGCTGGGCAGCGTGCGGTTGAAGAAGGAGCAGATGGATTTCTTCTCGCGCGACCACGCCTGGTTCGCCTCGTTCGCCCCCGCGCAGAACCCGGAGATCGCGGTGGTCGTCCTCAACGAGCACGGCGGCCACGGCGGCGTCGAGGCGGCCCCCACCGCTTCGGCGATGATTCAGAAATACTTCGACTTGAAGCGCGAGGACGCAGGAGGCCCCGCAGCGGCGAGCGCCGATTCGGCCAGAGCGCTTGCGCCGGATGGCGGTGGCCCGTCGGCCCTTTCCGTCCACGGCTCCGTTTCAGGGGCGGCCTCCGGTGTGGTTTCAGCGGCGGGCCGGTCGCCCCCGAGCGGGACAGGCGCCCACCCCGTTTCAGCCCTGGGGCCTCCGGGCACAGGGCGACCCGCAGAGCTGGCGCTGTCGCCCTTGCCTCCGGGAGCAGTGGGGGTGCCGGTGCGCGCGGGTCTGGGCAAGGCGCCCTCTCACGGCGTCGTTGGGGCAGGGACAGCGCGGAGCGTTCCAGGGGAACCTGCGACTCCCGAGCCGGAACCGACCCCCGCCGAGGTGGTGCAGGGGGCCACAGCGGTGAGCGCCGAGCGGGGGGTAGGCGGAGGGTCCAGCCCCGAAGACCCCGGTTCCCTCGACGAAGCCATTCCGAAGCCTCCTGACTTCGACCCCAATCCCGCCCCGACGAGGCCTGCGTTGCCTTCCGTTGAGAAGCCTTTGACCCCGGGCGCTGCGCAGGGCTCCGAGGTGAAGCCGGCTCCGACCGGGGATGCAATCCCGGTGCTTCCCGAGAGGGAGCCCTAGCGATGCAGCTGCGAATCGAAAAACGGATGATGCCCCACGTGCCCTGGGGGCTGCTGATCTCGACCTTGATGGTCGCGTTGATCGGGGTGTGGAACCTGGTTTCCGCCTCGCGGCCTCCGCACAACCCGGTGTGGACGAGTCAATTCCTCTACGTGGGGGTCGGGCTGGTGGCGGTGATCTGCATCGCCCTGGTCGACTACAAGTTCATCCAGCGAATGGCGATACCCATCTATGTGATCAACATCGGGCTGCTGCTCGCGCTCAAGCTGGTGGGCCACAAGGCCAAGGGCGCCGAGAGCTGGTTCGTGCTCGGTCCGTTCCGGATCCAGCCGGCAGAGTTCATGAAGCTGGGCACGGTGTTGATGATGGCCAAGTTCTTTCATGACGATTACCGGCCCACCCGCGGCGGCTACGGCCTGATTCGTCTGATGATTCCCGGGCTGATCGCCTTCGTGCCCTTCGCGCTGGTGCTGGTTCAGCCCGACCTCGGCACTGCCCTGATGATGTTCTTCACCGCGGTGACGATCGTGGTCTTCGCCGGGGTGAAGCGCTCGGTGGCGATCGTGATGGGGGTAGGGTTACTGGTGGGGGCCGTGGTGATCTGGAATGACTACGTTCGGGAGCAGCCCGAGCCCCGCACCACCCTCGTTCGCCACTTTCTCAAGCACCACCAGGACGGCCGCATTCGCGGGTGGCTTGATCCCGACAGCGACCTCAAGGGCAGCAACTACCACTCGATGCAGTCGAAGATCGCGGTGGGTTCAGGGGGCCTCACCGGCAAGGGGTGGATGTCGGGCACTCAGACCGGGCTGTTCTTCCTTCCCGAGCAACACACCGACTTCATCTTCTCGGTGTGGGCCGAGGAGCACGGCTTTCTCGCCTGCCTGTTCCTGCTCATCCTCTATGGGTTGATTCTCCTCTTCTCGCTCGGGGTGGCCTTCAACTCGCGGGACCGCTTCGGTGCCTTCGTCGCGGTGGGCATCGCGGCGATGATCTTCTGGCAGGTGTTCGAGAACATCGGGATGGTGACCGGGCTGCTTCCGGTGACCGGCATCACCCTGCCATTGATGAGCTACGGCGGAAGCTCGATGGTGAGCGTGATGATCGGCATCGGGCTGCTGGTGAACATCAGCATGCGCCGACATATTTTTTAACCGCTCTACGGCCCAGGCCAGAACTTCAGAGCAAGATGTTGTGGAGGATCACGCTCGCCACGGAGAAGTAGATCACCAGCCCGCTGACGTCGACCAGGGTGGCGACGAACGGCGCCGAGGCGGTTGCCGGATCCAGACCCACGCGGCGGAGGATGAAGGGCAGCATCGCTCCGCAGAGCGAGCCGAACAGCACCACCCCCACCAGGCTCACCGCCACCGTCAAGGCGACCATCATGTAGTACTCACCGTAGAGTGCCACCCGGCTCGGCCAGAGCATGATCCGGGTCATTCCGATGGTTCCCAGCAGCAGCCCCAGCGCCAGCCCGGAAACCAGCTCGCGCCGCAACACCCGCCACCAGTCTTTCAGCGCCAGTTCTCGAACGGCGAGGGCGCGGATGATCAACGAGGTGGCCTGCGAGCCCGAGTTTCCGCCGCTGGAGATGATCAACGGGATGAACAGCGCGAGCACCACCGCCCGTGCAATCTCGTGCTCGAAGTAGCTCATCGCCGTGGCGGTGAGCATCTCGCCGAGGAAGAGAATGGCGAGCCAGCCGCCGCGCTTCTTGATCATCTGGAAGAGGCCGATGTCCAGATAGGGCGCGTCGAGGGCCTCGAGGCCGCCGAGCCGCTGAATGTCTTCGGTGGCCTGCTCCTCGGCGACGTCGAGCACATCGTCGACGGTGATGATCCCCACCAGCACCCCGCGGGTGTCGGTCACGGGCAGTGCCACCCGGTCGTACTTCTCGAACGCCGCCACCACCTCTTTGCCCGCGGCGTTGGCGGGAATGCTGAGCAGCTGGCGGTCAGAGAGCTGGGAGACCACCGTGTTCGGGTCAGTCATCACCAGGGTCGAGAGCCGAAGGTCGTCGAGGAGAAGTCCCTTCTCGTCGGTGACGTAGATGACGTTGAGCGTTTCCCGGTCGCGCCCGTGACGGCGGATGTGGTCGAGCGCTTCGCCCGCGGTCATCGTCGGCCGCACCGCCATGTACTCTGGCGTCATGTAGCGGCCCGCTGACTTCTCGGGGTAGCCCAGCAGCTGGCGGGCGACCTTCAGCTCTTCCGGCCGAAGCGTGGTGAGCACCCGCTTGGTGACTTCCGCGGGCAGCTCCTCGAGCAGGCGCGTGCGGTCGTCCGGCGCCATCTCGTTGAGCACGTTGACCAGCTGCTCCGAGCCGAGCGCGCCGACCAGCTCGGCTTGCTGCTCGATCGGTAGATACTCGAACACCACCCCCGCCACGTCGCGCGGGAGGAGCCGGAAAATCACCCCGCTGTCTTCCGGGGGAAGGTCCTCGAGAACCTCGGCGATGTCCGGCGGGTCGAGGTCCTCGCAGGCTGAGCGGAGGGACTCCCAATCCTTGAGGCGGATCAGTTCTTCGTACTCCGGCTTGAGGAAGTGGCCGAGCATGGGAGGACCTGAAGGTGAGGGCTAAAGGCAGAGCCTACGCTTTGGCGAGCTGGCGGCGCCGCTCGGCCTGGTAGTGCGCCGAGCAGAGACCCTTGGACCGGGCTTCGCGCGGGCAACCTTCGACCTTGCAGCGGCGGTCGGCGGGTACCGGGCCTCCGGTGATTGCCTTCGGGGGGCGACCGCGGGGGCGGGGACCTGCGAAGCCGTTGGTGGCTCCGCCCGTGACCAGGGCGGTGTTGATGCCCCGGGCGACTCCGCGGCCCAGCGCTTCGCCCAGGGTCTCGGCCCAGGCAAGAATGCTGGCGCTGGAACCGAAGGGAGAAGGGGTTTCGTTTTTCCGCGGTCGGGCCATCTGAGTTCTCCGGTCGAATGAATCAATCACGCGCGCGAATCACTTTGTTTCGCGCGGCGCTTTGTGGACCTTCGACGCAGAGGTGTCAACAGTCCGAGAATATTAAAATCAAACGACCTTCTTCATCGCCTCTTCCAGCTTCGCCTTGGGAACCGCGCCGACGATCTGTTCCACCACCTTGCCGCCCTTGAACATCAGCAAGGTGGGAATGGAACGAACGCCGTACTGCTGCGGAGTGTCTTGGTTGTCGTCGATGTTGATCTTCGCCACCCGGACCTTGCCCTTGTACTGGCTGGCAAGCTCTTCCAGCGCCGGAGCGATGGCACGGCAGGGGGCGCACCAGGTGGCCCAGAAATCGACCAGCACCGGCATCTGGGACTCGAGCACTTCTTTCTTGAACTGACTGTCCTCGATGTTGACGATGTCGCCAGCCATGTGGGCTTCTCCTTGCCGTGACCAGGGGGCCAGCGGGTGGTGTGGTCAATAATATGAGGGTGGGCCGGCTGCAAGGTTGCTGCGAATGCCGTTACACTGATGGCCACCGATGAAGGTCTTCCTGCCACAAGTCACCCTCGAGGAGTGGGTCGTCGACGACAAGGCCGACGTGTGCGAGGGCACCCTGGTGTTTTCAGGACAGTCGGCCGCCTTCCCGGTGACCCCCGCGGTGCACTTCGAGGCCGTGCTCAGCGGGGACGACGCCGCCTTTCTGCTCCTCAAGGTGAAGACCGAGGAACAGGTCGTCGCCCTGGGGGGCGAGCTGATGCGAGATTCGGTATTGCTGGGCGAGACCGCGTATCAAGTGGCGCCCGGCTATGTGACCTTGCTTCCCGACCCGCGGGCGGTGACCGGGGGCGACGGCACCCCCGCCTCCGAGTTGCTCGCCGCGTTTCTGCTCGACAAGCTTCCCCCGACCTAAGACCGATGGCCCCTTCGACCCCCCGCGCTTTGCTCAGCATTGCCTGTCATGAATACGGCGTCGCGGCCGTGGTGTATCTGGTCTACCTGATTCGACAGTGGAAGCCGCTTCCCTGGGTGGGGCGCGCGCTGGTGGGAACGGGCTTCTTGTTCCATGCGGTGTCCACCGGGGTGACGCTCTCTGCGCAGGGCGGCATGCCTCGGGGAATGGCGCAAGGCTTCTCGATGGTCGCGCTGCTGCTGCTCGCGATCTTCCTCTTTCTCTACCTGCGCTATGCCAAGCCGGTGCTGGGCGCGTTCTTGCTTCCCGTGGCGCTCGCGTTGCTGGTGCCCGGGCTGCTGATCTCGAGTGTCGCGGGGAGGACCCCGTCAGGGGTGTTGCCCCGGCCGCTGCTGCCGGTGCACATCACCATCGCGCTGCTGGGGATCGCCGCCTTCGGGGTCGCCTCGGGAGTGGCAGTGATGTACCTGGTGATGGAACGGCAGATGAAGGGCAAGAAGTTCGGAGTGCTGTTTGCCCGACTGCCCTCGCTGCAGTTCCTCGACGAGCTCAACCGCAGTCTGGTGGTGTGGGGGTTCATCGCGCTCTCGGTGACGCTGGTCACCGGCGCGTTCTTTGCCAGCGACGCTGCAGGGATATTCTGGCGCTGGGAGGCAAAGGAGATCGCCACCCTGGTGGCCTGGGCGGTGTTCGCCGCGGTGCTCAACGCGCGCTTCTTTGCCGGCTGGCAGGGGCGACGGGTGGCGATCTTGACCATGGCCGGCTTCTGCTTGCTGCTGGTGTCGTTCTTCACGTCGTACAAGCCGGGCAGCTGGGGCGGAGGCTTCCACTGACATGGAGCTGCTCTGCATCGGCCTGTCTCACAAGAGCGCGCCCCTGGGGGTGAGGGAGCGGCTGGCCTTGTCGGAGGAGAAGCAGCTCGCCTCGCTGCAGGCGCTCGCCGAGGCGATGCCCGAGGCCATGCTGGTGTCGACCTGTAATCGGGTGGAGTTCTACGTGGTCACTCCCGAGGCCCCTGCCGCGCGGGAGCGGCTTCGCGGGGAGATCTCCGACCTGGGTGGAAGCGAGGCGCTCGAGCACCTCTACGAGCATCGGGGCGATGGGGCGTTGATGCACCTCTTCCGGGTGGCGGCGAGCCTGGATTCGATGGTCGTGGGCGAGCCTCAGATTCTGGGCCAGGTCAAAGACGCCTTCGAGCTCGCCCAGCGGGCGGGAACCGCACGCGGCGAGCTGACCCGGGCTTGTGCGGCGGCGTTCAGCAGCGCGAAGCGGGTGCGCACCGAGACCGGGGTGGGGAAGGCAGCGACGTCGATGGCCTCGGCGGCTGTGGAGATGGCGAAGAAAGTCTTCGGAGGCCTCGAGGACAAGACGGTGCTGGTGGTGGGCGCGGGCGAGATGGCCGAGCTGGCGGCGAAGCACCTTCGCTCGGCGGGGGCGGTCGATCTACGGGTGACCAACCGCACCCGGGATCGCGCCGAGGCGCTGGCGGCGCGGGTCGGTGGCACCGCGTACGACTTCGGAGATCTCGAGGCGCTGCTGGTTCCGGCGGACGTGGTGATCTGTTCCACCGCCTCGCCGACGCCCATTTTTCATCGCGAGAACGTCGCCGCCAGTCTCAAGGCGCGCCGGCATCGTCCGCTGTTCATGGTCGACCTCGCCGTGCCGCGAGACATCGCTCCCGAGGTCAATACGCTCGATGGGGTGTTTGCCTTCGACGTCGACGACATTCAAAAAAATCTCGCCGACAACTCCGCAGCGCGGGCCGCCGAAGCGGCTCGGGCCGAGGTGATTCTCGCCGAGGAGCTGGCCCGCTACGTCCGGGCGCGAACCGTTCGCGAAGGGGTGCCGGTACTGGCCCAGCTGCGCGCTCGGGCCGAGCAGATCGCCCGCGTCGAGCTGGAAAAGACGCTCGGGAACCTCGCCTCCGAAGGGCTCACCGAGAAGACCCGCAGGAGCGTGGAGGCAATGGCGATGGCGATCATGAACAAGCTGCTCCACCAGCCCACGGCGCGGCTCCGGGCCGTCGGTTCGGACGATGACGCCCGACTCGCCGACGCAGCTGCAGAGCTGTTCGGGCTCGAGACCGGCCTCTCCGAGCCGATGGACTCGGGGGCGGCGCTGTTGCCGCTGGCGCGAAAGGGAGGCAAGCGATGAGGTCGCTGGTGATCGCCACCCGGCGCAGCCCGCTGGCTCTTTGGCAGGCGCGGCATGTGGCCCAGCAGCTCCAGCGGCTGCCCACGGTGGGCACCGTGGAGCTGCTCGAGCTCAACACCGATGGGGACAGGTTTCTCGCGGGGCCGCTGTCGGAGCTGGGCGGCAAGGGATTGTTCGTGAAGGAGATCGAGCAGGCCCTGCTCGACCGCACCGCCGACCTGGCGGTGCACAGCCTCAAGGACATGACCTCGCTGCTGCCCCGCGGGCTGTTGCTCGCTTGCATTCCTCCCCGGGAAGATCCGCGCGATGCCTGGGTGAGCCCGTCGGGGCTGCACCTCGCAGAGCTGCCCCTGGGAGCCAAGGTCGGGACCTCGTCGCTGCGGCGGACCTGTCAGCTGCTCGAGGCGCGGCCCGACCTGCAGATTGTACCGTTGCGGGGGAACGTCCAGACCCGGCTGCGGAAGATCGAAGAGCAGGCGCTGGCAGGAGCGGTGTTGGCGCACGCGGGGCTGCTCCGGCTTGGCCTTCAAGGAGCGGTGACCGAGGTGCTCTCGACCGAGGTGAGTCTGCCTGCGGTAGGGCAGGGGGCGCTCGCGGTGGAGTGCCGAGCGGATGACGCCGACGTGCTGACCTTGCTCGCCTCGCTCGAGCATGCCGGGAC
>JAYUUC010000054.1:0-2472 GCA_043755105.1 Myxococcales bacterium
CGCGGATCTACTACCACCTGCGCGACTGGACGATGCTCGACGAGACGCTGCAGAGCTTCCTCCGCGAGGCGCCTCAACACCCCTACGCGGCGCAGGCGAAGGAGCTGCTTGCCCGAACCGCGCGACGCATGGACGTGAAGCCGAAGCGGGTCGGAGTGATTCTCCCGATGACCGGCAAGTACAAGCAGTGGGGCGAGGCGGTGATGCGGGGGGTGGAGCTGGCGCTGAAGAACAGCGACGTCGAGCTGGTGGTGAAGGATTCGCAGGGCGACGTGAACCTCGCCGCGAAGCAGGTGGAAGAGCTCGCCTTCGACGAGGGGGCGATCGCCATTCTCGGCCCGGTGCTGAGCGACGACAGCCGCCGCGCCGCGCTGGTGGCGGAAGAGCTGCAGGTGCCGATCCTCACCTTGACCAAGGCGGAGGGAATCACCGCGATCGGCCCTCACGTGTTCCGGAACATGCTCACCAGCACCCAGCAGGCCGAAGGGCTGGCGGAGTTCGCCACCACCACGCTGGGCTACAAGAACTTCGCGGTGCTCTACCCGAACATCCCGTTCGGGGTGGAGATGACCAACACCTTCTGGGACCAGGTGGTGACCCGCGGCGGGACGATGCGTGGCGCCGAGAGCTACAGCCACGACCAGACCACCTTCACCGGTGAAGTGAAGAAGCTGGTTGGCCGCTACTACCTCGAAGATCGCCAGGAGTATCAGGACCGCTGGCGAGAAATTTCCGGAGGCGACCTCGACGCCTACCACAAGCGGAAGGCGCTGGAGAAAGCGCGCTCCCAGTTGACCCCGGTGGTGGACTTCGACGCGCTGCTGATTCCTGATTCCTGGCAGCGGGTGGGCCTGGTGGCGCCGGCGCTGGCGGTGGAGGACATCATCACCAACGCCTGCGACCCGAAGGACCTGGAGAAGATTCGCAAGACCACCGGCAACAAGGAGCTGAAGACGGTGACCCTGCTGGGGACCAACACCTGGAGCTCGCCCAAGGGCCGCAGCGGAGTGGCCGAGCTGCTCGAGCGCGGCGGAAAGTTCGTCAACTGCTCGGTCTACGTCGATGGCTTCTTCGCCGACTCCACCCGGCCGGCGACGAAGAAGTTCGTGGCCGCCTTTCAATCGCAATACAAGGACCTGCAGCCGACCCTGCTCGATGCGGTGGGTTTCGATTCGGCGAAGATGTTGCGGCAGGTGATCGAGAAGGGCCACCCGGCGACCCGCGACGACCTCACCGTGCAGCTCTCGGCGCTGAAGGACTTCGACGGCGCGACCGGAAAGACCCGCTTCAACGACCAGCGCGAAGCGGAGAAGCCGCTCTTCTTCCTCGGCATCGACAGCACCGGCATCAAGGAGCTGAGCGCTAAACCCGCTACGAAGCCCAGCGGCTCGTGAGGAACTGTCCTCGAATTCTCGGCGGCTGTTGGGTGGCGCTGGTGGCGCTGGTGGGTTGCCGCACGATCGCGTTGCTGCCCGAGGCCGCGCTGGGCAAGTTGAGCGCTTCCCAGGAAACCTTTCTCTCCGGGGCGGTGAGCGGGTGGGGGCGCAAGGCGGTGCTCGAGGATCGGGACTTCGTCTATGCGGTGGCGCTCGATGGCGCGGGGAAGCGCGCTGCGGTCACTCACCTTGATGGCAAGCGTTACCTGCTCGCGGTGTGGGCCCTGGAGTCGCTGCCGCGAAGGCTCTTCGAGGCAGAGATCAATCCCTACGAGTACGACGTCGAGGCGGTGGCGTTCACCCCGAATGGCAGTCAGGTGGTCACCGTCAGTCGCGAGAAGACGGTACGCCTGTTCGATTCGAGCAGCGGGAAGTTGTTGCAGACGTTCAAGGGGGAAGAGCCACTGGTATCGCTGGCGGTCCACCCCAGCGGTGAGTGGCTGGCGGTGGGCAGCAGCAAGGGAAGGGTGATGGTGCTGTCGCTGCCGAAGCTGAGGTTCCTCACCGAGCTGCGGCCCCTGGAGAACGAGGTGCGCGGCCTCGCCTTTGCCGACGACGGGACGCTCTATGCGGGAGGCTGGGACAAGGCGATTGTCCGGCTTCGCCCGGCGATGAGCGCTGCGGCGACCACGGTGCGCGTGGGGCTGGAGCGGAAGGGAATTTCCGCAGTGGTGAGAGGCGAGCTGAACCGACGGACCTCGGTGCGCTGGGCGATCGATGCCCGGGTGGACCATGTGCTGATGCGCTCGGCGGTCGCGGCCGCAGCGGGAATTCCGCCGGCTGCGATGATGGGCATCGCGACCTTGAGCACGCCGCTGGGGTCGACCCTGGCTCCGATGGCTCTGGGACAACGTCTGGATTTCAAGTCTCTCGGGGTTCCAGACCTGGACATCGCGGTGTGCGACCTCTGCGTTCCGGAAGGGGTCGATGGGGTGCTCGGCGCTCCGTTCACTTCGCGCTATTCCGTCGTGCTCGACGAGCACGCGCAAGAGGTGGAACTGGGGCGCAAGCAGGGCCCTGCCTTGGAGCCCACGCT
>JAYUUC010000055.1:0-2468 GCA_043755105.1 Myxococcales bacterium
GCTCGAAGTGCGGGCAAACGTTTCGCGTGGCCAGCCCCGCCCCGGCGGCCGCTCTCGCCACGCCTGATCCGTTTGCGGCGTTCGAGCCTCCGGAGGGTGATCTTTTCAGTCAGCCCACTCCGGCTGCCGGAAATCCGATCCTCGGGGTAGGTCGAGCACCCACCGGTTCGGCGCGAGCGCTCGACGGCCCCGACCCCTTCGGCGACCTGGGCGACTTCGATCCGCCCCC
Organism: Myxococcales bacterium; assembly: GCA_043755105.1. GTDB lineage: Bacteria > Myxococcota > Myxococcia > Myxococcales > Myxococcaceae > JAYUUC01. The sequence continues at coordinate 230 of JAYUUC010000055.1, forward strand.
TGCGGCCACGTCTGCTCCCCGAGCGCTCGACGGCCCCGACCCCTTCGGCGACCTGGGCGACTTCGATCCACCCCTTGCGGCCGCGTCTGCGCCGCGAGCGCTCGACCGTCCCGACCCATTTGCCAACCTGGGCGACTTCGATCCGTTTCCTGAGGCCGCTCCGCGAGCGGTCGACCGCCCCGACCCATTCGCCAACCTGGGCGACTTCGATGCGCCCCCTGAGGCCACGGCCGCGCCGCGAGCTGCTTTCTCGCTCGCGCCACGAGCTGTTGCGGCGCCCACGCAGCGGTCGGTCGCGACGCCCGAGCCTCGACCTGCGGCCACGCCCGCGAAGCGATCTACCGTTCCGCCCGCCCTGGCTTCTACGGCAAAGCCTGCACTGCCCCGGACGAGCAACGCCTCGCCTCCACGGGCCGGAGCGAACAAATTTTCCGAGTCCAGTCCTCCTGCGTCTTCGATTGCTCCTACCTCCCTTTTTGCCGACCTCGAGCTTGAAGGAGGCCCCAGTCCGCAACCAGTGCAAGTCTCGTCCTCCGCTGCGACGCCGGACCTGGCGCTAGAGGATGCGAGCTCGGGGGATGCCGATCTGATGTCATTCGTCGAGAGCGGTAGTCCATCCGCCTCGAGTCCCTCCGTCTCCGAAGAGGACGATCCCTTCGCCGCGATGGGGGCCGGCACTCTCGCCAAGTCCGACGATTTCGATTTGCAATCCGAGCCTTCCAACGCCGAGCTCGAGCTCGGCGGCGCTTCGTCGGGAACCGACTCTCTCTCCCTCGGTCTGGAAGGAGAGGACGACCCTTCCTTCGGATTCGACGCTCCTCTCCGCCCGCCTTCCGTCGACCCTGCCATGGCCGCGCTGCTGGCGGACACTGCGGCGGAGGCAGCGGCCGCCGCGTCTGCCCGGGCTCCGCACAGTTCGCGCTCGCGCACGCGGGTGCCTCCGACGACGCTGCCTGCACTCCCACCCCGCCCGACTCAATCCGTCCCCGCGATGGTCCTCAACCTCTTCGTCGCCGCCGTTCTGCTTTCTGCGGGCGCCGCGACCGCCCTGGTATCTTTGAACGAAGGCAAGCTTGACCGGGCGGCGTTCGCTCGCCAGGCCCACAGCTTGCTCGCCCCCTCGCGGAAACCCGTCGCGGTCGATCTCTCCAATGGCCTCTACGAGACCCGCTCCGGCCGGCCAGTGTTCTTCGTGCGCGGCACCGTCGACAACCGCGGACCCGCTCCCGTCCACGCCTCCGTGAAGGCCGAGATCTACGACGGGCCCACGCTGATCCGTTCAGCCCGGGGCAAGCTCGGGGGTGTCCCCACTCCTGAAGACCTGTTCGCGCTGTCCAGCGCCGCGGACACCGAGGCCCTCCAGGTTCGACTGGATGCGGCCGCGGTCGACCTCGCTCCCGGAGCGAAAGCCCCCTTCGTGCTCACCTTCTACGAGTACCCGCCCGACCTCGGCGCGCTTCGGCTCAGCGTCGCCGTGGTCGAGACTTCGGCCCCGGTTTCCCCGCGCTGAAGGCCTGCGATGGACACGCGCGAACAGGCAAAGAAGGTGGCGGTCCAGCTTCAGGCGCTCACCGCTGCCCCGGAAATCAGGCGCAAGGCCGCCGCCCGCGAGCTCGGCCGGCTCGAGCCGACCGACGCCACCTTGCTGCTCCAGGACCTGCTCCTTCTCGCGCGCGAAGGCTTCGACCCCGCTTGCGAAGTGCTTCCCCACGTGGTCGCCGCGCTCAAGCTCGAAGCAGACCTGATTCCTTATTTTGCCGAGCTCCGGCGGGTGGCGCAGATTCAAGATCTCGAGGCGGTGGCCGCGCTCTTTTCCCGCGGGCCGCCGAAAAAGCAGATGGACATGGGGGCCGCGGCCAAGGCCGACGCGCGGCTGTTCACCCATCCGCTCGGGCACCTCAAGACCCGTGCCCGGGTGACCACTGACCCCGACGAGCTCTCTCGGCTGGCGGCGGCTTCCGACCCCTCCGTGGTCCGCAATGTCCTCCTCAACCCCCGGCTCACGGAGGAGCTCGTGGTGCGAATCGCGGCGCGACGGCCTGCACGGCCTGAGCCTCTGGTGGAAATCTGGAAGTCGCCACGCTGGTCGTTGCGCCACGCAGTGCGGAGGGCGCTGGTGTTCAACCCCTACTTGCCCCTGGACATCGGCTCCAAGGTGGTGCCGTTGCTGCCCCGCGCCGATCTCGAAGAGCTCGCCGGAAACGCAGGCATTCACCACGCGCTTCGTGCCCAGGCGAGC
>JAYUUC010000056.1:0-2468 GCA_043755105.1 Myxococcales bacterium
GAACGTCGACAAGATCAAGGACCGGGTTCGCGGCATCGTCGATCGCGAAGGGGGCAAGATGCTCCGCTTCACGATCTGGGGAAAGAAGCGGACGATGTACCCGATCGCCAAGCAGCCCCGGGCGCTCTACATCCACTCCAGCTACCTCGGCGGTTCCAACCTCGTCGCCGAAGTGGAGCGCAACCTCCGCAACCTCGACGACGTCACCCGCTTCCTCTCGGTGAAGATCGCCGATGAGATCGACCCCGAGACCCGACCGGTTCTCGAGGACGTGAAGATGGCCGGCGACGTCGACGAGACGGTTCGCCCGATGGGAGCCCCGGAAGGCCGCGAAGGCGCTTTCCGTCCTCCTGATGCGGTCGCCGCTGACGTGGTGGAGGGCGACCCGGACGAGGTCTAGCCGTATCGGACTGGTTCGCGGACGTTTCCCAAACCCAAACTTTTGACTTCTTTTGAGAGGCATTGAATGAGCACCCAGGTTGAGAAGAGCGGCGCCCCGGCGGCGAGCACTCCCCGCACCGGCGGTTACTCGGGCGGCGGCAGTGGTGGTGGCAACGGCACCTACGGCGGCGGTGGTGGTGGTGGCAGCTACGGCGGCGGTGGGAGTGGCGGTGGAAGCTATGGCGGCGGTGGCGGCGGCGGTTTCCGGGGCGGCGGCGAAGACCGCGGCGGCCGGGGCGGCCGTGATGCCGGCGGCGGCATGGACGACGACAAGCGCGGCGGACGCAGCGGTGGCTTTGGCCGCAAGTAGGTCTGCCGCTTCTGCGCCGAGAAGGCCACCGGCGTGGACTTCAAGGACCAGACCACCCTCAAGTACTTTGTCACCGAGCGGGGCAAGATCATTCCCCGCCGCATCTCGGGCAACTGCGCCAAGCACCAGCGTCAGATTGCAGTTGCGATCAAGCGGGCGCGCGGTCTGGCCCTCATCCCCTACATCGTCCTCGCGGGCTAGGAGCTAAGCACATGAAACTCATCCTTCGAGAGGACGTCTACAACCTCGGCAAGTCTGGCGAGGTGGTCATCGTCAAGCCCGGTTACGGCCGCAACTTCCTCCTCCCCCGCAAGATGGCGGTGCTGGCGAGCGAGACCAACGTGCGGCAGCTCGAGCACGAGAAGACGGTGATTTCCGCGCGCCACGCCAAGCAAAAGGGCTCGGCCCAGGAGCAGGCAAAGAAGATCAGCGCGGTGTCGGTGACGATCAAGCGCAAGGTCGGCGACCAGGACAAGCTGTTCGGCTCGGTGACCGCGCTGGACATCGCAGAATCGCTGGCGGCCCAGGGTCAGAAGGTCGACCGTCGGCAGATCCACATGCCCGAGCCGATCAAGTCGGTGGGCAACTTCGAGGTCGAGCTCCAGCTTCACCCCGACGTGACTGCGAAGATCAAGGTCCAGGTCGTTCCCGAGGCTTAAAGCTCAGAGCTTCGGCCGGAAGCGGCCGGTCAGGTTGCACCAGGGGGAGGCCGCCAGCGCCATTTGGACGCAGGCGGCCTTCTTCTGCTTTCGACGGCAAGGAGGCGCGAGATGGACAACACGCTGCTGGTTGGCACCACCGGGTCGCGGCTCCATCAGGACCTCGCCGCCGAACGCGCGGTGCTGGGCTCGATTCTCGCCGACAACCAGGTGATCGGCGAGGTGGCTGAAGTCCTCCACTCCGACGACTTCGCCAACCCGGCGCACGCGCAGATCTTCACCGCGATGCTCGCGCTCGACAGCACCCAGCGCAAGGTCGACCACCTCACGCTCTCGGAAGAGCTGAAGACGCTGGGAACGCTGCACGCGGTCGGCGGCCCCAACTACCTGATGACGCTGGACCAGGTGGTGCCGATCGCCCAGAACGCGGTCCAGTACGCAGGCATCGTCAAGGACCAGGCGCTGCGGCGGAGGCTTGCCAAGGTCGGGGCGGAGATCCAGGAGCTCGCCAGCCAGGAGAGCGGAGACATCGAGACGCTGCTCGACGAGGCCGAGCGGAAGGTGTTCCTCCTCGCCGACAAGAAGCGGGAAGGCGACCTGCTCAAGATCAGCGACCTGATGGACAGCACCCTCGAGCTGATCGACAAGATGAAGCTGTCGTCGAGCGGGGTGACCGGCCTCTCCACCGGCTACGTGGACCTCGATCTCCAGCTCACCGGACTGCACCCGGGCGAGTTGATCGTCCTCGCCGCCCGGCCCGGCGTCGGCAAGACCTCGCTGGCGATGAACATCGCCACCCACGTGGCCCTCAACGAGAAGAAGGCGGTGGGTATCTTCTCGCTCGAAATGCCCGCCAACCAGCTGCTGATCCGTCTGCTCGCCTCGTCGGGCCGCATCGACATGAAGAAGCTGCGCGGGGGGCGGCTGAGCCCCCATGACGAAGAGAAGTTCCAGGACATCGCCGGCCAGCTCTGGAACGCGCCTCTGTACATCGACGACAGCGGCGCTCTTTCCCCGTTCGACCTGCGGGCGAAGGCGCGGCGGCTGAAGCAGAAGGA
>JAYUUC010000057.1:0-2466 GCA_043755105.1 Myxococcales bacterium
CGCGCTGGGCTGACCCTGGTGCCGTTTCGCTACTGGATCACCCCGACGTTCTCGGCCGACGTCGGCCACTATTTTCCCGGCGATGCGAATGCGCTGATGCAAGCGATCGCCGGTCCGGGGGCCGCCAGCAACCCGCTGCTCTCGAGCGTCAGCTACGACTACGGCAACGCTCACCTCGGGCTCGAGCTGGGCAGCCCGAAGCGGTTCGTCTTCTACCTCCGCGGCGGCATCAGCTACCTCCAGACCACGCTCAGCAACACCCAGTCCGTGCTCGGGGGCGCCGCCAACGTGCAGGTGAGCGACCCGCATGTGCGCGCCACCCTTCCGTCGGTGAAGACCGGCTTCGTTCTCTACCTTGGTTAAAGGACTACCCCTTGCGCCCTCTCTTCCGCCGCCTCTCTCGGTTTCCGCTCTTGCTCTGCGTTGGCCTCACCGGTTGTGGTGAGGTGCTGTTCGTCGAAATGGAAGTCCCCGAGGTCTGCAAGACCTTCCTGGACCAACCGGTGGAGGCCGCGCCGGTGGCGATCGAAGGGACCGCGCAGCTGTCGAACGAGTACGCGCTCGGAGAGGGACTGCCGGACCTCAACTTCAACAACGCCGACTTCGAGGCGAGGGTGCTCAGCGTCGCGGTCACCGCGCGCAATGGGGAAGAGAACTTCGCCTTCGCCAAGTCGGCCCAGGTGAAGATCGATCCGCCCGCTGATTCTTCGCTCGCTCCGGTCGAGATGAACTACGTGATTCATCCGGACGACGCGAGCAAGCCCACGCTCTCGCTCACCACCAGCACTCCCAACATGGTGCCCTACGTGAAGGGGGGAAAGCTGAAGTTCACCACCAGCATCACCGGCTCGATGCCCACCCACCCGTGGACGATGGACGTCAAGGTCTGCGTCTACCTCAAGACCCACGTCCGCTACACCGACAGCACCAAGTAGCGAGGGTGAGGACCGCCCCCTCGACGAGCGCGGGGTGACCGGTTTCCACCAGGGTACTGGAAGCAATCGGGGTTGAGCCGGACGGAAACTCGGGGGTAGGGACCTATTTGAGAAGACCTCACCCCCGTTCGTCCCGAGCCTGTCGAGGGACTCCCTGGGCAGGAACCTTTCGCTCCCCTGCCCTGCTGCCGTTCCGGCCAGTTATCGCTTGGGGCGGGCCGCCCGGCTGATAGAGAACAGCTCCGCGTGCCCGCTTCGTCTCCTCCCCGCGCCTGCGATGCTGCCTTCGCTTGCGTCGTCATTCCGGTCTTCAACCACGCCCGCACCGTCGGCGAGGTGGTGCGGGGTTCGCTTCAGCACGCCTCGACGGTGCTCGTTTGCGACGACGGGTCCACCGACGGCTCGGGCGAACAGGCCCGCGAGGCCGGAGCCGAGCTGATCACCTTGCCGGTCAACCAGGGCAAGGGAGTGGCCCTGGCCGCCCTGTTCGCCGAGGCCGCACGCCGAGGCTTCCGCTGGGCGATCTGCATCGATGCCGACGGCCAGCACCTTCCCGACGACCTGCCGAAGATTGCCGCGACAGCTTCGCGCGAGCCCTCGTCGCTGGTGGTGGGCTCGCGAGATCTGATCAAGGCCGGCGCCCCCGCCTCGAGCGAGTTCGGGCGTAAGTTCTCCAACTTCTGGATCTGGTTCGAGTCCGGGGTTCGGATCGACGACAGCCAATGCGGGCTTCGCGCCTACCCGCTTCCCGAGTGCCTGCAGCTGGGACTGAAGCGGAAGCGGTACGACTTCGAGGCCGAGATTCTCCTCCGCGCCGCGTGGGCAGGGCTCTCGATTCGCTCGGTGCCGGTCGGGGTGCTCTACCCCAAGGACCGGGTCACCCACTTTCGGCCCTACCTCGACAACACCCGCATCACCCTGGTCAACACCTTTGCGTGTCTGCGAATGGCGCTCCCGATTCCGCTCGGGCCGAAGCTGCGCCAGACCCCGCGGCGACTCGGGCTCTCGCTGCTGGAGTTGAGGCGCTGGGCCTGGCTGGGTGGGGCAGGCCCGCTGTGGCGACTGGCGGCGCTCGGACTCGGAGCCCTGGGCGACTCGAGGGGGCCGCTGCTGCTCGTCGCGCTGCTCGCGGCGGTACTGGGCGTCGGCGCGCTTCCGGTGCTGGCGGCGGCGGTCGCGCTCGGTGTCGCTCATCGCGCGGGCATCGACCCCGTCCTGGCCGCGGGAGTGGGCGCGGCGGTCGCTCTTGCTTTCGGATGGCTGGAACGCCGCGGCTCGCGCGAGCTGCCCCGCAGCTGGACGGGAAGAAGCCGCGGCGGGGTGTTCGGCCACTGGTTCTTCGTCCAGCTCAGCAAGCACTTGGGGCTCGGCCCCACCTATGCAGCACTGCACCCGGTTGCGTTCTACTTCCTCTTCGCCGCCGCGCCCGCCCGCAAGGCGTCCGAAGCGTTCCTCGACCGAGCGGTGGGGCCGCTCACCGGGCTGCGGCGGTTCTGGCGCAGCCGGAAACACTTCCTCGCCTTCGCCCGAA
>JAYUUC010000058.1:0-2464 GCA_043755105.1 Myxococcales bacterium
CCCAAGCGAGGGGGCCCATCTCCCCAAACCCCTCTTCGCAACTGCGGGAAGAGGGAAGGCGTCCGCGCCGACTGACCCGAACGAGCGGGCGAGCGCTCCCCTTTTCCCGCCTGCGGGAAGAGGGGCCGGGGGTGAAAGGACCCCGCCCTTGGGAGGGGTCGCCGGCGGCGCAACAAACCGATCAAAGGCAACGACAAAAGCCGCAGGCGGGGAAGGCTTCCGAATCGACCCTCCCAGAAGAGCAACCGCCCACTCAGAAAACAGAACTGAAAGCTCCGGCAATAGAACCTCACAACCAGAAAAAATATCTTGCGAAATGAGATCTATTTCTCAATGCTGAAGAAGCTCGAAGCGAGCAAAAGAAAGCGAACCAAGCCCAGGAAAAATCAGACATGGCAAACAAGACGGCGAAGCCCGAAGTGAAGACCAAGAAGACCGCGATGACCAAAGCAAAGGCGACGGACAAGAAAGGAACCCTGAAGCCGTTGGATGCGAGCGACCTGACCTACCTGGCGAACCTCAAGCCGTCGAAGCCTGTCGCGGGAGCGACGCCGACGGAGATGTTCACGCACTTCACGCCGCTGGTGCGCAAGTTCGTCGAGCGCAAGGACGTGACCGAGTTCCTCGGAAAGAAGGCGGGGCTGGACAAGGTCGGGGGGCTGACCGAGCAAGCGAGCCGGGCGAGCGAGGTGAAAGCGAAGTTGACCGTGGCTTTGGGGGAAGCGACCCAGACGGTCGCGTCTGCGAACAAGGGGCTGTACGACATCGCGAGCAGCCTGAACGACGCACGCGAGGACCTGGCGACCGAGTTCGGCGACGACGCGGAGCAGCTCCAGGCGCTCTTCGACTGGTGGGACACCTTCCACGCGAGGACCAAGGCGCCCAAGGTTCCGCCAGCGCCGTAACCGGTGCGGTGGGACCCGCCCTGATTGGGGTGGCGGGGTCGAGCCAAAGATGCGGCGTGGTACACAGCGCCGACGGTCGCGTGGGGATGAGATGACAGCCGAAGAGCAGCTCTGGACGCACTACCAGAACCACCGGGACCGCTGGACGCGGACGTTTCTCGCCGCGCTCAAGGAGGCGCGCATCACCTCATACCTGGCGCAGCCCGACGAGAAGCTGCTCACCCCGGTGGCGGCGTCGATGGACTTCCTGCTCAACGCCATCCGCGTCTGTAGCCCCGAGACCTACGTGACGCAGCTGCGACGCAACTTCGAGCAGCGGGTGGCAGCGGGCATCGCCATGGCCGACCTCGACCACGGCATGAAGGTGGCCCAGGTCATCATGTGCAACCTCATCGACGAGGCGCTGGTGAGCGCCGCCGAGGGGCGCGACCTCATGCAGAAGCGGATGCAGCGCTACTGGTCGCTGACGTCGCTGACGCTGATCGAGATGCTGATGGCCCGCAGCGAGCCCAAGCCCAGGCCAAGCTAGAGTTCGTCCATGCCCAGCGCACCGAGCGAGGACGAGGCGAACATCGCGGTGGCCATCAAGTACAAGAAGGACGAGGACAAGGCGCCGCTGGTGATCGCCAAGGGCATGAATCTCCGGGCCGAGAAGATCAAGGAGATCGCCAAGCAGTACAACATCCCCATGATGAAGAACGTGGCGCTGGCGCACGCGCTCAACAAGGTCGACGTCGGCGAGGAGATCCCCGAGGACCTCTACGACGCGGTGGCCGAGGTGCTGAACTTCGTGTTCGCGCTGGCCAACCCGACCGAGCCGCCGAAGTAGCCGGGCGAGAGCACCTTTCGGGCGCGCCGGGCATCTTCCAGCTCATGGCTCAAGACCTAATCAAGCAGCTGCCGTTGCCAGTGCAGGAGCGCGTGCGGGGAGTGCGGGTGCGCCCGGCGGCGCCGGGCGGCTTCGTCCTCTACTGGCTGCGCACGGCGCAGCGGGCCCACGAGAACCCGTCGCTGGACGCGGCGCTGCTGGCAGGCCGGGCGCTGGGGCTGCCGGTCTTCGTCTACCAGGGGCTGTCGGAGCGCTACCCGTACGCGTCGGACCGGCACCACACCTTCATCCTCGAGGGCGCGCGCGCGCTCCATGAGGGGCTGAAGGCGCGGGGCGTGGGCTCGGCGTTTCACCTGGAGCGGCCGGGCCACCGCGGCCCGGTGCTGAAGACGCTGGCGAGCCAGGCGGCGCTGGTGGTGACCGACGACTTCCCCTGGGCGCCGCTGGAGGCGTGGCTGCAGCGGGTGGCTGACGCCACGGCGGCGCCGGTCTGGGCGGTGGACAGCGCCTGCGTGGTGCCCTTTCGCCTGCCGGGCCGGGCCTACGACCGGGCGTTTGCCTACCGGGACGCGACGGCCGCGCTGCGCCGCGAGCGGGTGGCGCGGCCCTGGACGGACGCCGAGGCTCACGCGCCGCCCTTCGTGCCGCCGCTGCCCTTCTAGCCGCTGGCGCTGGAGAGCGCCGACCTGCCCGGGCTGGTGGCGACCTGCGAGATCGACCACACCGTCGG
>JAYUUC010000059.1:0-2464 GCA_043755105.1 Myxococcales bacterium
GAACCGCTTCCCGAATACCGGTCCCCGCTGCGGGCCCTCAAGTAGCCCGAGAGACCCCGCCCGCCTGGCTCACCAGGTCGGCGGGGTCTTCTGCGTGGCGCAGCTGAATCGGGGAGACCAGCATGGGGAGCACGCCGGTAACTCGGTAGAATTTGCGATTCGTCTTCTCGCTGTGGTTCAGCGTCGACGCGATCTTGGAGAGCGGCACGCCCTTGCCCGCGACCGGTAGCACCTCGCGGCCGCTCGTCTCGAGCCAAGCGGTGACGCTGTGCCGCAGCTGGCCGTAGTTCATGCCGGGATGTCCGGCGGCATTGGCGGCGCCGTGAAGGACCTTCGTGACCCACTTCTCTTCGGGCGCCCCGCCGCGGGCCTGCAGTCGTCGGATGGCTAGTAGGGTCGGGCGGTCGATCGAGAGCGTGTGCCACGCCTTCTTCTTGTGCCACACGGTGACGACGGCCACGATCTCGCCGTGTCCCTCGACCTCGCGAACGTCCTGAGGGTTGGTGCTGGCGCACAGGCGCCTAATTTCCGTGTTGTGCATGCCGGTGGCGCAGTGCACGCGGATCACGTCGCGGACGATCTGCGTCGGGATGCGCTTGTAGACCGCCTCGACCGCCGACATGTCGTAGCCGCGGCGCCCCTTTGTCCTCGCGGCCGGCGCGACAGCGAAGGTCAGGGCCGATGTGGGATCTTCGGTTGGATGAAGAAGCCCGGCTTCCTCGCGCAACCACTTTGTGTAGCGCTTCAACGACATGGCCCGCTTGCGCTGAGCGGTCTTCACCTTGTCGAGCTGCTTCTTCAGCGTCGCCAGCTTGAGCTTGCGAAGGTCCCACCCGAGGCCGAGATCGCGGGTCAGCATCTCGTCCCACCACACCAGGTAGCCAATCGTGTTGGCGATGTGGTGCGTCGAGGTCTCGCGGGTCTCGAGGTGGGCCTTGAAACGCTTCACCAGCTCCGGCGCCAGGTCGGCGCGCTCGGCCTCGGCGGCCAGGACTGCAGCACGGGCTTCCTTCTGCTGCTCGCCCTTCGTTTGGTAGGCCCGCGGGTCTCGGTTGAAGAGGGCCAACTCGGCCTCCGCCTCCGCCTCGCTGTGCACGTCGAGGGTGATCGCGTAGCTCTTGCCATCAACCATGCGTTCGAGTACATAGCGCCGCGTGTTGGACCGGCCGCGACGGATGCGACCGCCCTTCCAGGTGCCCAGCCAGGTCGCCATGTTGTCTCCGGTTCCGTTCCAGTTCTGTTCCGGAGGCTAGCAGGCGAGGGTGACAGGAAGGCCAACAGTCGGGAAAGCTGAACCATCCCGGCAGGTTGCACAGCATGGCTCAGTAGCTCATCTGGTTAGAGCGGCGGTCTCATAATCCGCAGGTAGTCGGTTCGAGTCCGACCTGAGCCACACTTTTCTCCCGAAACGCCTCCCCCGAAAACCGAATAGGCAGTCCGAACTTCAGACGCCAAAGGCTATCGCTGTCTGGGGCGCGGCTTGCAAGCGCGGCTGCGTGGCTGGCCACGGGAGCATGAGGATGAAGCTCGAGCCCTGGCCGGGCGCGGACTGGACGTCAATGTGGCCCTTCAGGGCCAGCGAGATCTCGCGGCAGATGCTGAGGCCCAGGCCGGTGCCCTTGCCGCGGGGCTTGGTGGTGAAGAAGGGCTCGAAGATGTGCTTGCGGGCCTCGGCGCTGATGCCCTCGCCGGAGTCGGCGACGAAGAGCGCCAGGTCCGACCCTTCGCGGCGAGCGCCCACGGTGAGCTTGCCGCCCTGGGGCATGGCGTCGACGGCGTTGGCGATGAAGTTGGAGAGCACGTGGCGGACCAGGCCCGGGTCGAGCTCGACGCCGTCGAGGCCCTCCTCGACCTGGGTCTTCACCTCCAAGCGAGCGCGCCCTTCGGCCGAGATGGAGACGTCGAGCGCCTCGGTGATGAGGGTCTTCAGGTTGACGCGCTGGGGCTCGGGCTTGAGGCCGCGGGTGGAGTCGAGGAAGCGCCGGATGATGCCCGTCATGCGGGTCACCTCGTCCTGGAGCTGGGTGAGCTCGTCCTTCACGTCGCCCGGCAGCTGCGGGGTGCGGACGAGCAGCTGCAGGTTGCCCGAGATGACGTTGAGCGGATTTCCCAGCTCGTGTGCGAGCGTGCCCGAGAGCTGGCCCAGCGCGGCCAGGCGCTCCTTGGCGGTCAGGTCGCGCTGGGCGGCGACGAGCAGGTCGTTGAGCTCGGCGAGCGCGCGGTTCTTCTGGGCCACGTCGGCCACGGCCTCGTTGATGCGCGTGGTCAGCTCGGAGTTGAAGCCCCGGATGCGGCTGAGCATGGTGTTGAAGCCGCGGGCGAGCCGGCCAATCTCGTCCTGTCCGGGCAGCTCGGCGGTGGCTTCCAGATTGCCTCGCTCGACTTCGCTCATGGCGCGGGCGAGCGTCTCGATGGGCCGGCCGATGAGCCGCACCAGCAGCAGGTGCGCGGCGAGGATGAGCAC
>JAYUUC010000060.1:0-7313 GCA_043755105.1 Myxococcales bacterium
GCCCAGTCCCACCCCCCCTCGAACACCAGCTTTTTCGATCAATTCGATCCATCCCCCGGGGAATCCACTCACCCAGCTCCGCCATCGACTGGCGCACAAGACCCGTTGGTTGGAGAGCTTTCCTGGTCGGATCAGCTGGACTCGGATCCGGGCTCCGATGCACCGGTTCTGCTCACCCAGCGTACCCACTCCTCTCTACTTGACCCTTCGTCCGAGACCGACTTCAGCTCGCAGCTGAAGCCCGCGGTCGAGCTGGAGCTGACCGAAGCGGATTCCTGGGCCGTAGCGGTGGGCTCCGCCGCGACACCTTCGATGCCCGCTGCAGTCCCCAGCCTCTGGTCAAACTCTCCCGGTGACCCCCTCACCAGTTTCGACACCGCCTTTGCTGCCGAGGTCCCCGGGCCCGCACTTCAGGAACCCGAGACCGCGGTCGCCGAACCTCCCTCTCTCTGGACCCCTAGCCCCGAGTGGCCGCCGGTCAATCTTCGCGGGCGACCCCCGGCTACCTCTCCCGCCGAACTTGCTCAAGGAGGCCCGGCGGAATCCGCCCAGCTAGGTTCGGCACGTCAACGCGCGCAGGAAGCGCTGGTCCGCGAAATGGAAGAGGCCCTCCGCAGGGCGCGCCCCGCCGAGACCGACGAATGGCTGAGCGGCGAACCCTCTTCCTCGGAAACTCCACCCTCGGGACCCCCGGAGGCCCCACCGGCCGCGGTCTTTATCCATTCGAACTCCGAGCCTGAAGTGCCCGAGTTCGAAGCCGTGATCCAAGAGCTGCCGGTGGCCCCCAGCTTGTGGACGTCCGCTCCAGCCACCCCGCACCCACCGTTGACCCCATCGCCCGAACTTGCCGCTCCTCCCACACCTGAACCCTGGCGGGTCGATGAGCTCGACTTTTCGCCGGCTTCGCTCGAAGCGACGTTCGGGGAAAGCCCGCCCCCTCCTGCGAGCCCGTTGACCGGGTCGACCGCACCTGCGACTTTCAGCCTGAGCCCTGATGCGACGGGCGACTCCCCCCTCGAGGACTCGTTGAGCGATCCCAAAGACCCGGCGGAGGCCTCGCGCCAACGGCGCCAGCGGTTGCTCCGGCGAGGCATGGAAAATCTCGGCGCCCGCCCGGGGGGCGCTCCCGTTCCGGTTCTCTCACCCGCCGCGCCGGACATGGCTCCGCCCCCTCCCCAGCCCGTCGCGCCGGTGGAGCGTGCCGGCTCGGACGATGCCCGCCTCACCTCACAGATCGAGCGCCGATTCCAGGACGTGAAGGCGAAAAAGGATCACTTCGCCGTCCTCAGCCTCGAGACCACCGCGACCCGAGAGCAGGTGAAAGCAGCGTTCCTCACCCTGGCGAAAATCTTCCATCCCGACCGGCTGCCTCCTTCGCTCTCCTCGCTGTCGGCGCAGATGACCGCCGTGTTCGAGGCGATTCGCGAGGCCTACGACGTCCTCTACGACGACGCCAAGCGCAAGGCTTACGTCCTCGCCATGGCGAAGCAGGGAGAATCCCAGGTCGTGAATTCCGGCGGCGCTGGCCAGGAAGCAACGGAGCTCGCCCGCAAGGCCGAACAGCACTTCCGCAAGCACGAATTCGTCGCCTCCGAAGAGCTCTTCCAGGAGGCCTACCTCGTCGACAAGAAGGCCAACTACCTGGCGGGTAGTGCCTGGGCGCTCTACATGGACCCGGCCCGCAAGCAGGAGGCTGGCCGCGCCAAGCAGTTGATGACCGACGCGCTCAAGCTCGATCCCCGCTGCGACCGGGCCCACTATCAACTGGGCGTGATTGCGCGGGTGGAGTCAGACATCGACCGGGCCGAGCGCCACTTCCGTGATGCCATCCGCATCAACCCCAAACATCCGGAAGCGAACCAGGAGCTGCGGTTGATCGAGATGCGCAAGAAGAAGGAACCGAAGAAAGGGTTCTTCCGCTAGGTGCCAAGGAAGAGGTTGAGGGTGCGCGAGTCCTCGTCGTTGGTTCCCACGAACTGAACCCCCATGCCCCCGGCTTCGTCTCCCCGGGGAAAGCTTCGCACCCACACCACCTGCGATTGTACCCGCAATACACGGGTGCCCCCGGGGAGCTGAAACTCCAGCGACAGGCGGTCACCCACTTCGAAGAGGAGCTCGCTCTTCAGAAACGCACCCCCGGTAGAGAGGTCTTCGCCCTCGAAGAACAGCTGCCCGACGCCCTCGGAATCTTTGCCCCGGAACTCCACCTGCAGCGGCTTTCGCGTCGCCCGTCTCTGGTTGTCGCCCATCCTGCGACAACAGACCGGCACCCGGGAGGGTGTCAAGCTTTGGGACGAGGCCCGAAACGTTGACAGCCTTCGCACCCGGGCCTGATCATTGAAGCCCGTAGCGGTTCGAAAGGCACCCCCCAGTGGCCAAGCAGCACCTCTTGCTCGTCGATGGAGACGCCAAAAGTCTGCGCGTCATGGAGGTCAGCCTCAAGAAGGCTGGCTTCTCCGTCACCACCGCGATCCACGGCAAGGACGCGCTCGAGAAAGTACAGATCAGCCCGCCGGACCTGGTCCTCTCCGATACCAAGATGCCCGAGATGGACGGCTTCGAGCTCTGCAAGGCGCTCAAGAGCGACGACCGCTTCGCTCAGATCCCGTTCGTCTTTCTGACCAACCAGAAGTCAGTCGAGTTCAAGGTCCGCGGGCTCGAGCTGGGAGGCGACGACTACCTCACCAAGCCGATCTACATCAAAGAGATCGTCACCCGCGTGAAGATGATCCTCCAGAAGGCCGAAAAGGAGAGGATCGAAAAGAAGGAAACCAAGGGCGGCTTCTCGGGCAGCCTGTCGGACATGGGGGTGGTCGACCTGGTCCAGACCTTCGAGATGGGTCGGAAGACCGGGAGCATCAAGTTCGAAGGCGAGCGCTCAGGCATCGTCTACTTCCGGGAAGGGAAGGTGATGGACGCCGAGCTCGGCCGCCTCAAGGGAGAGAACGCCTTCTACCGACTGCTCAACACCTTCGAAGGGACCTTCGAGGTGCAATTCGTGCCGATCGATCGGCCCGAGCGGATCGAAGTCTCGACGCAGGGCCTGCTGATGGAAGGCATGCGCCGCCTCGACGAATGGGGCCGCATGCTCGAGCAGCTGCCTCCTCTGGAGACGGTGTTCGAGATCGACTACTACCAGCTCGCCGATCGGCTCTCGGAGATCCCCGACGAGGTCAACGGGTTGCTTCGGCTCTTCGACGGTTCGCGAACCTTGTCGAGGGTGGTCGACGACTCCGACTTTGAAGACCTCGCCGCGCTGGGCATCATCAGCAAGCTCTATTTCGAAGGGCTGATTCGCGAGGTCGGTTCGGCCCCGGCGGAAGAACCGGTGGTCAAACCCGGCATCGAGCAGTGGCTCAACGTCACCCCGCCCCCGGCCGCGAAACCAGCTGAGGCGGCGGCCGCACCTGCGTCGGAGCCAGAACTTACCTCCCCGCTGCAAGCGTCTCCTGAACCTTCGGCTCCGGTCGTCGCCGCGGCGCCTCCAGGACTCACCCCGGTAGAGCGGGTGGCGCCTCCGGCCGTGGCAGTGAATCCGGAATTGACTCCCGCCTCGGTGGCGCCGGCGATCTCCCCCAACTCCCTGGTGAGCGGAGCCGCTCCCGCGAACGTCATCCTCTTCAACAAGGGCCGAAAGCCAGAAGAGCCGACCCCGATTGCTTCCCCGCTCCCTCCCGCGCAGCAGACCCGGGAGTCCCAGTTCCTGGTCGCGCCGCCCACCCGCGAAGTGGAGCGGCGGCGAAGCACGCTGCTCGAGCACTGGAAGGAGATCGAGCCGGAAGGGCTGGGCTCTTCCTCGACCTGGGGCCCGGTGCGCAGCTGGTCGCCCGCGCCCAACCGTTCGAACGGGGAGGCGCAGAACGCTCCGACCGAGACGGCGGCGCCGGTGCCGGCCCGGCTTCCGGTCTTTGGCGGAGCGGCCCTCGAGCCGGTGGTGCTTCCGCCCCTTCCCCCGCCGAGCCCCTCGGCGACCGCGCCGGAGCCTTTCTCCCTCCCCCAGTTTCCGCCGCGGCAGTTGCCCGAGCCTTCCTCCGAATTTCGTGGCGGTCCTCCGGAACCGCCTCCGAGCCACCTGCGCGAGAAGACCGAAGAGCTCACGCCCGCTGACCTGGTGAGCACTCCCAGCCGAGGAGGGAAAGGGGTTCTCTACGCTGTTCTCGGGCTGGTCGTGGTCGTGGTCGCGGGGGGGGCTTTCCTCTATTCCCGCTCCAATGCCTCGCCTGCTCCGGTGCCGGTTCCCCAGCCCAGGGTGGCGGTAACACCCGAGCCTGCGGCTTCTGCGGCACCCGACCTGGACCCGCCGAAGGCCGTGGTGGAAAAGCCAACGCCAACGCCAACGCCCGTCGTCGAGGCGAAGCAGCAGCCGCCAACAACGCTCGCCCCTGTTGCGGCTCCTGTGGAACCTCCCCCGACCCCTGCCGCGGGGGTCAAGGTTCCGCCTCCCGAGCCGAAGAAGGTGGCCGAAGCGCCGGTTCCTCCGCCCAAGCCTGCGATCGATCAGTCCCCTGCGGACCCGGACGCGCAGTACGCCAAGCTGGTGAAGCAGGCCAAGCTTTCGCTCGAGGGCGACAAGTTCAAGTCTGCGTTGCAGAGCTACCGCAAGGCGCTGGCGCTCAAGCCCGACTCGGCAGAGGCCAAGGCCGGGGTGGGCATCGCTTTGGTGATGAGCGACACCAGCTACAAGGAAGCGGTCCGGCTGCTCGAAGACGCGGTCAAGGCCGACGAGGCGAACCCTCGCGCGTGGCTGTCGCTGGGGATGGCGTACCAGAACACCGGCAAGGAATCGCAGGCGTTCGTCGCCTACAAGAAATACCTCCTGCTCGACCCGTCGGGCGCCTCGGCCGAAGAGATTCGGTCGATGCTCAAGGCAGGCGGGCAGTAGCGGCGAACCCGTCCCCGTCAGCAGAACGGCTTGCGCTGAGGGCCGGTTCTAGGTCATTGACCCGCTCCAATGCTCACCCTGGGACTGGAGACTTCCTGCGACGAGACCGCGGCCGCGGTGGTGGAAGACGGCCGCCGGGTGCTGTCTGACGTGGTCTCGACCCAGATCGACATCCACCGTCGGTGGGGTGGGGTGGTGCCCGAGCTGGCGAGCCGCAACCACGTCGTTCAAGTGATGCCGGTGATCGACGAAGCGCTCTCGCGGGCGGGAAAGTCGCTCGACGACGTCGATGAAATCGCGGTCACCTCGGGACCAGGCCTGGTCGGCGCGCTGCTGGTCGGGGTGCAGGTCGCCAAGGCCCTGGCGATGGCGCGCGGGCTTCCCTTCGTCGGGGTCAACCATCTCGAGGGGCACCTCCTCGCGGTGCGGCTGGCGCCCGACGCTCCCGAGCCGCCCTTCTTCGGGCTGGTGGTCTCGGGCGGCCACACCAGCGTCTACGACGTCCAGGATTACGGCCGCTATCGGCTGGTGGGCACCACCCGCGACGACGCTGCGGGCGAAGCCTACGACAAGGTGGCCAAGCTGCTCGGGTTGCCGTACCCGGGGGGCCAGCCGATCGACGAGCTCGCCCAGCGGGGAGACCCCGAGGCGATCCGCTTTCCCCGAGCGCTTCCCGAGCGGACCCGCATCGAGTGGTCGTTCTCGGGCCTGAAGACTTCGGTGCAGAACCACCTCCGCAAGCATGGCCTGCCCACCGGGCAAGCGCTGTTCGATCTCTGCGCGTCCTTTCAAGAGGCGGTGGCCGACGTGCTCACCGCCAAGCTGGTGGCCGCTGCCCGCGCCGCCGGAGCGACTCAGCTCGTCGTGTGCGGAGGCGTCGCCGCCAACTCGCGGCTCCGCGCGCTGGCTCAGGAACGCGCCGACGACCGAGGGTTGAAGCTGTATCTCCCTCCCGCGAAGCTGTGCACCGACAACGGGGCGATGATCGCCGTCGCGGGGTACCACGCGCTCCGCCGGGGAGTGACCTCTGACCTCACCCTCAACGCCGATGCCGCCTGGAGGCTCTGAGTGACGCTCTCTCCTTCCGAAATACTTCGCCGGCACGGGCTGAAGCCGAAGCACAGCTGGGGTCAGAATTTCCTCGGCGATGAAGATGCGCTCTCGCGAATCTGTGACGCGCTCGAGCTGAAGCCGGGCGAACCGGTGGTGGAACTCGGAGCGGGGCTCGGGCACCTGACCCGCTTTCTGCTCGAGACCGGAGCCCAGGTCATCGCGGTGGAGCGCGACCGCGACCTGGTGAAGATCCTCGAAGAGCTGAAGCTCGAGCGGCTCACCGTGCTTGCGGCGAACGCTGCCGAGCTCTCGTTCGCCGAGGCCGCGGGTGCTGCGGAGGTCGCGGTGGCAGGGAACCTGCCCTACCATCTCTCCAGCTCGATTCTGTTCGAGCTGCTCGACCAGCACCGCACGGTGTCGCGAGCGGTGTTCACGCTGCAAAAAGAGGTGGTGGTGCGCCTCGCCGCCGAGCCGGGGAACCGTGACTACGGGCTGCTCACCGTGCTGCTCGGGCTCTACTTCGAGATTGAACACCTGTTCACTCTCGATGCCTCCAGGTTTCATCCGCCGCCGAAGGTGGACTCGGCGGTGGTGAGGCTGACCCGGCTACAGCAGCCCCGCGCCGAGGTGGTGAGCGATGCCCGCTTCCGCCGGGTGGTGAAGGCGGGCTTCGCGCAGCGCAGAAAGACGCTGCTCAACTCACTCAAGTCCGACAAGACGCTGGCCACCCCGGCGGAGCTCGCCTCGGCACTCGAGCGTGCCGGCATCGATTCGATGCGAAGGGCCGAGACGCTCTCCAGCGAAGAGTTCGCTGCGCTCGAACGAGCGCTCGGGCCGGTGGCTCCGATGGAAAATGAATCGCCGAGCAAGGCGAAGCGGGGCATGGACGAGAAGGGTGAGCCCCGCTCGGCGGCGAAGAAATCCCGGTCGGCGGTGAGCACCGAACGAATGCTGTCGGCCTCGCCCCCTCAGGTCTACGCAGCCTTCGAGGAGCCCGAGCGCCTCGCGAAGTGGTGGGGGCCGAGCGGCTTCACCAACACCTTCCAGACATTCGAGTTCAAGCCCGGAGGCCGGTGGGTCCACGTGATGCACGCCCCCAATGGATCGGACTACCCGAACGAGAGCGTCTTCCGCGAGCTCAAGCCCGATGAAAGGGTCGTGATCGACCACCTCGGCGAGCCCCGGTTTCAGCTCACGGTGACCCTGACTGCGCGCGGCGAGCAGACCCACCTGTCCTGGGTGCAGGAGTTCGCGAGCCCCGAGATGGCAGCGAAGTTGCGAGGCCTCGTCGATAACGCGAACGAGCAGAACCTCGACCGGCTGCAGGAATTGCTAGAGGAAGATTCGGGCGAATAGAGGCGAGTTCCAAGCGTGCCCG
>JAYUUC010000061.1:0-7303 GCA_043755105.1 Myxococcales bacterium
CCTCGAGCGAGGCGGGCACCTTCCAGCGTTTCACCGAGACCTCGCACGCGCTCGCTCATCAGGTGCGCACCGCGGTCCGCTACTCGAATCGAAAGGAAGCGGAACGGGCCCGCAAGCACCTTGAAGAAGAGGTGAAGCCGATCACCTGGGACCTCGACCAGCTCGCCAACGAGCTGACCAAGCAGAACGCCGCCGAGACCACGCTGCTGCTGCGCAACCTCGAGGACCTGCGCTTTCAGGCCACCGAAGTCGGGGCGGCGGTGGCGGTGATCGCGGTGTTGATCTCCCTGCTGGTGGGCTGGCAGGTGACCACGGTGCTGCGGCGGCAAGAAAAGACCATCGTCGAGCAGGTGGCCGAGCTGGCCGGCCGCAACCGGGAACTCGATGCCTTCGCAAGCCGGGTAGCCCACGATCTGATCAGCCCGCTCTCCCCCTTGAAGGGCTACCTGGCGTTGATTCGCAAGTCTCAGGCCTTGTCGACGCCCGAAGCGAAGGAACTGCTCGCACTGGCCGAGTCGAGCGCGGGGAGGATGACCGGATTGATCGAAGCGCTGCTCCGCTTTTGCCGCGCGGGCAAGCCCAGTGAACCGACCGTGGGCGAGCTGGACACCGCCGTCTCCACCATCCTTCTCGAAGTCAGCCAGAGCGCCGAGGCCCAGCAGGTGCAACTGGAGCGGGAGATTTCGCTCGGCATCGGGGTCGCGTGTCCGCCGCAGCTGCTCCAGTCGATCGCCCAGAACCTGCTGTCCAATGCGGTGAAATACACCGCCGGGAGCGCCGGGGCGAAGGTATCGGTGCGGGTGGTTGCCGAGAGGGGCGAGGCGCTGCTCGAGGTGGTGGACAACGGCGTGGGGATGAGCGCGGAGTCGAAGCGGCGACTCTTTCAGCCCTTCTTCCGCGCCCCCGAGGTTCATCACCTGCCCGGACACGGGTTGGGAATGGCCACCACCCGCAGGTTGGTCGAGGCGCACGGCGGTTCCATCACCGTGCACAGTGAGCAGGGCAAAGGCACCGGTGTGCAGGTCCGATTTCCGCTGGTGGCGGTGGCCGCCCGCGCCGGTCAGACCAGCGCTCGGCCCTCGGAGGCAATGACGTGAGCGGACCCAAGCTGTTGATTGTCGATGACGATTCCCACGCCCGGGATCTGGTGCGCAGGCTGCTCGCGCCTTTGGGTCAGATCACCGAGGCGCGCTCTGCGGCAGAGGCGATCGCCGCGCTGGGGCGAGAGCCGTTCGACCTCGTGCTCACCGACATGGCGATGCCCAACCCCAACGACGGCCTCGAGGTTCTCCAGGCGGTGCGGGAGCAGTTGCCCGAGACCCCGGTGGTGGTGGTGACCGCCTACGGCAACATCGAAGGAGCGCTCGACAGCATTCAGCAAGGAGCGTTCGACTACCTTTCCAAGCCGTTCGACGTCGATGCGCTTCAACGGGTGGCACGCCGGGCGCTAGAGCAGAAGCGTCTGGTCGCCGAGAACCGCAGCTTGCGGCAGCAGGTGCGGCAGCCTTCCCTGGTGGGACGAAGCACCGCACTGCTCGAGGTCTACAAGCAGGTGGCGCGGGCCGCGGCCACCAACGTCCCGGTGCTGATCACCGGTGAGACGGGCACCGGGAAGGAGCAGGTGGCGCGGGCGCTCCACCAGCGCAGCCTGAGGGCGGGCGGACCGTTCATCGCGGTCGATTGCGGAGCAATTTCCGAGTCTCTGATGGAGAGCGAGCTTTTTGGCCATGCCCGGGGGGCGTTCACCGGCGCGACCGGGGCTCGCCGCGGGCTCTTCGAGGAGGCCAGCGGAGGCACCCTCTTCCTCGACGAGATCGGCGACATCGGCCCCAAGATTCAGTCCCAGCTGCTGCGGGCGCTCCAGGAGAACGAGATTCGCCGCGTCGGGGAAAGCACCCCGGTGAAGGTCGACGTCCGCATCGCCGCCGCCACCAACAAGGACTTGCCGGCGCTGGTGAAGGAAGGCCGCTTCCGGGAGGACCTGCTCTACCGGCTCGACGTGGTTCACCTTCACCTGCCACCGCTGAGGGACCGCCGCGAAGATGTGCCCGCCCTGGTGGCTCACTTTTCCGCCAACCACGCCCGCGGCGGCGCCAGCCCGGTGGTCAGCGAGGAGGCGATGTCCCGACTGGTTGCGTACGATTGGCCCGGGAACGTGCGCCAGCTCGAGAACGTGGTCGCGCGGGCCCTGGCCCTCAACGTCACCGGGGTACTCGGGCCTCCCGATTTTCCGGAGCCGATTGGCGATGCCCCGAAAAAGCTCACCGGGCTCGCCGGCGATACCCCCAGTCTCGCCGAGCTCTCTCGGCGCTACGCCACCCACGTGCTCCAGCTGGTGGGGGGCAACAAGTCCGAGGCCGCCCGGCTGCTCGAAGTCGACCGGAAGACGCTCTACAAGCTGATCGACGACAAGGGCGACGAGCCCCGCGGCGGTCAGGCGTAGGGACGGTCGTCGGGACTTCCCAGCAGCCCCTCGAGTTCGCCCTTGTCGTCCAGCTGCTCGAGCTCGTCCGAGCCGCCGATGTGTTTTCCGGCGATGAAGATCTGCGGCACCGTCGTCCCCCCTCCCGCCGCGCTCACCATCTCGTCGGTGCGCTCGGGATACTCAAGGATATCGACCTCTTCGAAGTGGACGCCCTTGGTCCGAAGCAGCGCCTTGGCGCGAAGCGAGTACGGGCAGTGGGTCTTGGTGTAGATCTTGACGGCGTTCATCGGTCACCTGTTCCGGCGGCGGGCGGTCTTCGGCACAACGTAGGAATTCCCCGAGGCAGACGGAAGTCATGTTCAGCGAGTTGATCTTGGCTTCGACCTCCCCCGCGCGGCGTGTCCTGATGGACAGCTTGAAGGTGCCTTATCGGGCGGAAGCCCCGGGCGTGGACGAGGATTTTCCGGCCATCCTTGCCCCCGCCGAAGCGGTCACCCTGCTCGCCGAGCGCAAGGCCCGGGCGGTGTGGAACCGCTTTCCCGAGGCGCTGGTGATTGGTTCAGACCAGCTGGCCATCGCGGCGGGCCAGGCGCTGGGCAAACCGGTCGACCGCGCCGCGGCCCGGGATCAGCTCCAGCGCCTGAGCGGCGCCGAGCACTCCCTCGCCACCGGACTGTGCGTGGTGGGCCCGGGCTTCTTTGCCTGCGAGCTGGACCTCGCCCGCCTTCATTTCTTTTCCCTCGCTCCGGACGAACTCGAGCGCTACCTCGACCTCGAAGAGTGGCGAGGCTGCGCGGGGGGCTACCGGGTTGAGGCAGCGGGGCAGGCATTGCTCGAACGGCTTGACGGTGATCGCACCGGGGTCCAGGGGTTGCCGATGCTCCGTCTGGTGCGATTGTTGCGCAGTGCCGGCCTTCGCTTCTTCGCCTGAGCACAGAGCCGCCCGTCGAGGTCGGCGAGTCCGTTCGGCCCGGGCATGTCCAGGGGCCCTTCAACCTTCGGGCGTCCCCTTCCTCCGGCCGCTTTGTGGCTATCAGAGGTGAATTGACATAATTTTCGCGTGGATGTCCCTGCCATCGGAAATCAGTTGAAGCCCCGGGCGGTGCAGTCTTTCCCGGCGACCGGGGTCCTCGATTCCCTCGAATCGGCCCGCGCTGCGGAACGCGCGCTCGCGGATGCACTTCCGGAGAAGGTCTGGACCGCAGACTCTCAGGGAACGATCGATTTTCTCAATGCCCGCTGGCTCGAGGCGATGGGTCTCCCCACGGACGCTCCGACCGCCGAAGCCTTTCGCCGTGGCGTTCACCCTGAAGATCTGTCCCGCGTGCTCGACCTTTGGGAAAGGGGGGTGGAAGGGCGCGTGGCCTTCGAGTTCCAGTTTCGGCTCTTCCACGCGAACGTCGCCACTCACCGCTGGCACCTCGGGCGCGCCGCGCCAGTACTGGGCCCGGATTCGACGCCGCAGAAGTGGGTCGGCTTGGCGACCGACATCGATTCCGAGAAGCGGCTCGCCGATGAGCGCGCCCACCTGGAGAAAACCCGGGAGCATTTTCTAGCCATTCTCGGTCAGGACCTCCGCACCCCGTTGACGGCGATCACCGTGGGGGCCCGCAGCCTCTCGCGGGCGAAGGACCTTCCCGAGGTTCATTTGAAGACGGCGCAGAAGATGGGCGCCAGCGCCTCGAGGATCGGCCGGCTGATCTCCGACGTGCTCGATTTCACGCGCATTCGCCTCGGCTCGGGGGTGCCGATCGAACGCCAGGTGGTCGACCTGCGGGAAATCGTCGGGCCGGTGATCCAGGAGTTCGAAATCACCCGTCCAGGCCGGGAGCTGCGCTTGTCCATCGAAGGCGACCTTCGCGGTCACTGGGACCCGGAGCGTATTTCCCAGGTGGCGATGCACCTGATTGGCAATGCCCTTCAGCACGGCGTTCCTGCGGAAGCGCCGGTGCAGATTTCGCTGTTTCAGCGCGGCGACTCGGCGGGCCTCTCGGTCAGCAACGGCAGCCGAACGTTCCCCGCCGAGGAACTGCCGGGGCTGTTCGAGCCCTTCCGGCAAGGCGGGACCGTTGCCGCCGGAAGCGATCCCTCGAGCTTCGGGCTAGGGCTGTACATCGCCTCGAACATCGTCGAAGCCCACGGCGGCACCCTTGAAGTCACTTCGGCTGCGGACGTGACCTGCTTCACGGTGTTGCTGCCAAAAAATCTGGCGCCCGCCGTGGCCGGACCGGACGGCGACGTCGCCGGCTGAACCTGCTCGAGCAGGTGGGGCGGAGCGGTGTTAAAACAGCAGCATGCGGACCTCTGCCCTGTTGCTGCTTTCCTCTGTGGCGTTGAGCTGTGCAACCTCCAGCCCGCTGCACGCGCCGGCTCCGGCTCGAGCGGAAGCCTCCGCGTTGCCGTTCATCGAAAACGACTATGTGCGCGCCCTCGCCGACGCCCGGACGAAGGGAGTGCCGCTGTTCGTCGAGGCCTGGGCCAACTGGTGACACACGTGCCGCTTCATGCGCTCCTACGTCTTCACTGACCGGGGGCTCACGAAGCACGCCAGGCGGTTCGTCTGGCTCAGCGTCGACACCGAGAGACCGGAAAACGCTTCCTTCCTCGAGAAGTTTCCCATCGACAGCTACCCCACGCTGCTGGTGGTCGACCCTCGCGCGGAGACCGTGGCCCTGAAGTGGTTGGGAAGCGCCACCGTCCCCCAGCTCGAGCAACTGCTGATGGACGCCGGACATGCGCTTCAGAAGGAAGACGCCTCGCTCGCCACTGCGACGCTGGCCGAGGCCGACCGACGCTACGGGCAAGGGAAGTTGAACGAGTCCATCGACCTCTATCGGCAAGCGCTGGACGCCGGCGGTTCGGACTGGCCGCGACGTTCCCGGGCCCTGGAGTCGTTGCTCACCGCCCTGAGCAGTGCCGGCCGTTCCGCCGAGTGTGCTCGAGCGGCGCGAGCAGGGGTTCCGGCGCTGCCCCGAGGGCCCTCCTTCGCCAACGCCGCAGCGCTGGGCCTGAGTTGCGCGCTCGAGCTCGACGCGCAGCCAGAGCAACAGGCAGCCCTCGAACCTCTGGTGGACGAGGCGCTGGGCCTCCCCGGGTTGCTCGCCGATGATCGCTCTACGTTGTACGAGCTGTCGGCCGATGCGCGGGCCTCCCGGCACGACGGCGCCGGCGAACAGCAGCGCCTGCGCGAATGGCTCACGTTTCTCGAGTCAGAGGCGGGCCGGGCCCCCAGTGCTGAAGCCCGGGCCGTGTTCGATCCCCATCGAGTGACGGCGGCGCTCCGACTCAAAGACCCGGCCCGAGCGGTTGCAGCCCTGGAACAAAGTGAACGGGACCTCCCCGGCGACTACAACCCGCCGGCACGGCTGGCGACACTCTACCTCGCTCTCGATCGGCTCCCCATGGCTCTGGCCGCCAATGATCGAGCCCTGGCACGCGTCTACGGTCCGCGGAAAATTCAGGTCCTCGAGACCCGGGCCAAGATCCAGCTGCGGAGGGGATCCAAGCGGGCGGCGGCGGAGGCGCTCGAACAGGCGATGGTCGTCGCGAATCAGCTGCCGACAGGCACCCGTCAGAAGAAGACCCAGGAGCGACTCGGCGTCGCTTTGAAGGCGCTGGAAGTTCCGTCCCCGGAGCCCTGAGGGTCGAGGCGCGCGGGCCTGTTTCCACGCGGTGATTCTCTGGCGAAGGGGCGGCTCTTTCCTGCCCATCCCTTTCTGACCTGTCCACAACCTGCCCTGTGCGATCCGGCAAGAAATAGCCCGGAACCTGAGTCCCGGGCTGCGGTTTTCGAGGAAGCGAAGGCCCTACCGACGCGGATTCGGAGTCCCGTTGACGGCGTCCTTCACGCCCTGCTTGACGCTCTCGAATGCTCCCTTGGCAGCACCCTTCGCCTCGTCTGCCTTCCCTTCGGCTTCGAGGCTTCGGTTGCCCGTTGCAGCACCGGCCACTTCCTTCACCTTTCCCTTCGCCTTGTCGAGCAGCTCGCCCATGGTGGTTCTCCTGTTGGCTGTTACTGGTGAGGGAGGAGATTGGGCATCGTTCCGGGGTCTGTGAAGGGGGTCGGGCTCGAGCGCGCCCGCCTGCCTGCCCGTTCAATTCATCGGCAACGAGCGAATTGCCGACCCCGGGGGTGCGTGCTATTCGCGGCCCCATGGTGAACGTCTCCATTGCCCGCCGCTGGGCCCGCGCCTTGCTCGAGGTCGCTGGCGCTCAATCCGACCAGGTGTTGCAGCAACTCACAGGGTTCGTCGAGGGGGCGTTCGGCAACAAGGAACTCGCCGACGTCTTCACCAACCCCGCCTACAACCGGGCACAGCGCACTGGAGTGCTCGAGGGCGTGATGACCGCGGCGGGGGTCACCGACCCGGGACTGGGCAACTTCCTTCGATTGCTGGTCGATCGGAATCGGATGCAGTACCTGCCGGACATTGCCCGTCTCTACCGGGACCAGGCGGATGTGAAGGCCGGGAGGGTGCGCGGCAAGGTCACCAGCGCGTCTCCGCTTCCCGCTGATTCGGTGCAGCGACTGACCCAGTCTCTCGAGCGGCTCACCCAGCGCAATGTGGTGATAGAGACTTCCGTCGATCCGAAGCTTCTCGGCGGTGTCTCTGCCCAGGTGGGTTCGGTCGTCTACGACGGTTCGATTCGCAGCCAGCTCGACGATTTGCGGCGCAGTCTCCAGAACGGCTAGCACGGTCCGTTCACCGAAGCTCAGTGCAGAACTGGCAACGGCTCACGGCAGAGCCTCTGCACGGTGACCAGGAAGCTGTCCAGGTCGAGCGGCTTGTGCAGGTGTCCCTCGGCCGCGATGGTCGACAGCTCGGGCCCGATGCCGCTCATCGCGAGGACGGGAATCGCTGCGAGTCGGGGAACTTC
>JAYUUC010000062.1:0-7290 GCA_043755105.1 Myxococcales bacterium
TCTCTGAGCGACTCGCTCGCTACCTGATCCAGCGCGCGAAGACGGCAGCTGCCGCAGGCTAATCACCGGCGGCCTCCCCCGGTTACCCCGAGCGTAGGGCCAACGGCCCGGAGTCGAGGGGGCGCACTGGCGATCCCTCGACTCCGCTGAAGCTACGCTCGGACGAACGGGTGCGGCGTCCGTTAGAGAATTGTGATCGTCCGTGTTGCGTTACCGTGAAAGAAGGATAGCAGTCTCAGAGACCCGCAACGGTGAGCGCCGCAGCCTTCCGCAGGTCTTCAATCAACTCCTGATTCATCCGCGTCGCATGGGACGGATCTGCGCGCAGCACCGCGGCCGGGTGGTGGGTGACCAGCACCTGCCCGAGACCCGGAAGCTGAAAGATTTGGCCCCGGTTCACCCGCAGCTTGAACGTCGGGCCGAGGAACGCCTGCGCGGCGGTGGCGCCGAGGCAGACGATCAGCGCGGGGCGCACCGCCTCGACCTCTGCGGTCAGCCAGCCTTTGCACGCCAGCGCCTCGAGGCGATTGGGCCGCGCATGGATCCGTCGCTTCCCCGCGCCCTCCTCCCACTTGAAGTGCTTTACGGCGTTGGTGAGGTAAACGCTGGCCCGCTCGATTCCGGCCTCGAGGAGAGCGCCATCAAGCATCTTCCCCGCCGGCCCGACGAAAGCCTGGCCCACCAGATCCTCCTGATCGCCGGGCTGTTCGCCTACCAGCATCAGCCGCGCGGTGGAGGGGCCTTCTCCGAAGACAGTCTGGGTCGCCCGCAGATGCAGGGGACAGGCCTCGCAGCGACGGGCCGCCTCGGCGAGGTCCGGCAGCTCCCGTGTCGCCGGAAGCCAGTCCGTCGACGCGGAGTGCTCGGGCTCGGCGTGCGTCATCGTCGACGTCCGCGCACCTGCCCCGAGCAGGAGCGCCGGAATCAGCGACGTCTCGGGCAAGGTGGCCCAGTACTTCGTCGGCAGCTCCTTGAGCATCGCCGACACGTTGACGCGTGCCGGATTGAAAGTGGTGGCGTAGTAGCGCCGCCACAACGCCTCCAGCCCATCCTCTCCGGTCGGCGCCTCGTGGCGCGCGACGCCCGGGCCGAAGGTGAGGACGCGCTGGTTCCAGTGCGCCGACCCGTCGGGGGTGAGCAGGCTCCACGACATTCCCGGAAGCCTCCGCTGAAAAAAAGCAGCAAGAAAGGGAAGGACCCGGTGGAGAGGACGGTGCCACGCGATGAAGTGCTCCTCGCCTTCCGTCTCCACCTTGCGAAAGCGGACGAAGGCCTCCCCTTTGTGAAGGTCGTCCCGCACCTCGCGCACCCGCGTCTCGAACAGCCGGACGTCGTCGTCGAGCTTCTTGCTGAACACGCCCGGCTCGCCGTTGGCCACCCGCCAGAGCAGACGGTAGAGCAGGTCCCACCGATCCGGACTTCGGTGCGCGGCGGCGTGGGCTGCCTGGTCGAGAAAGGTTCGACTGACCTTGAGCGGGGCCGCCAGCGGTCCGAGCGGAAGCGGGGTTTCCAGCAAGGAAGGTTGGGCCTCGCGCTGTGGATACAGTCGAACGTGCTGCGGCGACACCCGCTGCGCAATCAACCGCAGAGCGAGCTCGCGAAAGTCCTGAAGCGTTTCGCCCACGATCAAGAACTGCATCGGCTCAGCCCGCGGCATCGAACAGCGAGAGCTGACGCGACGGCAGCGGAACCACGGGGGCTGGCAGAAAAGTCTCGTCGAGCAGCCGCGCCGGCCGATGGTCCTGGGTGATGACGAACGGAGAGACCTTCGTCAGCGACACCCTGAGTTTTCGAAGATCGGCCAGACGAATCCGCTGCCATCGTCGGGCGCTCAGCAACCGATCCACACTCCTCACCCCCAGGCCCGGCACCCGGAGCAGCTGCTCTCGCGGGGCGACGTTGAGGTCCACCGGAAACAGGTCCTTGCGGCGCAGCGCCCAGGCCAGCTTGGGGTCCAGCACCAGCGACAGCTCGGGGTGTTCGACCGGCACCAGCTCGTTCACGTCGAAGCCGTAGAACCGAATCAGCCAATCCACCTGGTACAGGCGATGCTCTCGCACCAGCGGAGGCGCCTTGGCGGGAAGGCGGGGGTCCGAGGACGGAATCGGAGAATAGGCCGAGTAGTACACCCGCTTCAGCTTGTACTTCTCGTAGAGCGAGCTCGCGGTGAGCATCACGCTGCGGTCGTTGCTCTCGGTGGCGCCGACGATCATCTGGGTGCTCTGGCCGGACGGAGCGAACCGGGGCGGTTTGGCTCTCGAAGTTCGGGCGCCCTCCCGCGTCTCCTCCACTTGCTCGGCCACCGCTTGCATCGAGGTGGTGATTGCCTGGTGACTCTTCTGCGGGGCGAGTGTTTTCAAGTCCTGCTCGGTCGGGAGCTCGATGTTGGCCGAGATGCGATCGGCATACCGGCCCGCCTTCAGCAGCAACTCGGCAGACGCCCCCGCCACCGCCTTGAGGTGGATGTAGCCGCCGAAGCGGTGCTCCTCCCGCAGGGAGCGCGCCACGCCGATGCACAGCTCCATCGTGTAGTCGCTGTTCCGAAGAATCCCCGAGGACAGGAACAGGCCTTCGATGTAGTTGCGCTTGTAGAAGTCGAGCGTCAGTCGAACGACTTCCTCGGGGGTGAAGCTGGCCCGGGCGGTGTCGCTGGAAATGCGATTGACGCAGTAGTGGCAGTCGTAGGTGCAGTGGTTGGTGAGCAGAATCTTGAGCAGCGAAACGCAGCGACCGTCCGGCGTGTAGCTGTGGCAGATGCCTTTCTCGGTCGCTCCAATTCCGCCGGGCAGAGCGGCGCGCTTCGAACCTGAGCTGGCACACGAGGCGTCGTACTTGGCGGCATCTGCCAGGATGGTGAGCTTTTCCTCGAGGGTCATCGGTTGCCCCGCGGGCGTGTCATCATTAACGCGCCACGAGGCATGAGGACCTCACTTCGGTGGGGAGGGACACGACTCGACATCTGAACTTGATAAGCTGCGCTAACCGCTCTTCCCACTGCATCGCCTTCTGGGTTCGAAGTAGGGTCGGCGCGCCATGAAGACCTCTTTGTTCTTGCTCCTCGCGATGACCTCGTGCGTCACCGTTCCCCCCTCGAATCGGCCAGCGGCCCGCTTCGACGCCTTCGTCGACCGCTACTTCGAGGCCCTCCTGGCCTTCGAGCCCTCTTCCGCCACCTCGCTGGGCTTCCACGCCTACGACCGTCAACTCGAGGATTTTTCCAAGGCGAGAAGGGCGGCGCGGATCGCCGAACTCCACGCCTTGAGCGACGAGCTCGCCGCATTGCAACGCGGCACGCTCACCCCTGACCAGGCGATTGACGCCCGGATGCTCTCCAACGCCCTCCACGCGGACCTCCTCGGCTTCGAGGTGATCAAGCCCGCCGAGAACAACCCGATGCACTACGCGGGGCTGCCCGGCTCGGCGGTTGATGGACTGATGAAGCGCAATTTCGCTCCGCCGGCGCAGCGGCTGGAAGCGATGATCGTCCGGCTCGAGAAGATTCCCTCCGTCTACGCCAGCGCTCGCATCAACCTCGTCAACCCGCCGCGGGTGTTCACCGAAATTGCGCTCGCCATGTCCAAGGGCTCGGTCGGCTTCTTCAAGGACTCTGTCGCCCCCTGGGCGCGCCAAGCCGCAGCAGCGGACAGCGCCTTGCTCGCCCACTTCGAAGCCGCGAACACCGGGGCGACCCAGGCGACGGCCGACTTCGCCCGCTGGCTCGAGCACGACCTGCTTCCCCGTTCGACCGGCACCTTTGCTTTAGGAGAACAGACCTATCGCGCCAAGCTCGCGTACGAGGAGATGATCGACCTTCCATTGCCTGAGCTGCTCGCCCGGGGCGAAGCTCAGCTTGCCCGCGACGGCGCCGCCTTCATCGAGGTGGCCCGGGGCATCAACCCCAAGCTCACCCCCGCGCAAGTGATGCACGCGCTCTCCGATGTTCACCCCACCCCCGATGACCTCATCCCGTCGGTCCGCCGGTCGGTGGAACAGGCGCGCCAGTTCCTGATCGAAAAGGACCTGGTCACCGTTCCGTCCGAAGTGCGCGCCCAGGTAGAGGAGACGCCGCCCTATGCCCGCTCGGGGACCTTCGCCTCGATGGACACTCCCGGTCCGTACGAGACGGTGGCCAAGGAAGCGTTTTACTACGTCACCCCGGTCGAGCCGGACTGGACCCCGAGCCACAAGGACGAGCACCTGCGAAGCTTCAACCCCTGGGTGACCTCGGACATCAACGTTCACGAGTGCTACCCCGGTCACTATCTCCAGTTTCTCTACGCTCCCCGCTACCCCACCAAGACCCGCAAGCTGATGTCCGCCAGCAGCAACGTCGAAGGCTGGGCCCACTATGCCGAGCAGATGATGATCGAGCAGGGCTTTGGCGCTCGGGATCCGCGCTTTCACCTCGCCCAGCTTCAGGAAGCGCTGCTCCGCGACGTGCGCTACGTGGTCAGCGTCAAGCTCCACACCCAGGGGATGTCGATCGAAGACGGCGCCCGGATGTTCGAGCAGAAGGCCTACCAGGAACCGGCCAATGCGCTGGCCGAAGCCCGCCGCGGAGCCTTCGATCCTACCTACCTGTACTACACGTTCGGAAAGCTCCAGGTGCAGCAGCTGCGCGACGACTATCTCGCCAGTCACCCCGGCGCGACGCTGAAGCAATTTCACGACGCCTTCGTCGCCCAGGGCGGGCTGCCGATTGTGCTTATCCGCACGCTTCTTCTCCCCGACCCCGGCTCGGACGGGGTGGATAAGTCTTGGAAATGAGCCTCTCCGTATCCCCGGGACCCTGGCGCCCGGCGAGACGTCGAGCTTCGGTGGCTTGGCCGTGCAAACCCTGTGGTTGAACTTCGGTGCAGGAGGCACGCTGATCTCGCTCACCACCCAGCGGCGCGCGGACCAACCGGAAGAGGTCAGCGCCGCGTTTCAAGAGGTCGCCCGGACTCTCACCCGCGACGCCGGAGCGCCTGCGGAGTCCCCCGCAGACAGCTCGCCGGCGTACCTCGCCTCCGCCTTGCTCCAGCAGGCGAGCACCGAGTTTCGGTTCCAGAACGACTACGCCCTCGCCCGCGCGACCCACATGGGCGACGGGTACCTGCTCACCGAGGACTATCACTCGCTCGGTCTCTGAGAGGTTCGCGTCTCGTCGAGGACGCGCTTCTGTTGCTGCTCAGCGGCATACGACTCACGCTTCACTTTGGCTCGAGCACCTTCGACAGCACCTGGGCAGTGAAGTTCACCAGCGGAATCACCCGCTTGTAGTTCATGCGGGTCGGACCGATCACTCCCACTGTCCCCAGCACCTGCTCTCCGATGCCGTAGGGGCTGGCAATCACCGTCACGTCGCCGGCCGAGGAGAACTCGCTCTCGGCGCCGATGAAGATCTGCATCTCGTTCGCCTTCTGCACCCGGTCCAGCAGTGAGACCAGCTTCCCCTTCTCATCGAGCGCGCGGAAGAGCGCCTTCATTCGCTGCACGTCCGCGAACTCGGGAGAGTCGAGGAACGAACCGGTGCCTTCGATCAACACCCGCTCGGGCCCCTGAACGTCGGTGGCGGCGGCGCCGAGCTTGAGCGCCTTGGCGGCAAGCGCGTCGTACTGGGCCTTGTCCTGGTCGAGCTCTTGAAGAATGCGGCCGCGCACATCCTCGAAGCGGCTCTTCTGGAGCAGCTCGTTGAGGTAGTGGGTGGAATGGATCAGCTCGTCGGCGCTGATCGGAAAGTCGACGTGCACCAGCTTGTTCTGCACCTGTCCGTTCTGACCGACCAGGATCGCGAGCACCCGGTCTTCTCTCAACCGCACGAACTCCAGCCGCTCGAAGACGATCGCCGAAGGGCGTGGGGTGAGCACCACCCCGGCATGGCGGGTGAGCGAATGGAGCATCCGGCTCGCTTCCTTGAGCGCCTCATCCGGGCCGGCGTTCTGCACCAATCCCTGTTCAATCAGCTCGCGGTCCTTGGGCGCAGGGTCCTTCAACTTGAGCAAGGTGTCGCAATAGAAGCGGTACCCGCGATCGGTCGGCACCCGTCCGGCAGAGGTGTGCGGCTTCTCGAGATACCCGAGCTCTTCCAGCTCGGACATCACGTTGCGCATCGTCGCCGACGAGACGTCGAACTCCGCTCGGCGCGCCAGGTGGGAGCTTCCCACGGGATCTCCGGACGAGATGAACTCCTGCACGACCGCGCGGAGCACTTCTTTTTCTCGTTCGCCGAGCTCTTCGGCCATCACGGGTACCCGACGATAAGCAGGACAGCCAGCCTGGGACTACTCCTGTAGCACTGCAGGGGAGGAAGCGCTGCAAAGGGCCGCAGCCCCCCTTCGCTTCTTGCTTGCCGGGCTCGAGGGGCTCGACCGTTCTGGCTCAAAGAGGGGAGGGAGCGCTGCACGGAAGCTGCTCGCAGCTCTGGACGTACGAGCCTGTGAGGGGCACCAGCACCGAGTGCACCCGCGGTCGACCGTCGGCAAGCTCGCTCGCTCCGGCAACGGGCTGCCAGCTCAGTGCCCAGCTCTCCTCCGGAGCACAGGAGAGCAGCGCGCGGCCCGCCAACTTGCTCCACCACATATATTCGACCCCGCAAGGGGCCTGAGCGGTCGACGGCGACAGATCGCCCGCGGCGTAAAGCAGCACCCCTCCTTGCGCCACCACGGCCAGCCATTCTCCCGTGGCGTCCGCCGACAGCTGAGACCCTGACCCGAGCGGAACGGGCAGCTGCGCAAACCCCAGCACCGCACCCTCGGAGCCCAGGGAGACCAGACGGCCTGCCCCTTCGATCAGCGCCACGCCCCGGCTGTGCCCGACCAAGGCCACCGGAGCGAAGTCCCCCACCCGTTCAGGCTCTTTTCCCGGGTCGATCCGCCAGATTCCCGCCACGGTCCGCTGATCCTGGGCCTGCGAGACCCAGAGCCGGCCGCTGAAGTCGAAGGCGGCGTTGGTGACCCCAGGAATCGAAAACCGGCGCGCCCGGTGACGCAGGCTGCCCCGGTCGCAGATCGCCAGCTGACGCCCGTCGTACCCGGCCGCCAGCCTTCCATCTGCGGAGACCGCAAACCCCATTCGCGGGGTGCCGAGCGCGCGCAGCAGACAAAAATTCTGACCCCCGAACACCGGGTCGGCGACCTGAGGACTGGCGAGGAACGGCAAGCTGGTGGCGGCATAGAGCACGGTGCCGAGCACCCCCGCAGTTCCCAGGGTGAGCGCAAACAGCCAGAGAGGTCGCCGGCGGTGTCGCGCGGCACCTGCCGCTCTGGAAGTGGAGGAGGCCACCGGGCTGGGACATACCACGGCCGCAGC
>JAYUUC010000063.1:0-2449 GCA_043755105.1 Myxococcales bacterium
ACCGGAGAAGAGAGCCTCCAGAACCTGACCAAGCTTCGGCCCTTCATTCAGTTCGGCAAGGTGCAGAACCACCTCATCGGCTACGTCACCATCGATCGCGATGGCCCGGTGCCCGGCGCGGCGTACATGCGCAACATCGTGATCAAGCCCGAGCTGCGCCGCAAAGGGGTCGGGATGATGCTGCTCGAGCACGGACTCCAGGTGGCCAAGGACCTGCACCGGAAGACGATTGCCCTGCGGGTCGACCCGGCCAACTCTCCGGCGGTCAGTTTCTACCGCAAGGCCGGCTTCACCACCGTGGCCACCGTGGTCTCGAAGAAGAGCGGCAAGCTTCGGCTGCTGATGTCCAAGGAACTGTAGCGGCAGTGCTGTTCGGCTCCGTTCAGCCGCCGGCAGAGAACCAGCGTCCCAGCGCCTCGATCGAGGGCAGCCGCTTCGCCGCCGGCAGGCTCTGCAAAAACGCGCGCCCGTAACCCTTGGTCGTCACCCGTCGGTCGAGCAGGGCCACGATGCCCCGGTCCTGCGACGATCGGATCAACCGCCCGAACCCCTGGCGCAACGCGATGGCCGCCTCGGGCACCTGGTAGCCCGCGAAGGGGTCTTCTCCTCGCGCGCGCAGCTGGTCCACCCGCGCCGACACCAGTGGGTCGCCCGGTGAAGCGAAGGGCAGCCGATCGATCACCACCAGCGAGAGCGCTGCGCCGGGCACGTCCACCCCTTCCCAGAAGCTGTGCGCGGCGAACAGCACCGACGGCTCGGAACGAAACGCCTCGAGCAGCACGCTCTTCGGCCGCTCGCCCTGGAGCAGCACCTGGTACGGCAGCCGGTCCTTCGCCAGGGCATGCACCGCTTCCATGTTTCGCAGCGAGGTGAACAGGGCGAAGGCGCGGCCGCCGGTCACCTCGCAGAGCGCGAGCAGCTCTTCCGCCGCGGCTTCGATGAACCCGGGGGCGCTCGGCTCGGGCAAATGGGTGGGAAGGTAGAGCGCAGCCTGCCGAGAAAAGTCGAACGGTGAGGCCACCGAGAGCTGACGCACCGGCGAGCCGTCGTCCTCGCCTTCCTGACGGTCGAGACCTATCCGCCGCGCGAAGTAGTCGAAGCTGCCCTGCGCGGTCAGCGTCGCCGAGGTGAACACCAGCGTGTCCACCGAGCGGTAGAGCCGCTTCTGCAATTCGGCAGCGACGTCGATCGGCGCCGCGCGCAGGAACACGCCTCGACCCCGCCCTTCGCCCCAGTAGACGTGGTCCACCGACTCGGCGCGGTGAATGAAATCGAGGTCGGTGGCGATCTCCGAGCTGCGACGGCACAGCGAGCTGAGCTCCGGCTCGTCCTCGGCCACGGTCAGTGCGGAGAGCGCCGCCAGCGACTCGAGCAGCTCGCCCACCCCGCTGCGCAGCCGGGCAAAGCTGCCGGGGCCGAGCCGCACCCCTCCCTGGCCAGACTTCAGCCCCAGCGCCACCCCCGCCGAGCGGAAGAAGCTCTCCGACTTGCCCCGCACCGAGAGCGCCATCGCCGAGACCATTCCCGCCCGGGCATCGCCCTGCTCCAGCGCCGCGAGCGCGTCGGTGCAGAGTTCCTCGAGCCGGAAGCTGGAGACCTGCGAGCCAAAGTAATCGGTGGCCACGTCTTCGATTGCATGGGCTTCGTCGAACACCACTGCGTCGTAGCGGGGCAACACCCCCGCTCCTTCCCCCGAGGCGTTGGTGGTGCGGGAGCGGATCGCGAGGTCGGCGAAGAAGAGGTGGTGGTTGACGACGAGGATGTCCACCTCCTCTGCGCGCCTCCGGGTCCGGGTGACGAAGCAGGGCTCGTAGAGAGGACAGCGGGCGCCGAGGCAATTCTCCGAGGTGCTCGAGAGCTGCTTCCAGGTGTGGAAGGCCTCGGGAAGGTCCACCTCGGCGCGGTCTCCGGTCTCGGTCCGGTGGGCCCAATCGCGCAGCTTGTCCCAGTGCTGGGCTTCGTCCCGGGTGACGAACTGCGGGTTGGAGTCGAAGCTCTCGAACCGGTGCGCACAGAGATAATTGGCGCGGCCCTTGAGATAGGCGGCTTCGAACTTCAACCCCATCTGCTCGCGAAGCAGAGGAATGTCCTTGAAGAAGATCTGCTCCTGAAGGGTCTTGGTCGCGGTGGAGATGACCACCTTCTTTCCCGAGAGCGCCGCCGGGAGCAAGTACGCGAGGGTCTTCCCGGTGCCGGTGCCTGCCTCGGCGAGCAGATAGCCGCGCTGGTCGAACGCCTCCTCGACTGCCCGCGCCAGCTGCAGCTGGGAAGGACGATGCTCATAGCCCGGCAACGCCTTGGCCAAAGCGCCTCCCGGCCCCAGAAACCGCTCTACGCCGCTCTTCGCCTTCACCGGGAAAACGGATTCACGCCCAGACCGAGAAACCAGAAAAGCACCCCCGCGCCCAGAGCGACGAGCGCGACCAGCGTGGCAACCCTCCACCCGGTC
>JAYUUC010000064.1:0-2440 GCA_043755105.1 Myxococcales bacterium
ATGGCCTCGAAGATCTCCGAAGGCGATTGGCTGGTGGACTTGGCCCAGAGCGCCTTCATCGCCAGAACCGCTGCGGCGCTCTCGGGCGATGCCCATGACGCGGCAACCGCCGAAGGGCTCGAGACAAGAGCACGGCGTTTCGGCGCAGGCGGAAAGGTCTTTCCGAAGCTGGGCAGCTGGCCGCTGACTCCTCTGATTTCATCTTGGGAAGAGCGGACGATGGAGAACGAGCTCGCGTTCTACGAGCGTCTGGCGACCCTGGGCGCCGAGTAGCTGAAAGGAGCCCCTGCGGTGAGCGCCCCCCTTCGCGTTTCCGTTCTCATCCCCTGTTACAACCACGGCGCCTTCCTCGACGAGGCGGTCCAGAGCGTCCTCCAGCAAACGGTGAAGGACGTTGAACTGATCGTCGTGGACGACGGCTCGACCGACCCCGCCACCCGCGACCTCCTCACCTCGTACGCTCCGCCGCGCACGAAGGTGGTGCACACCCCCAATCGAGGGCTGGCAGCGGCCAGAAACCTCGCGCTCTCGCTCGCCCGCGCGCCCGTGATCTGCGCTCTGGATGCGGACGATCGGCTTCATCCCACCTTCTTCGAGAAAGCCCTTGCCTTGCTGGACGCAGACCCAGCGCTGACGTTCGTCTCGTCCTGGCTGCGGATGTTCGGCGACGAGGACCGGCTCTGGGTTCAGCACCGGTGCGACTTGCCGGCGCTTCTCGCGGAAGACACCGTCCACACAGCGGCGCTGGTGCGTCGACAGCCGGTGGTCGAGGTCGGCGGCTGGGACGGCGGGATGGGGGTTCAAGGCTACGAGGACTGGGACCTCTGGATCTCGCTGCTCGAGCGTGGAGGCCGGGGCCACATCCTCCAGGAAGTGCTGTTCGACTACCGTCGCCTCGGGGGTTCGATGAGTGCCACCTGCACGCAAGGAGAAGCGCACCTCCAGTTGATGCAGTACCTGTTCAACAAGCACGCCGCGAGCTACCGGGCTCACTTGCCGGAAGTCCTGGAACGCCGTGCAGAGGATCTCGGCGCGGTGTTGAGGGCCAACCGCGCGCTCGAACGCCAGCTGCACGGATGTGTCGGCGAAAAAATTCCCTTCCAGATTTTGGAGCTCGAGCGGCTTCGCCGGCGCCTCGACGGCCCTCCTCCCCTTCCGCCTGAGGCCCACCCTTCGTTTCGCCGGGTCGAGGAACTGGAGAAGGCCCTGGTCGAAGCCGAAGCGCGGGTCGCCGCGCTGCTCGACTCGATGAGCTGGCAGCTGACCTCGCCTCTCCGGCGCGCCTACTCGCTGCTCGCGAAGCGAAAGGACAAGGCGTGATCTCGATTGCCGTCGTCATTCCCTGCTTCAACCTGGGCAGAACCCTGGAGCAGGCCGTTCAGAGCGTCTTCTGGCAAACCCGTGAAGTGGACCAGCTGGTCGTGGTCGATGATGGGTCGACGGATCCCTACACCCGCGAATTGCTCGAGCGTGCCTCCTGGCCCCGGACGGAGCTGATTCGCGCCGAGCACCGAGGGGTGGCCGCGGCGCGCAACCTCGGCGCCTCGAGAACCCATCCCTCGTCACTGCTCTTCCTCGATGCGGACGACCTCCTTCAACCCAACGCGCTTCAGGCGATGGCGGGGCGGCTCGACGCCTCTCCCGAGGTGGACTTCGTGGCGTCGGGCCTTCAGGAGCTGGGCGCGGATACCACCTGGACGCCTCTGCCTGCTGACCTAGAGCGGGGCGCGCTCCCGATTTCCTGCCTGATTCGGAGGACGCTCTGGGACCGTCTCGGGGGGTTCGACGAGCGCTTCCCCTTCGAGGAGGACACCGATTTCTGGCTCACCGCTCTCTCCCGGGGTGCCCGCTGCGAGATCATCTCCGAACCCCTGCTGGCATTTCGAGTTCGACACCTGTCGCGTTCACACCGCAGCCTGGGTCAGGATTCCTTCCGCGAGGTCCAGGCCCGGCTGCGTGAAAAACATCAGCAGGCAATCTTGGCCTCCCCGGCCGACGCACTGCTGACCCGCGAGCGACTGCTGCAACAGCAACAGGACTATCACCGCAGCCTCACTTCCCGTCTGCTCGCTGCCGAGCAGCGTTCCGAGGCCCTGACGCGAGAAACGGCGGCGGTCCGAGCCGAGCTGGCCAAACGACAGCAGCCCCTGGTCGACTTCGGGGAGCTCAGGCACCTGACCCCGCGCAGCCCTTACTGGGGTCGCGAACGCGGACTTCCCGTCGATCGCTATTACATCGAACGCTTCCTCGATTCGCACCGGGCGGACGTGCGCGGGCGGGTGCTCGAAGTCAAGGACCTGGGCTACACCCGACGGTATGGCATGGAGCGGGTCGACGAGGCCGATGTCCTGGACATCGACCCGGCGAATCCGCAGGCCACACTGATCGCGGACCTCGCTTCTCCGGAGCACATTCCTGAGGACCGCTACGATTGCTTCAT